>JBFMFL010000108.1:0-20027 GCA_040752145.1 Gemmatimonadota bacterium
CGCGGCGCGCGCCGGCTCCGCGCCGGGGTTGACCACCCGGAACGCCACCGTGGCGGCGGCCCCCGGGGAGACCTCCACCGGGTCGGGGCCGCGCCGCTCCACGCGCAGGCCGGGGGCCTGGGCCGCCGCGGGCATCGCCAGGAGCAGGCAGAGAAAGAGCGGGCACCGCAGGACGCCCGCTCGCGGGAAGCACCTCACCCGTCCGCCGCTACAGCTTCAGCGTGAAGTCCCCGCCGAACACCTCGTCGCCTCCGGTATCGGCGATCACGAGCGCCTTGTAGCTCCCCGGCGGGAGCGCGGGGAGCGCGAAGCTCTGCCGGAGCGAGCTTCCCGGGTAGAGGAGGCCCCGGCGCGCGGCCAGCTTCCCGGCCGGCGCGCCCTGCGCGTCGAAGATCTCCACGGACAGGTCCAGCCGGTAGGCGCGGTCCCCCGCGTTGGCGAGGTCCAGCTCCAGCGCGCGCGCCCCCGCGGGCCCGGCCGCCACGGCCACCCGGGCGAACTCCACCCGGCTCTCGCCGCCCTCCAGGTGCGTGGCCACCTGCACCCCGTAGCGGACCGCGGCGCGGATCCCCACCTCCACGCGACCGCGCCGCCCGGCCGCCTCCGGGGAGTCGGCGCCCACCGCCTCCACCATCACCATGCTCCAGTGGCTCCCGGCTGCCGCGCCGGCGGCGGGGACGGTCACGGTGTACCCCACCGTCGCCTCGCTCCCCGCCGGCACCACCAGCCGCGACGGGGAGAGCGTGATCCAGCCGGCGTTGGAGCGGGGCCGGCCCCCAGCCGCCTCGAACAGGGTGCGCCCGTCGGCGAAGAAGCGGTAGTCGGTCTGGTACAGCCGCGCCTCCTGGGGGACGGGGCCGGCGTTGCGGAGGACGATGGTCCCGGTGTACGTCTCGCCGGGACGCGCGCGGTGCTCGGCGACGGTGGAGCTGACCACGGAAAGCTGGGCCGCCGCCGGGACGGCGGCGAGGGCGGCGGCCAGGAGGGCCGCGAAGGCGCTGCGCATGGGGGTTTCGAAGGAGGGAGGGGAGCCGCCTCGGGGCGGCCGCGCCGGGCGCGGGCCGCCCCGCGCCGCGGATCACGCGCCGTCGGTGACGGTGTAGGTCACCGTGCGGCTGCCGGCGGGGACGACGCCCGCGGCCACGGTGGCGGAGAGCCCGTAGCCCACCGAGAGCCCGGACTGGCTCACCGTGCTGATCCCCGTGACTGCGTCCACCGGCGTGGTCGACAGGACCACGGCGCCCGCGCTCGCGGCGGCGCCGGGGGCGGCCAGGCTCACCGTCAGGGTCACGCCCGTGGGCATGTCGCTGTCGATCTGCGCGGTGATCTTCTTGCCGGTCTCGTTGGTGGTGATGGCGTAGCTCCCGCTCGCGCTCGCGCTGGTGGGCGCCGAGCCCGCGGTGGCGGTGCTGATGACCAGCGACGGCGACCCGGTGACGGAGATCTGGTTGATCGCCTGCACCTCGTAGCTGACGCTCTGCGTGGCGGTCTGGGCGGCGGCGGTGCCCGCGAAGGCGGGGACGAGGAGGGCGGCGGCGGCGGTGTACTTCAGGGCCTTCATGACGTACCTCGAGGAGGGAGACGAAAGAGGCGGCGGACCGGGCGGCCCGCCGTGTCGATGCGCCCCCTCTTGGCGAGGAGCGTGCCCGACCGCGCCGATCCGCGTAACCAGCTTTCCCGCAACAGCTTGCATCTGCCCTGGCGGCCAGGGGACTCGGGACCCGACTGTCGAAAATCCGTACACCCGCGCCGGGGCGGAATCGCGCAACCCTCTGCCGGACCGCGGCTTACCCGGCCGGCGCGCAGGGTGTAAAGAAACTGGGCACTGTCAGCGCGGCGTCTCGTTCCCAGGCAGTCGCAGGGCGCGGCGGGAGGTGTTACCTTCGGCGCGCTCCCGGACGCACGCACCCACACCGCGACGCAGCATACGCATGGCACCCGCCCCCACGGCCGACGTCGATTCCGTCCTGCGCGAGCGCTTCGGCCTCCCGGAGTTCCGCCCCGGCCAGCGCCGGGTGATCGACGCACTGCTGGGGAGCGGCGGCGCGCTGGCCGTGTTCCCCACGGGCGGCGGCAAGTCGCTCTGCTACCAGCTCCCCGCCCTGCTGCTGGAGGGGGTGACGGTGGTGGTGTCGCCGCTGATCGCGCTGATGAAGGACCAGATCGACTTCCTGCGCGGCCGCGGCATCGACGCGGCGCGGCTGGACTCGTCGCTCACCGGCGAGGAGGCGCGCGCCGTGGAGCGGCGGCTCCGCTCGGGGGAGCTGCGGCTGCTGTACGTGGCGCCGGAGCGCTTCAACAACGAGCGCTTCCTGGACCAGCTGGGCCGCGCCCGCATCGCCCTGTTCGCGGTGGACGAGGCGCACTGCATCTCGGAGTGGGGCCACAACTTCCGCCCGGACTACCTGAAGCTGGCGGAGACGGCCCGCGCGGTGGGGGCGGAGCGGGTGCTGGCGCTCACCGCCACGGCCACCCCGCCGGTGGTGGAGGACATCTGCGCCTCGTTCGGCATCGCCCGCGAGAACGCGGTGGTCACCGGCTTCCACCGCCCCAACCTGTTCCTCCGCACCTCGCCCACCCCGGCCCGCGGGCGCGACGCGGCGCTGCTGGAGCGCATCAGGAGCCGGCCGCCGGGCTCCGGCATCGTCTACGTCACCCTGCAGCGCACGGCGGAGCGGGTGGCCCAGGCGCTCGCCGACGCCGGGCTCCCCGCGAGGGCCTACCACGCGGGGATGGACGACGTGGCCCGCGCCCGGGTGCAGGAGTGGTGGAAGGCGTCCGACCGGGCGATGGTGGTGGCGACCATCGCCTTCGGGATGGGGATCGACAAGGCGGACGTGCGCTACGTCTACCACTACAACCTCCCCAAGGGGCTGGAAAGCTACTCGCAGGAGGTCGGCCGGGCGGGGCGCGACGGGCGGCCCTCCACCGTGGAGCTGATGGGGAGCCTGGAGGACGTGGCCACCCTGGAGAACTTCACCTACGGCGACACGCCCACCCGCGAGTCGCTGCTGGGGCTGCTGCGCGAGATCCTGGGCGGCCCGCGCGAGTTCGACGTCAGCCAGTACGCGCTCTCGGCGGCGCACGACATCCGGCAGCTGGTCCTCCGCACCGCGCTCACCTACCTGGAGCTGATGGGGGTGCTGCGGCAGGGGACGCCGTTCTACGCCGGGTACAAGGTGCGCTTCTCCACGCCGCTGCCGCAGATCACGGCGCGCTTCCCCGAGGACCGGGCGCGCTTCGTGGAGTCGGTGTTCGACCGGGCCAAGAAGGGGCGTGAGTGGCTGACGCTGGACCCCGCCGTGGTCGGCGCGGAGCTGGGGGAGGGGCGCGACCGCATCGTCCGCATGGTGGACTACCTCCAGTCGGAGGGGCTGGCCGAGGTGCAGGTCACGGACGCGCGGCAGCGCTTCACGCGCCTGGTGGACGCCGCGGACGCGGAGGCGCTGGCGGACGAGCTGGAGGCGCGGTTCGCGCGCCGGGAGACGGCGGAGGTGGGGCGGGTGGGGCAGGTGGTGGAGCTGGTGGAGCGGGACGGCTGCCAGACCAACTTCCTGCTGTCCTACTTCGGCGAGGCGCGCACGGAGCCGTGCGGGCACTGCACCTGGTGCGAGACGGGGCGGGCGACGAAGTTCCCGCAGCGCCCGGACCGCGGGCCGGTGGAGCGGAGCATCGACGCGGCGGCGTTCCGGCAGCTGGTGCGCGACAACCGCACGGCGCTGGGGCACCCGCGGCAGCAGGCGCGCTTCCTGTGCGGGCTGAGCAGCCCGGCCATCACGAAGGCCAAGCTCTCGAAGCACCCGCTGTTCGGGTCGCTCGAAGATCGCGGCTTCGCGGAGGTGCTGGCCTGGTGCGAGGGGAGCGGCTGAGCGGAAGCCGGTGAGGGCAATTCCTTCACGGGGAAAGCTGAAGCCGCCGCGGGTTTGCCGGGGCGGCTTCTTCTCTCTAGCCCTGAACTCGCGGGCGTTTCAGAGATGCGTGGCCACCCGTGACGGATGGTCGGGCTCGCCGAGGCGAATCCCCCGATTGCCGATCAGAAGAGATCGGGTTTGTCCACGTCTTGTTCCGTTAACCGGTCGTACCCGTAGTTCAGCGCGCGCCGGTCGGGTCCGTGACGAAGCGTCAGGTCGCCGCGAAGGTAGATCATCAGGTTCAGCTCGCCGGCCCGAGCGGCGGATGGAGCGAGGATCGCGTTGTAGCCACGGGCGAGCGTCTGATCGGCGAGGCGGCGGCAGTGCTCCAGCGGCTGCTCACCGTCCGCCGTGAGTTCGTCGATCCGGAAGCCGAGCGCCCACTTCGCCATCTCCGTGGTCAGGTCGCGGACCGGAGCGACTCTCACCTCCAGCGAGACGAGGTCGCGAGGCTCGTCGATCCCCCACGCGCCGACCGCCTTGTCGTACTCGGCAACGGCTCCCTCCATGGACAGGGCCGTGTAGAGACAGCCGTACCGCCGTTTCCGGTTCCAGCGTCCGCCTGCCTCCACGATGTATCCGGCGTGCAGCGGGTCGGCGTCCCGGGGGATGTAGCGCCACACCCGGCCGCGGAACCTCACACGAAAGCCCCGTTGTGGTAGCTGGCGAGGATCTCGATCACGCGGTCCAACCGTCCCCGCCTGATCCACGAGAGAGGGGTCTGCCCGTCCAGGGCCAGGATCCGCCCCGTGGCGACCCAGCGGTCGGCCTTCTTGGGGTCGTCCGGGAACACCGTCTCCAGCCAGAACCGCAGCTCACCCAGCCGGTCCAGCTTCTCGTGGAACTCCGGAGACGGGGAGACCTGCTGATCGCGCCAGCGGTAGATGGTTCGCTCGGTCGTTCCGATGACCCCGGCGATCTCCGGATAGGTGAGCCCGAGCACGTTGTGGGCCCACTCGATGACGGCCTCCGTCTCCCCTCTTCTCAATTCGCTGACGCGCATCCCACACCTCCTGAAGGGGTACCCCACGAAGTTGGGTCAGGTGGTACGTCAGGGCAAGTGTCATGTTCCGTGCCAGGCACCCCGGCCGCGACGGCGGCCTGGGGAAGGCCGCCTGGCTCCGTCCGCTCCGTTCAGGCGTACGTGTTCGTCACCACCACGCTCTGCACGATCTTGCCGTCGCGCACCAGCGCGTAGCCGGTCTGCTTCCCCAGCTTCTTCCAGGTGTTGGACGGGTTCGCGAACGCCCACACCTCGTCGCCCTCCTGGGCCTGCGCCTTGAGCTTCTGCCAGTCGCGGCGGATGCGCAGCGCCGCCATCTCGGGCAGGCCGCGGTGCTCGGCGGTGGGCTGGTTGCCGGCTCGCTGCGTCAGCCACTCGGCGGGGATCTTCATGGGCGGGGCCTTTCGGTGGGGATGGGCCGCGGCGGGGAGCGCGCGCCGGCACCCCCGAATCTAGCCGCGCGCCGGGGACCCGACAATCGGCCGAAACAGCCCCGCCCCGGGCGCGCCCGACGTGACGAACATCACGGTGGCGCGGGTCTGGCGTGGCACCCCGTCCGCCGCGCCGCGGCGGACGCCGGGGACGGCCCGGAGGACTTCGCACGCACGTTCAGAGCAGCGCACATGAGTGGTGTAGACCGGGCCGGTCCTCCGCGGCGGGAGCGGGAGGTCGTCTTTCCCGCGGACAGCGAGATGGGGCGGCTCTGCCGGGACAAGGACTGGGCGGAGACCCCGCTGGGGCCCGTGGAGGAGTGGCCGCGGAGCCTCAAGACCGCGGCGGGGATGGCGATCCGGCAGGGGATCGCCCAGAACCTGTGCTGGGGGCCGGAGCTGCTCCAGGTCTACAACGACGCGTACCGCGTCATCATGGGCGACAAGCACCCGGCGGGGCTGGGCCGCCCGGTGCTGTGGAGCTGGGCGGAGATCCGGGAGGAGATCGCCCCGCTCTTCGAGCGCGTCTGGGGCGGCGAGACCGTGTACTTCGAGGACCGGCTGCTGCGCGTGGAGCGGCACGGCGCGCTGGAGGACGCCTACTTCACCTTCTCCTACAGCCCGGTGATCGTGGAGAGCGGCGAGGTGGGCGCCGTGCTCATCAACTGCTACGAGACCACCGCCCAGGTCCGCGCCCGCGCCCTCCAGTCCGAGCGCGACCGGCTGCTGGACGAGCTGCAGGTGGAGCGCGCCCGGCTGGAGTACGTGTTCAAGCAGGCCCCCGCGTTCCTGGCGGTGCTCCGCGGGCGCGAGCACGTGTTCGAGCTGGCCAACGACGCCTACTACCGGCTGGTTGGCCACCGGGAGATCCTGGGAAGGCCCGTGCGCGAGGCGCTCCCCGAGGTGGTGCAGCAGGGGTTCGTGGAGCTGCTCGACCGGGTGCTGGGGACCGGCGAGCCCTTTTTGGGCCGCGAGAGCCCCATCCGGCTCGCCCGCACCCCCGGCGCCCCGCCCGAGGAGAGGTTCGTGGACTTCTCCTACCTCCCGCTGCTGGAGGCCGACGGCACCCGCTCCGGCATCATCGCGCACGGCACGGACGTCACCGAACAGGTGCTGGCGCGCCGGCAGGTGGAGCGCCTGCTCCGGGAGAGCGAGCGCCAGCGCGCCTCCGCGGAAGCGGCCCGGAGCGAAGCCGAGGCCGCCCGCGCCGAGGCCGAGACCGCCAACCGGGCCAAGGCCGACTTCCTGGCCTCCATGAGCCACGAGCTGAGGACCCCGCTCAACGCCATCGGCGGCTACGTGGAGCTGGTGGAGATGGGGATCCACGGCCCCGTCACCGAGGCGCAGCGTGGCGCCCTGGCCCGCGTCAAGGCAAGCCAGCACCACCTGCTCACCCTGATCGACGACGTGCTCGCCTTCGCGCGGTTGGAGGCGGGGCGGATCGAGCTGGACCTGCGCCCCCACGCCGCGTGCGAGCTCGTGGGGAGCGTGGAGCCGCTGGTGGCCCCGCTGGCGGACGCCAGGGGGATCGCCCTGTCCGTCCGGGAGTGCGACCCCTCCCTCCGCCTTCTGGGCGACGAGGAGAGGGTGCGGCAGATCCTCCTCAACCTGGTGGGCAACGCCATCAAGTTCACCCCCGCCGGCGGCTGGGTGCGGATGACGTGCGGGCGGGACGGGGAGTGGGCCCACGTCTCGGTCCGCGACAGCGGGCCGGGGATCGCGCCCGAGAAGCAGCAGGCCATCTTCGACCCGTTCATCCAGGTGGACCGCCGCTTCAGCAACCCGCGCGAGGGCGTGGGGCTGGGGCTCGCCATCAGCCGCGACCTGGCCCGGGCCATGGGCGGCGACCTGGGCGTGTCCAGCGCGCCGGGCGAGGGGAGCACCTTCACGCTCCGGCTCCCGCGGGCGGACCGGCCGTAGCCGCCCCGGGGAGGGCGTCCCCGCCGACGCGCGCCGCGCGCTCCCGCGCCTGCCGCGCGAACACGGTGGCGAAGCTGAACCCGGCCACCTGCCAGAACCACACGCTGGTCGCCAGGAACCCCACCCCCGCCGCCAGCAGCCCCGCGAACGACAGCGCGAGCGCCGCCAGCGCGATCCCCCAGGCGCGCCAGTACGCCGCCCCGCCCTGCCTCACCCGGGAGAGCGCCCGCACCGGGTCGAAGATCTCCCGCGCGTCGAACGCCACGCAGTAGTGAGTCATGTAGCCGGGGATCGCCACGGTGGCGAGCGCAGCCAGCGCCGCCGCGCCCGCCGCCCACCCCGCGGACCCGGTCCGCCAGGCGAGCGCGCCCAACAGCGCCGCCGGCAGGTAGTAGTAGAGCATCCCCGCGAAGGTGACCGCCCCGTGTCGCAGCAGCCCGGGGTAGCCGCGCCACGCCGGCCAGGCGGGCCGGCCGTGCAGCATGTGGTGCACCATCACGACGCGGTGGCCCATGTTCAGCAGCCACCCCACGCCCGGGAGCAGCACCAGCAGCGCGGCCCCCCACGCCACCTCCCGCCGCGCGAGCGGCGACTGGAGCGGAAAGCGGAACGAGGTGCGCAGCGACAGGGGAGTGCGGAGGTCGATCATGGCGGGCGCCGCGGGGCGGGAGCGAAAGGGGGAGCCCCGGCTCCGCCGTGCGGAGCCGGGGCGGCGGGGAGCGGTCAGGGGCGGATCGGCGTGCGCTCCTCCAGGTTGGCCTCCACCTCGGCGCGGGTGCGCCAGACGGGGCGCATCTCCCGGCGGGCGAGCAGCGGGAGCTGGTCGCGCACGTGCGGCGAGCCGGGCTGGGTGGCGTTGCCGTAGCTGAGCAGCGTCTGCGCCCGCGGCCCTCCCGGCGTGAACTCCACCGCGCCCACGTAGGTGTCGCCCGCCACGGCGTAGAGCGTGTCGCCGCCCTCGGTGGGCGCGTAGTCGACCACGTGGAACACGCCCAGCGGGTCGCCCGACGCGCCGTTGCCGGGGAGGTCGCGGGAGAGCCGGTTCACCTGCCCCCACGGCACGTCCAGCGCACCGTACGCCCGCTCCACCCGCTCCGCCGCCCTGGCCAGCGCCGCGGCGGCCGCGCCCAGGTCCGCCAGGCCGCTGGGGGTGGCGAGCGGGGCGGCCGGGTCCCAGCGCCGCGCGAAGCCGCGCCCGCCGGCGGTGGGCCGCGCCTCGCGCGCCCAGGCGGCGAAGAGCACGGCGCCGCGGCTCTCCGCGTCCGCCGTGCGGTCCCAGCGCTCCAGCACCTCCGCGGCGCGCGCGGCCAGGGGGAGCCCGGAGGCGCGCGCCGCGGGGATCAGCTCGTCCAGCACCCGGTCGGCCAGGAGCATGCGGTTGGACCACCGCATCGCCAGCAGCTCGTCGAAGGTGATGCTGCTGTCCGCGGCGAGCATCGCGAGGCCGCGCTGCTCGCGGAAGTTCAGGGAGCGCGGCGCCAGGTACGCCGGGAAGCGCGCCGGGTCCAGCGGCGAGGGGAGCGTGGCGAACCAGGGTGGCGAGTTGGAGTTCTGCACGAAGCCGCTCGCCGGGTCCACGATGCGCGGCAGCTCGTCGTAGCCCAGGATCCCGCTCCACAGCGTGGCCGAGGTGTCGCCGCGCACCGCGCCCTGCCAGCTCGCGAAGTCGCCCGAGGGGCGCCGCGGCACCCGCCCGCCGAACAGGTACAGCACGTGCCCGTCGCGGTCGGCGTAGACCACGTTGAACATGGGGAGCTGCATCCGCCGCAGCGCCGCCTCGAACTCGGCCAGACCGCGGGCGCGCCCCATCTCCCGGAACTGCCGGGCCAGCCCGCCCGCCTCCAGCGAGGTGGTGCGCAGCGCCACGGCCGAGGTGTCGTCCATGCGCACCACCGGCCCGTGCACCGAGCGCCGCACCACCAGCTCCTCCTCCCGCAGCCGCCCGTCCGCCCCCTTCACCCGCAGCGTCTGCCGCGAGACCTGGAAGGAGCGCACGCCCCCGTCGAAGCGGTAGCCGTCCCCCGACGGCGTCAGCCGGTAGGTGTCCAGCGCGTCGATGGTGTTGACGGTGTGCGTCCACCCCAGCCGGTCGTTGAAGCCGATGACGATGACCGGGAAGCCGACCAGCGTCACGCCGTACACGTCGCTGCCGGGCCCCGACAGCTGCGCCTCGTAGAAGAGCTGGAGGTCGTCGTCCCAGGAGAGGTGCGGGTTCTGGAGGAGCATGGCATGGCCGCCGGCCGCGCGCGACGGCGCGACGGCCCAGCCGTTGGACCCCGGCCGGCGCTCCGGCGGGAGCCCGTTCAGCCCCACCATGGGCGGCTGGTTCCCGGTCACCGAGACGAAGGAGAACATGACCCGGTGGCTGTGCCGCAGCAGGTCCGCCGCGGTGACCGGGA
The DNA here is from genome assembly GCA_040752145.1 of Gemmatimonadota bacterium. Classification (GTDB taxonomy): domain Bacteria; phylum Gemmatimonadota; class Gemmatimonadetes; order Longimicrobiales; family Longimicrobiaceae; genus JAFAYN01. The sequence goes on from JBFMFL010000108.1 coordinate 9,665, forward strand.
GCACCGCCTCCACCGAGTCGGCGATGCGCTCCGGGTGCGCGCGGGCGTAGGCGTTGAAGCCGTCCGCGAACGCCTGGAGGTAGCGGCGCAGCTCCGCCGGCTGCGCGGCCAGGTCGCGCGCCCCCTGCTCCGGGATCCCCACGGTGCGCACCAGCCGGTCGGACGCCAGGTAGCGCTCGCCCCAGTACTCGGCGCCGCGCCCGCGGGCCAGCCCGTACAGCGTGAGCACCCGGTCGCCGTGGCTGTGCGCCTGCGCCCACCCGAAGCCCCACCCCAGGTCGCGGTCGCTGCGCGCGAACACGTGCGGCACGCCCCAGCGGTCCCACAGGATCTCGGAGCCCTGACCGGCCTGCGCCGCGCGCGGGTTCTGCGCGGGGGCCTGGGCGGCGGACGCGAGGAGCAGGGCCGCGGCAAGGAGCACGGGCCGCCTGACGGTGCGCACTGTCATGGTCGGGAATCGGGACGAGGGTGGGCGAGCGGGAAGGCGAGGCTGGAGAGTTAATCGATATCCGACCTGCCCCCTGGACGCAACTCGGGCGGACACCGAAGTCGAGTTCGATGCCCGCCCGTCGTCAGCTCCCGTCGACCGGAGCCGATCGGATCAGCCGCCGCTCGACTGCTTTTCCTGGTTGAAGCGATCGTACTCGTAGTCCTGGTTGTTCGGGTTCTTCACATCACTGCGATCGTCATTCGGGGACCGGTCCGGAGAGCTTCCACCGCGATGCCCTCCGCCACCGCCTCCCCCACCTCCCTGCCCGCCTCCACCACTCGTTGCCTTCGCCATTTTGACCTCCTGGACACCGTCTGGTGAACCCACTTCGATGAGCGGAGATCACGGAACGCACATTGTCGGCCAATTCGAACATGCCTCACCCTTGTCGGACCGGAACACAACCGGCTCCGACGGGTGAGCGTCGGAGCCGGGGAAGCCGACCGGGAAAGAACCTGGCCGAGCGAATCAGTAGAAGCGGTACAGCTCCACGCGGCCGTTGCCGACCTCCGTGCCCTCCAGCCGCACCGAGTCGCCGCTGCGCAGGCGGTTGAACTGGTTCACGACCGTGCTGGACGGGTTGTAGGGCAGCGACACGACGACGTTGCCGGCGTACGAGGTCTGGAGCTGGAACATGCCCCGCTGGTGGTCGATCTGCCCCACGCGGCCGGTGAACTGCTGCACCCCCACGCCGCCGCCCGTGGTCTGGCCGGTGCGCTCCTGCACGCTCTGCTGCACGTCGATGCGGCTGGCGTACGGGCTCCCCTGGTTGGTCTGCTGCACCTGGATGGCGACCACGTCGCCGCGCTCCAGGTTGGTCACCTGGTACCGCTGCTGCTGGTAGACGACCACGGTGTTCTGGTCGTACAGCAGGGAGCCGGTCTGTCCGTTCTGGGTCCGCACCTGGATCAGCTGCCGCTGCGTGTCCAGCCCCTGGACCTCCGCCACCACCTGGCCCTGCTGCTGCTGGCCCGATCCGGGCACGCCCGCCGCGCCGGCCAGGATGTCGCCGAGGGTGCCGAGGTTGCCGAGACCGCCGCCGGCACAGCCCGGAGCGGCCAGGAGGGCGGCCAGCACCACGCCCCGTCGGCCGAGAGAGAGCAAGCGCATGATGGGCTCCGAAGCAAAGGGTTCCGTCTCACCGTGCTGAGACTTGCGCCCCGAATCAGGCAAGACCGGTGCCCGCCGCCCATGCATGTGCTTGTATTTGAACGAGATAGCCCGTTTTCAAACGAGAATCGGCTGTCGGGAAGCTCGGGCCGGGCGAGGCGGAGGGAGGCGGAAGCCCGGCCGGTGTCCTCCCGGGAGGTCGGAGGAGAAGGCGGCCGGTGACAGGAGCAAGGCGTTGCGGCGATTCCACTTACGGCAGCGGTACCTCCTCCCACCGGTCCCGCGGCAGGGCCAGGATCACGCCGCCCGCCAGCAGCCCCGCCGCCACCCCGAAGCCCACGCTCTGCCGGCGGGTGCACGGCTCCCCGCTGCACTCCCCGTTGGAGACGCCGATCAGCGTCCCCAGCAGCACGCCCGTCCCCGCGGCGAGCAGCAGCCGCCTGGGGCCGGGGCGCAGCCACTCCTGGCCGCGGTACACCTCCATCCGCTCCAGGTCGTCGAGCCGGACGGTGTGCTCCGTGGTCCAGTGGCCCACCCCCACGTGGAACACCGTCGCCACCCGCGAGTCGATCTCCATCACCACCTGCCCCTCGGCGGCGGCAAGCACCACGCCCTCCTGCACCGGGCTGGTGGGGGTGAGCAGGCGCAGGTCCGGGCGGATCAGCCGCGGGTCGCGCGGCCACACGCGGATCCGCTCGCCCGGGAGCACGGGCACCTGCGCGGACAGGGCGGCCGGCCAGGCGGTCAGCGCCAGGAGCAGCGCGGCGCGGCGGAGGTGGCGGAGAAGGCGCATCGGACGGGCGGAGCGGGGAGGCGGTCGCGGACCGGAGGTGGGATTCTGGCGCGGCGGGGCCCCGGCGGCAACCCGGCGGATGCGCGGGTGCGGGCCAGGGCGCCGACCGGGACCGGGTCAGGCGGAAGGAGGTCTGTTCTCCAGGGCTCCCGCGACCGCCTGGCCGACGTCGGCGGCCGGGGAGCGCGCGAGCGCCGGGTGCCCGGCCGGGAGGACCAGGACCGCGCCGTGCGGCAGGTGCAGCGTGACGCTGTGCGACGCGGCGACGGGCTCGGGCCCGCCTCCGTCCGGGGCGGAGGCCGGCGCCCGCCCCGGGAGCGGGCGGGCGGGGAGGGCCGTGAGGGGCGGCGCCGCGGCGCTCTCCTCCCGCATCGTGTCCACCAGCTCGCCCAGCAGCGCGGCCAGCCCCGCGTCGTCCAGCGCGGCGATCCGCTCCGCCGCGTCGGCCAGGCTGAGGTGGTGAAGGTGCCCGGCGAGGCGCGCCGTGGCCGCCTCCAGCACGTGGCGCCGCCCGTAGCGGGCGTTGGGCCCCTCGCCGGAGGGGGCGGAGATGATCCCCTTGCTGCGGTAGTAGCGCACCGTGCGGACGGTGAGCCGGTCCTCCCACACCTCCGGCGCGACGCCCAGCCGCGCCAGCAGCAGCCGGGTGCGCTCCACCACCTGCTCGATGTGCAGCGCCGGCGAGCGCCCGGGGAGCAGCGCGCCCAGCTCCTCCTGCACGCGCGCGGCCGCGCCCGCCGGTTCCGCGTCCATGCCCGGCCTCCTCACGGCCGCGGCGCGGGGCGCGGCGGCACCGGCCGCTCCGCGCCCGGGAGCGGCCGCGCCCGGCCGAACGCCTCCGGCCTGCCGATCACGATGCGCAGCGCCACCCGCGTCGCGGTCTCCTCCAGCGGGCCCACGGCCACGGTGCGGAAGGACTGCTCCGAGCGGCCGGTGAGCCCCGTCCCCGCGGCGGAGTCCACGTCGCTCTCGCGGATCGCCGCCGGCGGAGCGGGCGCCGACGAGGGCACGGCCGGCGCCTGCGCCGACGACCAGATCTGCGGCACGGTGGAGGGGCGCGCCGGCGAGGCGGGCGGCGGGGAGGGGAGCGGCGCGGGCGGGAAGTCGAATTCGCGCCCCGGCAGCGACGGCGGCGCGGCGCGGGGGACGTAGACCGGCGGCGGGGGAGGCGCCAGCTCGCAGCGGTACTCCACCTCCACCAGCCCCAGGTCGGGGTTGCCACGGCCCCCGTCGTCGCCGAACACCTCCTCCGTCCCCTCCGCGAACACGGTGAAGCGGCCGTGCTCGCCCTCCGTGGTCGGGCGCTCCAGCGTCATCGCCTCCCCCGGCGACAGCACCAGGCCGCCCTCCGTCACCGGCAGTCCGTCCAGCGACACCTTCGCCACGGCGCGCCGGTCGGAGTGGTTCTCCAGGCGGATGGCGTACACCTGCCGCGGGCGCGCCAGCACGCGGCCGTCCTCGCCCTCGAGCATCTCCCCGCCGCCCACCGGCACCAGCCGGACCGACACGTCGCCGACGCGCATGGCCTCTCCTCCTGTCTGTTCTACGCGGACCGGCGCGTGCCGGGACGTGCGTCCTCACCCGGTTCAGTTCCGTCCCCCGCGCGCTCTGGATTAGACCCGCGAGCCCGCCCAGGGTTGCCGGCAGCCTGGCCGGGGCGACGGGCGGGTGCCGTTTCAACGTTCCCTCCTCCCTAACTGTACAGTTGACGCGATGTAGTGTCAACATACTGTATTGCCAGTGCTCTGACAGTGGAGATCGTCAGCGCGGGTCAGCCCTCCGGCCCCGCGGCCGCGGGAGTCCGCCCCCACCCGGTGTTCCGGAGCAGCAACGTCGATCCAGCGGCCGAGACCGCGCTCAGCAGCGTGATGGAACCGACGACCGCGGCACCCAACTGCCAGAGTGGGATCTCCGAGGTCGGCTCGCCCACCACGAACGGAAGCACGCCCACCAGCATGCCGACCGCCGCCCCCCGGACGCCCGCGCGGAAGAGCGACAACTCCCCGAGCCTGCGGCGGCCCCCCGCGATCCCGAGCGCCGCGGAGGAGACCGCCCCGCAGAGGAAGCCCGGGTACGCTCCCACCGCCACCCACATCTCGTCCATGGAACCGTCCGGGTCCACGACCAGCCCGACCAGCACGGCGACCAGCGCCCACGCCACGGCCCAGGCCAGGCCCATCAGGACCGCACCGCGGATGCGTTCCAGCCAGTCCGTCTTCATCGCTCCCTCCGGGGTCGAGGTCAGGTCTCCAGGGATTCTGGGCACGTCGGCGCCCAGCTTGTGAAGTACTTTACATTGCAAAGAACGCGGACGCAAGTGGTCCGGCAGAGTGGGTCGGGGGTGGCCGCTCTACGCCTCCTCGTCCGGGAGCCGCAGCACGCCCTCGGCGACCAGGACGGAGGCGCCCCCCACCCGCACCTCCGCGACCTCCCCGCCCCGCACGTCCGCCTCTACCCGGAGCAGGCTGGGCCGCCCCATCTCGAACCCCTGCTCCACCGTCCAGCGCAGCGTGCCGTCCCGCCGCGGCGAGCGCCGCGCCAGGTACCCGGCCAGCGCGGAGGCCGCCGCGCCGGTGGCCGGGTCCTCCGCGATCCCCATGGCCGGCGCGAACATCCGCGCCCGCACGTCGGAGCCCGGCAGCTCCGGGTCCAGGGCGAGCACGTACAGGTGAGGCGCCCACCACCCGGCGAGCAGCGCCTCCCAGCGCGCCGGGTCCACCCGCGCCCGCCCCAGCGCCGCGCGGTCGCGCAGCGCCACGAACAGGAAGGGGACGCCGCACGACACCCCCTCCGCCCCCCACTCCCCGTCCAGCAGGTCGTCCTCCGCCAGCCCGAGCAGCGCCGCCAGCTCCCGGCGCGCGGGCGGCGGCGGGCCCCGCTCCGGCAGCCGCGCCGCCGTCAATTCGGCGAACACGGGCCTGCCGTCCCTCGCCCGGATCCGCACCGGCACCGGCCCCACCCCCTCCTCGAAGACGATCCCCGTCTCCTCGCCGGCCAGCGGCACCTCGCCCAGGGCGGCGAGCAGGAACGCCGTCCCCACGGTGGGGTGCCCGGCGAACGGCAGCTCCGCCGCGGGGGTGAAGATCCGCAGCCGGCGCGTGTGCGCCGGCTGCTCCGGCGGGAGCACGAACACCGTCTCGGACAGGTTCAATTCCCGCGCGATCCGCTGCATCGTCGCGCCGCCGACGCCGCGGCCGTCCGGGAACACGGCGAGCGGGTTGCCGCCGAAGACGCGGTCGGTGAACACGTCCAGCGTGTGGTAGCGCAGCTCCATGGCTCCTCCATGCCTCGGGCGGTTGTGAAAGCACCGCCGGAATCCTACGACTCCCGGGACGCAACGCCAAACTGGTGATGTTTCTTGACGGGAACCATGCGGCACGATACACTGCATCCACACCCAGAATTTGTCTCGTTGTGATACCCGCAACCTCCCGAGGAGTCTGCCATGCGACGTGTCCACACCCTCCCCCTCGCGCTGGGCGCCCTGCTCGCCCTGGCCGCCTGCGGCGACCAGATCACCCAGCCCACCGCCGTGCAGCCCCCGGCCGCGAAGGCCGCGCCGGAGCAGCCGCAGAAGTACCTCCTCCCCACCGGGGTGTCGGCCACGATGGCGCCGGGAGGGCCCTTCAACCTGCGCACCGGGCCCAGCACGGGCTACGCGGTGGCGGGAACGCTCGCGGGCGGAACGGCGGTGAAGATCACCTGCACCGCGTGGGGGGAGACCGTGGCCGGGTACTACACGACCAGCCACGTCTGGGACAAGCTCAGCAACGGCTACTGGGTGGCCGATGCCAACGTGCTCACGGGCACCAACCGCCAGGCCGCGCGGCCGTGCATCTTCGACGACTACCCGTACAAGTACGCCAGCACGAGCGGCGTGGACCAGTGGAACTTCTACAACCGCCAGTGCACGTCCTTCGCCGCGCACCGCATCAACTGGAACGGCACGCGCACCGGGCAGAGGTTCCACAACTGGTACCTGGGCGTGAACTTCGGCGACGCGCACACGTGGGACGACGCCGCGCGCGCCACGGGCGTGGCCGTCTACAGCACGCCGGCCGTGGGGCGGATCGCGCAGTGGAACAAGAGCGTGGGCGGCGCCAGCGCGTGGGGGCACGTGGCCTACGTGGCCGCCGTGTACAGCGACGGCAGCATCCTGATCGAGGAGTACAACGCGAACCCGTACGCGTACGGCACGCGCCGCCTGTACCCCGGCGGTGGCTACTGGCCGAGCAACTTCATCGACTTCTGATCCGGGTTTTGACGGCCCGGAACGTCGGTTTGGGCGTGCCCCTCGCTGGCGCTCGGGTCGGGCTGCGCGCTGCGTAGGGGAGTGAACAACGGAAGGCGGGCGGCCGACGGGCCGCCCGCCTTTTTCCGCCCGCAGCGCCGGTTTCTTGCGAGACCGCGGGGCGCGGCCGGATCTTGGACGCGGCGGCGGCTGACGGCCGCCGGGACACGGGAGAACCAGCGGATGCGCGGATGAGCGACGACGGGGAGCTGGACGTGGTGGTGGTGGGCGGGGGACAGGCGGGGCTGGCCGTGGGCTACTACCTGCGGCGAACGCCGCTGCGCTTCGCCATCCTGGACGCGGCCCACGCGCCGGGCGGGGCGTGGCTGCGCGCCTGGGACTCGCTGCGCCTGTTCTCCCCGGCGCGCTGGAGCTCGCTCCCCGGCTGGCCGCTGCGCGGCGGCGCGGACGAGTACCCCGGGCGCGACGAGTTCCTGGAGTACCTGGCCGCGTACGAGGCGCGCTACGAGCTGCCGGTCCGCCGCCCCGTACGGGTGACCGCCGTGCGCCGCGCCGGCGAGCGCCTGGTCGTGGAGAGCGACGCGGGCGCGTGGACGGCCCGCGCCGTGGTGAGCGCCACAGGCACCTGGCAGCGCCCGTACGTGCCCGACGTCCCCGGGCGGGCGGACTTCCGCGGCGTGCAGCTGCACTCGGCGGATTTCCGCTCGCCGGACGCGCTGGCGGGGAAGCGGGTGCTGGTGGTGGGCGGCGGCAACTCCGGCGCGCAGCTCCTGGCCGATCTGTCGAGGGTGGCGGATGTGACCTGGGCCACGCTGGAGCCGCCGCGCTTCCTCCCCGACGACGTGGACGGCCGCGTCCTGTTCGAGCAGGCCACGGAGAGGTACCGGGCCCAGCGGGAGGGACGCGACCCCGGCCCGCCCCGGTCGTTGGGTGACGTGGTGATGGTGCCGCCCGTGCGCGAGGCCCGCGACCGCGGCGTGCTGCACGCCGTCCGCCCCCCGGCGCGCTTCACCCCCGACGGCGTGGTGTGGCCGGACGGGCGCGGGGAGCGCTTCGACGCCGTGGTCTGGTGCACCGGCTTCCGCCCGGCGCTGGACCACCTGGCGCCGCTGGGCGTGGTGGGGAGCGGCGGACGGGTGGAGGTGAGCGGCACCCGCTCCGTCGCCGAGCCGCGCCTCTGGCTGGTGGGCTACGGCGACTGGACCGGCTTCGCCTCGGCCACGGTGATCGGGGTGGGGCGGAGCGCCCGCGCCGCCGTGCAGGAGATCGAGGCCGCGCTCGCCCCCGCCCCGCCCGGCTGAGGCGCGCCGGCCGATCCCGCCATTTCTCCGCAAATTGAACCGACACGGACGCTTGCCGGACCGCCCCGTGCTCCCTGGCGGAACAGGTGCCGGGCGGCCTGAACTTTCCTCCCCTCCCGCACGTCAAAGAGGATTGCGGACGGGCGATTCCGCACCCACCCCGCCGGACCCGCCGGCGCCCCTCCTCCACCGCCTGGACGGCCATCGCCGTCGCGAGGTGCACGATGACGCTCACGGTGCTCGTCGCCCTTGCCAGCCCGGAGACGCGCGCGCGCCTCCGCTCCCTGCTCGCGCACGAGCCACGCGCCCGCCTGGTGGCCGAGTGCGCAGACGGTCCGGCCGCGCTGGAGCGCCTGCGCGCCCTGCGGCCGGACCTGGCCTTCCTGGGCGCGGAGCTCCCCGGGCTGGACGGCTTCGGCGTGCTGGAGGCCGCCGGGCCGGAGCGCGCGCCGCCGGCGGTGCTGGTGGGCACGGGCGAGGGGCACGCGCTGCGCGCCTTCGAGGTGCAGGCGCTGGACTGCCTGGTGGAGCCCTTCGGCGCCGACCGCTTCCGGGTGGCGTTCCGCCGCGCGCTGGCCGCCGCCGAGGAGCGCGACGCCGAGCGCGAGCGCGACGCGCTCCAGGCCGCGCTGGAGCGCCTGGCGCGCGAGGAGGCGCCCGCGGGCGGGTACCTGGAGCGGCTGCTGGTGCGCTCCGGCGACCGGGTGCTCCTGGTGCGCGCCGCCGAGGTGGACTGGATCGGGGCGGAGGGCAACTACGCCGAGCTGCACGCCGGGGGGCGGAGCTGGCTGATCCGCGAGACCATGGGCGCGCTGGAGGCCCGGCTGGACCCCGGCGTGTTCCTGCGGGTGCACCGCTCCGCCATCGTCAACCTGGACCGCGTCCGCGAGCTGCGCCCCTGCCCGGGCGGCGACTTCCGGCTCCTGCTCTCCGACGGCACCGAGCTGCGGCTGAGCCGCGGCTACCGGGCCCGCCTGGAGCGCCTGCAGGCGCGCATCGCCAGCTACCTGTAGCCGGACGCGCCCGCGGTCCATCCCCGCCGTGCGCCGCCCGCCCCTCCGGCGCACGGCTCGTCCCGCGCGCGTGGCGGCCCGCCCCGCGGCCCCCAGCTTGGGGGCACGCCCGGCACCTCCCCCCAGGACACGGCATGAGCGCACCCGGCCGCCTCCACTCTTCCCCGCCCGGCGCGGCCCGGCACTTCCTCCAGAAGCGGCGCGCGCTGCTCGCCCTGATCCTGGCGTGCTGGACGCTGGTGGGGCTGTTCTACGGCACGCGCCCCTACCTCGGCCAGCTCGCCACCGGCAAGCCCGCCGACGTGCGGGGGCTGCTCGCCAACTTCGCCGACGCGTACGCGTGGGCCCTGTTCACCCCGCCCATCCTGTGGCTCGCCGGCCGCTTCCGCTTCGAGCGGGGGTCGCGCCCGCGCTCGCTGGCGCTGCACCTGGCGGCCGGGGCGGGGTTCGCCCTGGCCAGCGCGGCGGCCAACGTGGCGGTGGGGAGGCTGCTGTGGAGCTCGCGCATGGAGTACTGGCCGTACGTGGCCGGCACCTTCCACTGGAACGTGCAGTGGTACTGGATCATCCTGGGGGTGCGCTACGCCTGGGAGTACTACGGCCGCTACCGCGACCGCGAGCTGCACGCCTCCCGGCTGGAGGCGCAGCTGGCCCGCGCCCAGCTGGAGGCCCTCCGCTCGCAGATCCAGCCCCACTTCCTGTTCAACACCCTGAACACCATCTCCGAGCTGGTACACGAGAGCCCGGCCGAGGCCGACCGCATGATCGTGCGGCTGGGCGACCTGCTGCGCCTGAGCGTGGACAACGCCGGCACCCAGGAGGTGACGCTGCGGCGCGAGCTGGACTTCCTGCGGGCGTACCTGGAGATCGAGCAGGCCCGCTTCCGCGACCGCCTCTCGGTGACCCTGGCCGTCGACCCGGACACGCTGGACGCCCGCGTCCCCAACCTGCTCCTGCAGCCGCTGGTGGAGAACGCGCTGCGGCACGGCATCGCCGAGCGCGCCGGGCCCGGCCGCATCGAGGTGTCCGCGGAGCGCGAGGGCGGGCGGCTGCGGCTGGAGGTGCGCGACGACGGCGGCGGCCTCCCCGCGGGGGGAGCGCTGCGCGAGCGGGTGGGGCTGGGGAACACCCGCGCCCGGCTGCTGCGGCTGTACGGCGACGAGCACCGCTTCGAGGTGCGCGGCGCGCCGGGGGGCGGCGTGTCCGCCACGGTGACGCTGCCGCTGCGGCTGGACCCCGCCGGCGGGGAGCCGGCCCACGCCGGGGGGGACGGGGGGCATAGGCGTTAACTTAAGGCTTGCAGCCCACGCGAGACCGGCTTATCGTGGGCTTCATGAGATCCGATATCCTTGCCGAAGAGTGGGGCGTCATCGCGCGATTCCTGCCGGAGGGGTGGCGGGAGCT
>JBFMFL010000109.1:0-20014 GCA_040752145.1 Gemmatimonadota bacterium
GGGGTGGCCGGGGAGATCCCCGGCCACCCCTTCTCGTCTACGGTTCACGCTGCTCAGCGTACGCCCGGCGGCGTGAAGCGAGGATGTACCCACAGCGGGCGGAGGGTGCCGGAGATCCCGGCGGCCGGGACGGGGCCGAGGAGGCGGCTGTCGAGGGAGTACGGGTCCGGGGAGTAGATCCAGACCCGGCCGGGAGCGAGGACGTACGTGCCCGGGCCGGCGCCCGGGGCGTGGAGGGGAGCGCCCCGGGTGTCGCGGACGTGGGAGGCGCTGGCGGGGAGGGGTGTGCCGTTGATGATGAGGGCGGCCAGGGTGTGCTCGACGGTGTCGCCGGGGACGGCGACCACGAGCTTGGCCAGGTGCCCGGTGCCAGCCGGGCAGCCGTAGCCGGGGATCCGGGTGTGCCTCGCCGCCCAGCGCGCGAGCTGGGCCGGGAGGCAGAGCTGGACCGCCTCCCCCCGCAGTGCCGGCGGGGGATCGGCCGCGCGGACCGGGGTCATGCGGTACAGGCCCACCGGGATGCTGGGGGTCCACACCGGGCGCAGGCGGCCCGGGCCCAGCGCGATGATCCCCGCGGCCGCCAGGCCCAGCGAGATCCGGATCCAGGGGTCGCGGGCGAGATCGGCGAGCCTGGCGCGGTGGGAGGGGCGCCGCCGGCGCGGCCGATCAGCGGATGGGCTGGACATCGGCCGCGGGCGCGGTGAAGACGCCCTGGACGACGAGGCGGGGGTCGGCCGCGGTCGCTGCGTGGGTCGGGTCCGCGATGCGGAGCGCGATCCGGTAGGCTCCTTTCAGCGTTTCGTCCGTGGCCTCCAGGATCGTGATCGTGCCGCCCTCGGCGGCGTACGTGAGGCCGGCACCGGGGCCGCGGGAGACGCGGCCCCATGCGATGCGGTCCAGCGGCACGGTGGTGTCGCGGGCGAAGTCGCCCCGCCGAACGTGGTACCTGCCGGTCGGGACGGGGCCCCGCCGGAGGTTGGGGAGGAAGAGCTCGACGACGTCCCCGGTGTGGAGACCGCCGGGGCCCGACGTCTGGCAGACGATGGTGACGGCCTGGGCGCCGGGTCCGTCGCCACCGCGATCGGCGCGCTGCGCGGTGAAGGTGGACAGGCCGACGATCGGCTGGTGGCCGGGCTCGGAGAGCAGGCATTGGCCCGCGGGATCGTCGGCCGAGACCGCGTGGTTTCCGGGGCCGGGGTCCGCGCACGCGGCAACGGCCGCGCAGAGGATGGGGAGGAGGGGGATGGACGCGGCGAGGCGCATGGGGTCCGGAATGCGGGAGGCGGAGGGCGGCCGGCGGCCGCGGTTCGCTTCACCGTACCCCGGGGGGAGACGGGGCGCCGAGGAGGGGCGTGCTACGCGCTGGCGCGGAGGAGCGGGCGGACGGCGAGGCCGAAGGGGGTGAGGCGCCGGCGGAGAGCGGGGCGGTGGGGCCGGGCGGCGCTGGGGACGCTTTCCTTCTCGATGATGCTCCGTGATTCGAGCCAGGCGAGGTCCGTGTCGGAGTAGTGCTGGGGAGAGAGGGCCGCCAGATCGCGGGAGAAGAGCCAGGTCGAGGTGGGAGCGGGCAGGGCCTGGAGCGAAGCGAGCAGGGCGGCAGCACCGGGCGGGACGTAGAAGCGGTGGCGGCGGTCCTCGCGGCCGGGCGGGAGCGGGATGGAGAGCCCGGTAGGCGGGGAGGCGAGGAGCTGGGCGCCGGCCGGCGCGAGACGGTGGAGCCAGACGGGGGTCCGCCGCGCCGGGTCGCGGACGTCTTCGCGAATGGTGAAGCCTTTGCGGGCGAGAGAAGCGAGCGAATCGGCCGTCACGAACGCCGGGCGAAAGTCGAAGTCGGAGAGGAGCAGCCAACCGTGGGTGCCCTGCCACTCCCATCCCTCGCGCGTGGTGATCGCCGCGAGGAGGGTGTGGAGGATGCGGGAGTGGTGCGGGGGGATGCTGGAGACCATGTGAAAGGCTGGGGTGCGGAAAGGATCGTGGCCTGGGTCCCGTAAACAGCTGCGGCCCCGCGCCTCCACTCGGAGGACCGCGGGGCCGCTGAACGTGTAAGCCGAGCTTACAGGTTCGGGGCAGGATTGTAGGAGAGGCGAGGTCTGCTCTTACGGACCCCGGTCCGGAGTCGCGGGCAGCAGGTACAGGGCGCGAGACCACCACCAGGCACACCCCAGCAGGAGCAGGAGCGCTCCACCAGGACGAGGTAGTACGCCGGCGAGCGGGAGGAAGGCGAGGACGGCCAGAGAACGCATCGGTGACGGGTGCAGGACGGGGTTTCTACGGCGAGGATCGGGGTACGTCCACGCCGGGCGCCCGCATGCGGGAGCGGAGCGCCGGAGCGGGCACGTGCCTGGCGCCGCGCTCCAGTTGGTCGGCGGGAGGGAGGATCGGCGCGTGGCCGCTCGTCCTACAGCGTCGGCCCGTGATCCTCCGAGGCAGCGAGACGCTCCGGCTGGGGATGGTCTTCCAGGACCTCGGGGTGGGCGGCCACGTAAGCCTCGCACGCTTCCAGATCGGCCGGTTCCAGGCTGGGGAAATCGTGGAGGATCTGCGCGGGAGTCATGCCGCCTGCGCGATAGGTGGCGATGTCGCGCACGGTGAACCGGAGGTGCCGGATGCAGGGCTGGCCTCCGCGCCGTGCCGGATCAGTCGTGATGCGCTGCAGGATATCGGTCATCGGAAGCGTGGCGAGGTGAACGGCGATGGTCGGGAGCGCCACCAATAGAGAGCGGAACCGGGAATACACGGTTCTCCGGCAGGCGGTTCAGAAAAAAAAGCGTTCAGAAATCGCGCTGGACGAAAGAACGCGGAGCGGCGAGGATGCGTGGCGCTCCCGTCGGCACGTTGCACATAGGCGCCTGGGGGCGGCGATTCGGGTCTGTTCGGGGCGCGAGTGGCGCTGCGCGCGCTGTTGGACTACGTACTCGAGGCGAGACGGCGCGAACGCCGCGCACCCTGATCTCGCGCCACTCGGGGTATCCGGCGTCCATCTTGCCTTTAGCACGGAGCCTGACCCGGAGGGAGATTCGATGATCTGGCGGAGCGTGTTCCCTGGTGATGGCTTCCTTACCATGGTGGCTGAATGGCGTTTGACGGCCCGGATGCCTTTTCCATACTCCCCGATGATGACGATTCCTCCGTCTCCCCTCGCCAGCCAGCTGCCCCTCCTCGAACTGGGGTGGGAGCGCTTCGAGAAATTCTGCTGCGCGCTCGTGGGCCGCCTGCCGGGCGTGGAGCACGGCCACCTACAGGGCGGGCAGGGCGACCCCCAGCAGGGCATCGACATTGTCGCCACACTGATGGACGGGGCTACGTGGGCGTTCCAGTGCAAGTGCGTGAAGGCGTTCACGCCCGCCGGGTTCCGCCAGGCTGTGGGCGCCACGTCGTTCCAGGCGGACCGCTACGTCCTGCTGCTGGCTTCGCCAGCCAAGGCGGCCGTCCGCGAGGAAGCCCGGCAGTATCCGAAATGGGAGGTGTGGGACGCGAACGACATCGCCGAGCGTGTGCGCATGCTGCCTGCCGAATCGGCTCGGATCCTCGTGGACACCCACTTCGGGTCGCAGTGGCGCCACCGCTTTCTGGGGCGGTCGGGGCCGGCTCCGTTCGTCTCCGTGGACGAGTTCTTTCGTCCGCTGCTGGATCGCGCGCACCTGTTCCACCACGCCTGGGGCACTGTCGGTCGGGGGAACACGCTCCAGGCGCTGCGGGAGTTCGCGGAGGCGGCCGACCGGCGCGTCGCCATCCTCCCCGGGCGGGGCGGCATCGGCAAGAGCAAGGTGCTCCACGCGTTCGCGCGGGCGGTGGCGGATACGGGCCCCTGGGTGCGCTTTGCCCTTCCGGGGGTTCCGTTCACCGCTGACGCTTTGGACGAGCTGGAGCCGGGACCCGGCCTGGTAGTGGTGGACGACGCGCACCAGCGGGATGATCTCGCTACGCTTCTCGCGGCCGCACGCCGGCCCCATGCGCCGCTCCAGCTGGTGTTTGCCATCCGCCCGTACGCGCGGGATGGCATTCACGCCGCCCTCTCCCGGGCGGGTTTCGACGTGTCCGAGATCCTTGACCTTCCGGAGCTACGCGAGCTGGCGTCGGGGGAGACGGAGGCCCTGGCGCGAGAAGTACTCGGCCCCGAGTACGCGCACCTGGCTGGGGTGCTCGCCGCGCACAGCGGGGACTCGCCCCTGGTGACCGTACTGGGCGCGCAGCTCATCCGCAGGGAGCAGCTGGATCCGCGGCTGCTCTCCCAGCGAGAAGAGTTCCGGCGGATCGTGCTGAATGACTTTCGCGATGCGCTGCTGGGAGAGGTGGGTGATCGTGCGGACTCGAGGATCTGCCGCGACGTGCTGCGGCTCGCCTCGGCCGTCGGTCCGTTCCGGCCTGACCTGCCTGAGTTCCAGGACGCGGCCGGGGCGTTCCTCGACATCCGGGTCGACGAGTTGCGCGATGCTCTGCGCGCGATGGAGGACGCCGGCGTGCTCCTGCGCCGGGGCCGCATGCTGCGCGTCACGCCCGACGTCCTGGCCGATTACGTACTGGAGGAGGCCTGCCTGGACCGCGGCGGCACGTCCACAGGGTACGCGGAGCGCGTGCACGGGGCTTTTCGCGAGGTCGCGCCAGGCTCGTTGCTGCGCAACTTGGCGGAGCTGGACTGGCGCCGGTCCCGCGGCGGCGTGGCGTCTGGCGGGGAGCGCCTACTGCGCGGCATCTGGGACGAGATGGAGGCGGAGTTCCGCGCCGCGGGCATGGCGCGGCGGGCGGAGATGATCCTCGGGCTGGGCGTGGTGGCGTACTACCAGCCCGAGCCCGCGCTGCGCCTGGTGCGAATAGCCCAGCCCCATCCCGCGTTCTGGGCGGGCCCGGGAGAGGCCCAAGCCCCCGCCCGGGTGGTGCCGCCCGTGCTGGGGACCATCGCCTACAACCTGGACTACACGGAGGAGTGCTGCGAGCTGCTCTGGCGACTGGCCTGCGACCAGCCGCTGGACCCGCTGGACCCACAGCATCCCTTGTCCGTGCTGCACGAGCTGGCGGGCTACCGGCCGTATAAGGCCATCGAGCTGCAGCACGCTGTCGTTACGGCCGTGGAGCGGTGGGTGGCGGAGCCCGACGCGCACGAGCACCTGCTCTCGCCCCTGGACGTCTTGGTGCCGGTGCTCGCGAAGACGGTGCTCTCGCCGGGGTGGGAGCCGCTCCTGGTGCTGCCCGGGCCCACGGCCGCGCTGCGGGAGCGCGCCCTCGCGATCGTGGCCGAGGTCGCCCGAGGGGAGGACGTACGCGCCGCCCGCCGCGCCGTGCAGAATCTGGGCTTCGTGCTGGACGCGCCTTTACCGCCGGGCGGCCACGCGCTGCCGAATGGCTTCGTGGCGCCGTGGCACCCCCACCGCACGCAGGCCCTGGCCGTCCTTGCGGAGCTGTGCGCGTCACCCGCCCACCCGCTCGTTCACCTGGCCTGCCTGGAGCGGCTGTCCCGGCACGTGGAGGGCGGCGGCGAAGATCCTCTCGCGGAGGGCGTCCGGGCGGCGTTCGCCTCCGTGGAGCGGAGCTTCGAGCTCCGCTTTACCGAGCTCCTGCTGCAGGTCGGTGTCTCTGCCGTGTACGATGTTCCCCCGTGGACGGATCGGCCGACCGGCCCGGGCGGCCGGGAGCGGCAGGACGTGGGGCGGCGCGAGACGGCGGCGGAGTTCCTTGTCCGGTACCCGGACCCGGCGGACGGTCTTGCCCGCATCGCATCCAGGATGGAAACGATCGAGGCACTCGCGATCGATCCGATGAAGGCCGCGGCTTCGTGCCGTGTGGTCGCCGCGGACCTCGCCGAGCTGGACCCGGACTACACGGCGGACCTGTGCGAGCGCGCCGTGCTGGGACCACCATCTCCGCTCCTGTCGCACCTGCCCCCGTGGCTGTACCGGGTGCGGCAGACCCGGCCGGAACGGTACCTCCGGCTGGCGCGGCAGGTCCTGCACGCGGGCGGGGAGCTGGAGTGCGCCGCGCTCGCCGCGACACTATGGGATCCCGAAGGGCCACAGCTCGAAGGCGAGGACGACCTCCTGGCGCAAGTACTCGCGCACCCCGGCTCGCGGGTGCGCCGGGAGGCGCTCGCGGCGCTGTGGCTGCTGGCCCGCCGCGACCCGGAGCGGGCGACCGAGCTGGCCCTGGCGGTGGAGCTGGGGCGCAGCGCCGAGGTGGCCGATCGGTTCGCCGAGACGTTCGTCGTGTGGCACCCAGGCAGTGATGCGCTTCCCCCGTCCGTGTGGGACGCACTCCTGGAGAAGCTGGTGCCGGTGGAGCATCTAGACACCGGGTCCGTGTACCAGCTGCTGGGTATGGCCTCCCACCGGTCCCCGCGCGCCGTGGTGCGGATGCTCCGCGCCCGCATCCGCCGCGCGGTAGGGGTGACGCCTCCGTACCGGCCCCTTCCGTCCCTCCACCCGGAGGCCCTGGACGGGTTTCTCGCCGCCCCGGACCACGAGCAGATGCTGCGGGAGATCCGCGACGCATTCCTGCAGCTGCCGCGGGCCGAGTCCGGCTGGATACCGTGGCTGTACTCCCTGGTTTCGGCGGGCTACCGGGACGCAGGGCTCCGCGTGCTTCGCGAGTGGATCGACGGCGGGGGCACGCGGGGCGTCCTGGCCGCGTGCGAGCTGCTGTGCGTCATTCGCCCCGTGCTTCTCCTGGAGCGGGCGGACTTCATCGAGATCCTCCTGGCCCGGGCGGGTACCGCGGGCCTGGACGTGCTCGAGACCGTACGGACCACGCTGTACGAAGTAGTCGCCAGGGCCGCCGGCGAGAGCGCGGATGTTGGCATGGTGGGCAACCCGTGGCCTCTCCTTGTGCAGATCCAGGAGAATGGCAAGGCGCTCTCCGAGGATCGGGGCCTCCACAGGCTTGCGCGCGAATTCTACCGTGAGCTGGCCCGGCTGGCGGAGGAGCGCATCCGCGACGCGCGGGACTCGGATGAAGAGCGGCTCCTCTGAGCCCCCGAGCTTCGTACCAAGGGACGTGAGAGACTTTTCCACTTCCCAGCTCATCGTGGGCAAACCTCTGCCAAGTCACGGTTTTGCCCGGTTGAGAAGGGAAACTCCATGAGGTACACCGCGTGACCCTGGTGAAGACTCTCATCGGGGCCATTTGTTTAGAATCCCGCGGACCACACTCCTTCGGTTCTCCATCTCCTCGACTGGAGGGGGGCGAGCCCGCGGTCAGGGCGTTGACCTGGATGTCGAAGGTAGTCTTGGAGGCGCACGTCGCGTTGCCGCGGAAGCAGTTCATGGGCACGGCTACGTCGAGCGAGCCCTCCTCGGCCCATCCCCAGGTGTCCTGGAAAAACTGCCCGACGCCGCTGGACGCGGCGGGTGCATGCGGGTGCCGTACAGGGAGCGCCACCGGGACAGGACCTCAGCCGGAGGTCAGGCCCGGTTGCGTCTCCGGCAGGCCGCGCGCAGGGGCCGCCGCGCCCGGCTGGAGATCCGCGGTGTCCTCGTCGAACAGGCTGTCCGCGATGGCCGCGATCTCCTCCGCCCGCTGCCATGCGGCCTTCAGCTGGGCCAACTCCCCGGTGAGCGCGCGCCGCTCGCTGTCTTCGTTGGCAGCCATCTCCAGCGCCAGGCGGTCCTCCGGGGAGAGCCGCAACAGCAGCGTCCGAGGCTCGCTCCCGGTCCCGCCCTGCGCCCAGAACGACCGGCTGGTCAACCGCAGGGCAAGCTGCTCCATGGTGGAGGTGCCTCCCCGGACGACGGGTAGGTCCCGCGGCGCGCCGGGGAGCCGTCCCCACGACGTGCGGAGGGCGAGCGCCGAGACCTGGGCGAAGTAGCTGTCGGGGTTCGCGGCATCCTCCAGCCTCCGGAGAGCGGACTGCACCCGCTCAGCCGTACCGGCCGCGCCGTTCAGGGCGGCGAGGATCTTCCCGGCCGCGTGCAGCCCCTCGTCGGAGGCGAGCTCGAGGGGGCCGACCTCGTGGTGGACAACGAGCCGCCACGGCTCCATGCGCCCCGGGCGGACGAGCTCCGCCCCCGCCAGGTGCCGATACCGGAGGATCGCCCTCTGCTGATGCGCACACGCGACCGTCTCGACGATCCGCCCGGGCTGCCGGTGGATCCTCCACCACAGGCCCGGATCGTCACCCAGCCGCAACCCCGGAATCGCCCTGAAACCGGCCCGGAGCGCGCCCAGCCCGGGGAGCGCCGCGCCGAGGTCCGCACGGAGCGAGGGCATCCAGTCGCGGCCATGCGGCTGCAGGAGGCGGTCGCCGTAACGCCACGCCGCGACCTCGGTCCGGCGGGCGCGCCCGATGCGGATCAACTCCAGGCCGGAACGCAGGCGAGCCAGCCCGATCTCCCCCGTGGACATGCCCAGATGAGCGGAGCGGAAGCTCCGTTCGCAGAGCTCGATCGCCTCCCAGCGCTCTTCGAGCGGGGAGAGGTTCCACCGGGCACAGTGGGGGCAGACCACCCACAGCCGCCCCCGCCCGGCGTCGAAGGCGATCCGACGGCCGACAGGGAAGACCGGCAGCTCCTGGTTGAGCCCGAGGTGCCGGTGACAGGTGATGCAGCTTCGGTACATTGCCGGGGCACACGGCACGGGTTCGATGTGCGCTCGCCGGGAGTGCGCGGGACAGAGGGCATGGCAAGCAAGATCGTGTCCCGCGACTGTGTACACGAAGAAATGAGAAGGGCCTGAGCTCTGCGGGAGGAGGATTGTTCGCGCCCATTGAAGACTGGTGGGGACCCGCCTAGAGCAGTTTGTGAGTCAGTATCTGTGTGGAACGTCTTGACTCTCGGGCTCGGAACCTGTGATCATGCGGATTCGCAGGGAAGTCCATGTTCCAGAGGCGAAGCCATGATCAAGACATCCGACATCTACTCCCTGACCGAGTTCCAGCGCAACACGCGCGAGCACGTCGACCGCCTGCGTGGTACGGGGAAGCCGGAGGTCCTGACCGTCAACGGGCAGGCCGGGCTGGTGGTGCAGGACGCGGCCGCCTACCAGGAGCTGCTCGACCGGCTGGACCGCGCGGAGGCGATCGTCGGGATCCGGCGCGGCCTGGACTCGATGCGGCGCGGTGAGGGTCAGCCGGCGGCGGAGGCGCTCGAGGAGCTCCGCGCGGAGCTCGGCGTCCGGACGGAGGCGGAGTAGTGCATCCGGTCCGGATCGAGCTGTCCGCCCGGCAGGACATCGCACGGCACTACCGGTACCTCCGCAGGCACGCCCACTCTCCGGCCTACCCGGACGAGTGGTTCGAAGCGGTCCAGGAGGCGATTCTCTCCCTGGGCGACTAGCCGCTCCGCTACCCGCTGACGCCCGAGAACGACGCGTTCGAGGAGGAGATCCGGCACCGCATCGTGGGCTCGTACCGGGTCCTGTTCACCATCCACGAAGACCATGTGCACGTGCTGCACGTGCGTCACGGGCGCCAGGACGTGCTGCGGCCCGGGAGCTGAGTACAGGGAGCTTGCCCGCGTCGCCCAGCCACCGTCGCGGAGCCGTGGAAGTATTCGCGTTTTCAGTGGGGCCTGTCACCGAGTGTCTGCCAGGTGCGGTCCCCTACCCTAATTGCCGGATTTGTCCGAATCTGGCTATTAGCCCTCCTCAACGACCGGCCGGGGCACGAACTCGGGCAGCCCGAGATCGACGTACTTCTCGGCCCGGTTCTGCTCCCGGTCGAGGTTCTGGGTGTAGATCTGCGTGGTGCTGATGTCGATCTGCCCGAGCATGTCGCGCACGTCGCTCAGTGAGGCGCCGCCGCGCAGCGCCTGGGTCGCCGCGGTGTGCCGCATCGAGTGGGCGGTCAGCCGCGTCGTCTTCACCCCCGGGTCACGCACGAACCCTGAATCAGGTCCAGACGAGGGCGCCCGCCCGTGGGTGGACGGATCGACCTCGGGCCCGCTCGCGGTCCTCTCCTGGCCGGTATTCGCGAATTTCGCGCAGGACGAACGCGGACGACGAGCCGCGACCCGACCCCTCCGAGCGGGGCGTTCACGCGTCTCAGCGCAAATGGTGAGGTCGCTGATTTCGGGATTTCTTCGGAAGAAATCTAATCGCCGCATTTCTCTAAATGTGGCGATTACCGCGCGGACTCGACGGGGCGGGGGACGAACTCGGGCAGCCCCAGGTCCACGTGCTGCTCGGCGCGCCTCTCGTGGCGCTGCAGGTTGTGCGTGTAGATCTGGGTGGTCGTCACGCTCTTGTGTCCGAGCATCTCCTGGACCTGCACCAGGTCGGCGCCGTTGACGAACGCCTCGGTGGCGGCGCCGTGGCGGAGCGAGTGGCCGGTGAGCCGGTCGGTCTTGACGCCAGCCGCGACCAGGCGCCCGTGGACGATCTCGCGAATGCGACGCTCGGAGAGGCGGCCACCCCTGTTGCGGGTGGCGTGGCCCGCGAACATCGGGACGGCGCGGTCGAGCTGGGGGGTGTCTTCCAGGCGGGCACGCTCGGCGAGGTAGTGCTCCAGCGGCGGGAGGCTCGCGGGTTCCAGGTAGACCCAGCGGGAGATCTTCTGGGCGTAGCCTTTGCCGCGGAGGCCGATCTGGGGCTTGCCGCGGTGCGTGCGACGGTCCCCCACGTCCGCGCGGTGTATCTCGATCTCCCGTGCGCCGGTCATGGCCATCACGACGAGGATGGCGTAGTCGCGGAGGCCCACCAGCGTGGTGGTGTCGACCGCGGCGAGCACGCGCTGCATCTCGGCCGGGGTGATCGCGTCCTTCTGGTGTCCGTCCGGCGCCCTGGGGCGTTTCGCCTTCGGGATTCCCCGGATCACCCCCTGGGCGGCCAGGTAGGTGAGGAAGCCTCGCGGCGCGGTCAGGGCGGTCGCGACGTAGAGCGCGGAGCGGTCGCGCCCGTCGAGGTGCTTCTTGTATTCCTCCAGGGTCGCGGTGTGCAGGCCCCCCGCCTGTTCCTTCAGCCAGCCCAGGAAGCGGCGCAGCGAGCGCTCGTACTCGGCTCGGGTGCGGGGGTTGTCGATCCTGGCGTCCCGGAGCCAGAGCCCGGTCAGGCGCTCCAGCAGCTCGGTGCGCGTGAACAGGTCGGGGACTCCGATCACCGGGATCGGCCGGGGGCCGCTGTCCAGCGAGAGCGCGAGGTGCAGGACCTCGGGAATTCCGCCCGCTTCGACGAGGTCTTCTTCGGGTGCCGGCTCGAGCGAAAGGCCCCTGCGCATCAGAGAGCCTCCAAGGAGAGCGTGGCGAAACCGGCCAGGAAACGGGCGACGGGCATGAGCGACCGCGGGAATTCGGGGGAGGAGCGAGTTAAGTCTTGCACCGGGGCGGGTGGCTGGGATTCGCCACAATATGCATTAGCACTTGGCGATTGCCAAGGGCGGGGGGTCAGGGCGCCGCCCCGGAGCCGATGCGGGTTGATAGTCCCAATTATCACGGTGTGCCGGACTGGCTCGTCCATCCCGCCTCAGGAGTATGTGCCGCCCAACCTCAAGTTCCCGTCAGCTTCAGCAACCCGTTAGACACCGGGTCGAGTGCTCAACCTGCGGAGGGCACAGGCACCAATTCGCCAGCGATGACGCGGTCAAGAATAGCAGGCACCTCCGACAGGTATCTCGTCATCCGGGGAACGCAGGCGAGCCGCGCCATCTTCGCTCTGGGTAGGGTTCGCCGGTCCACAGCGGTTACGGCGGCGTACGGAGCATAGAATGCGATGTACTCATCGAACACGTCGTTGGAGGTTGACTTCTGGCCGGCATCCCTCATTCGCTGGGTGACGAGGGATTCCTGTACCTGGTACGCGGGGAAGGCATCCTTGCCTCCCACCCGGGCGATTACCTCACCTGCACTCATTCCGCCGCCGTAGGACGGCAGGCGTTCACGGCGGGTGTCCAGGTGCCGCTGAACCGCTAACGTGAGTGGAAGAAGAGGATCCTTCATCAGGGCGGCGTCTTGCTTCATCATCGAGGCTTGCGCACCCCAGTTCGCAACGTCGAGCATCTCCTGGCGGTCGTCTTGGAGTCGGTCGAACGCTTCGAACAAGTCCAGAGCCGTCCCACCAGGAACACCTGGATGGTATCCCCACTCGCTCGTGTCGCGCGCGAACACGTGTGGAGGTCGCCGGGACAGGCCTCCTGCTCTCGCCACTGCGCACGCGATCTCCTCGTCCTCGATATTCTCGAAGGGGTTCGCGAGAACGTGGTGAACATCGCGTAGCAACGCCCGCAGCTCGACGGCACTCCGGAAGGTAGGACTCCCCAGCTCCACTAAGTGGAAGATCGAAAGGGCGATTGCAGCCGTTCCGTCCTGCAACCGCCGAATGACCGCGTCATGGGCGGGCTGCGAGGGGTCGCGAGCGAGGTCGGACAGATGGTTGGTGTCGAGCACAAGAACATGCGCCTTCATCTGCCTTCACGCCGGTCACACGGGGAACGGAGAGGCCGGGGGAGTCCAGCCGGTGCGCTCTCGCCAGGCGCGGGTCTCTTCGTTTACCTCGTCCACGTGGGCTTCCACGTAGGCAATGGTATAGACGGAGCAGCCATCGAGTGCGAAGGGGCCGGGTCCGATGTGCTCGGTGTGGCGGCGGGTGCCTACCGCAGGCGTCCAGGACTCGACGGAGTCCCAGGGGACGAGGACGTGGCAGAATCCGAGGCCCGTGCCGGTCAGCGGGAGGACAGGCTCGGGCCCGGGCCAGGCATCGGGCTCAACCCCGGCTACGCAGGTGAGGCGATGGGAGTAGCAGCACGCTTCAGCGTCTTCCCGCGCCGGCCACGCGTGGCCTCGGCCGCGGCAGAGCCACCAGTCGAGTTGGACCGTGGGCGCGCCGGATCCCGGCGGATTGGGAGTCATCCTACGCTTGGCCAGCCGATCGTGTTGCAGACGAGGTCCTCGTTGAGAACCTGGGCGACTGCGGCCCCGAACAGGTCGGACACGCCGCCGATGGGAATCTCGACGTCGGTGGACTCGATCACGAGCGGGAGCATGGGCTCGGTCGAAGGCTCGGTCATGCGGGGTCCGGTGTGTCGGCGGCCCGGCCGGGGAGGTGTGCCGAGAGGATCGGACGGACCACACTCCGAGCCAGGATGATTCGGGGCATGTCCCTACTTCCGCTTCTTCTTCCGGTTCCGCCTGTCCCCGGAGGCGGGAGGCGCGGCGGATGCCGCGGCGAGCGTGGCCTCGACGTAAGCGATAAAGAGGTGGTCCCGCGGGAGAAGATGCAAGCTCTTCCGCAACGCCGAGACGCACCCGGGGTGTGCCCGAAGCCAGGGAATGGTCTGTTGCTTCGCCCGGTCGCGTGCCGGCTTTGGATCGCGGGCGCTGCCGATGGCGGCGGTGAGCTCGGGATGCTTCAAAGCCAGCCGTGGGATGACGAACGCGCCCGCGATCGTGATGATCGCGCCCTCGAGACGTTCGTAGAGGTCGTACGCCGTGGCGAACTCCGTGGGTGCGGGGGCGCCCTCCCATGCCAGCTCCACGGCGTGCAGGAAGAACGGGACGACCTCGGGCATGCCGAGGCGGGTGACGCGGCGCTCCACGCGGGAGCGCCAGTCGCCAGTCGCGTTCGGGCCCTGGACCGGCTGCACCTCGTGCTCGCGCGCGGCGCGCACCAGCTGGGCGACTGCGCCGCCGGAGGTGTCATCCCCCTGTAGCAGGTGGGCGTGGCGCTCCATGACCAGGAGCCAGTGCGGGCGCTGGGCGAGCCATTCGAGGGTGTCCGACCCGAGCGACGTCTGCGCGCTGCGCTCCAGGAGACGCATCACGAGCGAGTCGCGCTCGTGGGCCGGGACGGTGTCCGGAACCACGTAGGCCAGGCCGGCGTCGCCGAACATCCGCAGGAGGTGGCCGGCGAGGGCGGACTCGTGATCGAACTCTTCCCTTCCCCGCGGGTCGGTCCAGAGATCGGCGGTGACGGCGAAGAGGTACGACAGCAGAGATTCATTCCCGCCGCGGCCGGTCTGCGAGAGGCGTAGACGCAGGTCGGCCTGCCAGCGGTCCCGGTTGACGGGTTTGCCTTTGCGCAGCAGCTCGTCCGCCTTCTTCGGCGACAGGAGCGTGAGAACGGTGTCCCGCTCCGACTCGTCTTCCAGCGCCGCGGCACGCCTCTTCATGGGTCCGACCCACTCCGGGTGTCGTGCGACGAAGCGCACGTGCTCACGGAGAGTGGTGCGCGCGCGTGGGTCGAGAAGGGCGGGCTCGATCCACGCCGCGGCGGCCGCGATGGTGACCATCTCCATCAGCCGCCAGGCGATCCGGTGGGGGCCGTCCGTCTCGTCGGTGACCTTGCGCCGGGTGCTCCAGATCTCGTCCGCGGTGGCTTCGATCCATGCAGCCAGGGGTTCGGTGATGTCTTCCGGGCGGCGGATCTCGCGCCTCCAGTGCTTCCGGAAGTAGAGCGAATCGCCCGTCTCGGCCACCTTGATCCGGGTCGGCTGCGGGTCGAAGCTGAGCGCCTCGGCGGCAGGGGCATCGTCGGCGTGGTACGTTCCGCCGCGGCCGGGCGATGGCTTCGGCGCGGTGGCGTCCAGGTGCTCGACCACGGCTTTCAGGCTCTCCAGTGCATCCGACCAGCGGCCCTCGGGGAGGAGCTGGGCGTGCCGAGCCATGACCTCCAGCCACAGCGGATTGCGGCGCAGGTAGATCAGGTGGTCGTTGAGATTGATCAGCCCCTCGATCGCCATGGGATGGAGGTCGGCGGGATCGGCGGGCCCGTCGTCGTGCTCGTCTTCGTCGGGGAGAGGGTAGTCCACGAACGCGGCGGCCGAGTACGCGAGCATCTCCAGCATGCGCTCGGCGATCGCGGCCTCGTGAGGGAACTCGTGGCGCGTGCGTTCGTCTTCCCAGAGCGTTTCCACGACCGCGACCATCCATGCCGCCGGGTCGGGCTCTGTTCCGGGGAGCATGGCGGGGACCAGTTCCGTCCGCCAGTGCGACAAGCGGTGCTGCTGCGCCGCGGCCGCGCGCTGGAGCGCAGCCGGCTGCACGTCCAGGTCGGGGGCGTCGGTATCGTTGCGGAGCAACCGCAGGAGGTCGAGCACGGCGCTGCGCCACCAGGTGCGGGCCGGGAGGCTGCGATGGTGGCGCTCGAGAACTTGCAGCCATTCCGGCCGCGCGCTGAGCCAGACCAGCGACTCCTGCACCTCTCCGCGCAGCGTCCGAGCGGAGCCGAGCCGTGCTTCGGCGGCGGCCGGCGGCGCCCCGACGTCGAGGTTCGTGGCAGCGCGGAGCGCGGTGACGGTCTGGTGAAGCGAGCTGAAGACCTCGAAGGGGTCGTCAAACTCCTTCCGGGTCCGGGGGATGGCCCACAGGTCGTGGGTGACTGCGTGGCAGAAGGGTGCCGCGTCCGAGTCGCCCGTTGCGGCCAAGGTGTGCGTGACGCGTGCGCGCCACTCGCAGGAGCTCGGACTCATGGCAGCATCGGGGGAACTACGTTTCGCGTCTGGGATCGCTGCATTTCAACTTCGCCGGCCGGTCCGCCCCGGTCAGAATCCCGGTGGGCAGCAAGCAGTGGGAAGGTAAGGCACTGGACCTACCACCGGTTGGTACGATCAGCTGCCGGTTCACTAAGGAAGAGGAGTTGCGGGAACGCCGGTCGCTCCTTCGAGCCAGAACAGGGCCAGGGCGAGCCCTTCGTCGTTCTCTTCTGCTCGTTGCCTCGGTGTGAGCGGGGGATCGGCGCCTTCGGGGACTTGAGCCAGCCATTGACGTGCACGGTCGAGAGGCCGGCGAGCCGCAATGTCAGCGGTCTTGCATCCGGAGCATTGTGACGACGCTCCCCAGCGACCGCCGCAGGTATGCGCGGGATTCTCGGTGTCTCGGCGCCAGCGGAGCTCGGGCACGCCCTCGACAGCTGCGAATGCGTCTTCGGCGCGATCCTCCGGGTGGCTGACGCGGGCCCACTGCGCTGCGTCGAGACGGCTGAGCCGTACGCCTTCCGCGCGCAAGGGTGGGCTGTGTCCGACGAGATCGTAAATACCGCAGGGCGTGAGGTAAGCCCGGCCGCCGTTGCGCTGAGTGGGCCACGTGGCGGCGAGGCGCGTGTAGAGCGGCAGTGACAGGTGATGGACTTGCTCTTTGCCTTCGGGTTTCGGCGGCCGGGATCCGACTGGGGGCATGAGCAACCACCGCTTCGTATTCTGGCCTTAGCGGACACGATTAAGCACCCATTGACGGAGCGCATCTACGTCAACGAGGTCGAGGGGTTCACTCAGCACAGGGATCTATCCGAGCACATTGGCCGCTGGATCGGCTCAGGGCTAGCGGCGTGAGGGACCGGCAAGCAGCCGCGATGGTTGGAGCGCGGCGGAGTGAAACGTAGATGAGCTTGCCGGACCAGGTCAAGCTGCTCGGGCCATAAAGCGGGGACCCATGAGGGCGTGGAGCAGTGGTGGCTGGAAGAGGACAACGCCCGCGCCGAGCTGGAGGAGGACGAGGAGGAAGACTACTGGGAGGACAACGAGGAACGAGGACCTGTAGCGCCGCTTAACTCCACCTGGTTGAGAAGGGAGGCCCCGCCAACGGCGAGGGCCCCCTTCATCACCTTGCACCGTCCCACACACGCCATGAACCGTCACTGCCAAACCGTGGCCGATCCTGTATCGTACCGAAGGGACGGCCACTACAGACTCGCGTGCGAACATGGCGGATACCGGTGTACGGATTGGGGGTGTCTTGGAGCTGGCCCAGCAGGCACTGGAGCTGCTGGACCAGGCCCTGGGGAAGGGGTCGCGCCTGAGCGTCCAGGACCGCGAACTCGTGCGCGATTACCTGATGGCGCCCCGGAACCACCTGCGCACCTCATGCGACTCGCTCCGGCAAAACGTGGAGCGGGAGGAAGCGCGGGCTGAGGAGCGGCGCTCGAGGTAGGTGGGACCGTTTATGCGTAGGAAAGCCGCTCACCGACAATCGGCGAGCGGCTTTCCTGCCTTCCCGGCGTTGCGTCCAGCCCAGCCCGTCATGAATCGTCGTCGGAGTCCGCGGCGTCTGCGGTCCGCTGCTCGTTCACGCCTTCCTCGCGAGCGTCCTTCTCCGCCTCCGAGTCACCCAGACCATGCGAGGCCGAATCAGCCCCGCTGGCGGCTTGGTCACGCCCTTCCTGACGTGCCCCCGCCTCCTTCTCCTTGTCTTGATCCGACATGGCTCCTCGCTGTGGAGAGGGTGGATTCGATCTGCACCACGCCATCTTCCGCACAAATTCGGCCACTCGTGTTAGCGGTCGATCTGACGCTCACTCCGATTTCTCGTATCCCCCCGGGACCGTTTATGCGTAGCGGGCCCGGTGCGGACTTCTCCAACATGGTGGCCGTTCGTGGCTGCTTTAACGCGGGACATTGCGGGGGTTCGCTTTCGCCATTATCTGTATTCCCCGACGGTCACTGCCGACAATAGCACACCTGGAGCGATCCAGGGCCGCAAAGCTAGGGGTCTCCCTGAGACAGCCCGGCCGCCGAAGCAGGATAGGGTGAGTTCATCCCCCTAAAGGGTGCGTGCAGCTGCGCCCCGCGCTCCGGCTAACATCGGCCTCTCCTGCCGATCCGGAGCGTGGGGCGTCTTGCGTTCCTGCTACCGCCCTGCTCCTGCCCCACACTTCGCCCCTCGCGAGGTGCGCAATGATCTAACCTCCCCCAATTCCTACTCCTCTCTCTCGCGCAGCCAGCCCATTTGGCTCCGCGCATTTCCAAATCACTCAGGAGAACCATGCCCAACTCCATCCAGCTCCGCAGGGTGGCGGTCGGCGCCCTCGCGGGGCTCATGGCGGCCGCGGCCGGCGCCTGCGACAAGTCAACCACCGCTGTGGATTCATCCGCTCGCTCCACCGCCAGCGTGGACTCGGCCGCCATCCTGGCCGGCGCCGGCAACACCATGCTCGCTGCTTCGTACGGCGAGATCCCTGTTCCCGCCGGCGCCAGGGTCACGGTCACCGTCTCATACGTGCAAACGGCGCGCTGCGAGATCATCTCCGTGTCCGGAGTCATCAAACAGACGGTATTCCCCCAGGGAGTTGGGGGCTGCGGCCGTGGCGCGATCGAGTCGGACGGCCTCGGCCTGAGCACCATGATCGGCCCGGCAGCGACCTCGGGGAACATCTCCTTCCGGATGTCGTCCTCCGGAGGGTCGACGGTCTCCGGCTCCGCGCCGAACTACACCGTCTCGCTCTACGATGCGGTCGGCGACGACAGCGACGACGTGGTGCTCTCCGTGAAAGTAGAGGCGGCAAACAGCAACCTGGAGTGCCTGCCGGCCTCGGTGCAGCGGGGTGAAATCATCCGCTGCACCCTGACGGTGGCGGAGGCATACCGGGTCCTGACCCGGGAGTCGCAGGGTAGGGGCTTCAGGATCACCGAGACCCCCGGCACGAGTCACGCAACGGGAGAAACCTACGTGTGGGAGGGTCCCGCCGTGGCCGACAGCCGGGTGACTGTCCGGGTCGAGTCGGCCGGCAAACAGCAGTCGCACTCCACCTCGTTCAAGGTCACCGAACGCCAGTGGGCGACGCCCGGCTTCTCCAACATCGTAACGGTGGTCGGCCTGGATCCCAGCCAGAAGATGCGGCCGTACCCGAGCAACGGCATGGTCGGGGGCTCCCACCCCAATCCTGACGCGAGTATCTGGGGCCGCCTCCCGGTGAGCCGACCCACCCAGGGGCCCAACACCGGACTTGGATTCCTCGCGGACCCGCTGCCGGACTTCCCGTGGAAGGTCTATCTGCACCCGGCGCTCTACCCTCCGCCGGCAGGGCTCCAGCCCGGCCAGCCGGGGTATGAGCAGTGGCATCGCTGGTACGACGACCAGGACGGGCGGGGGAGCGGCACGTGCACGCCCGCGGTGTTCGCGATTCTGGTTCCCGAGGTTGAGCGACATGAAGGTGTGGCCCAGGCGTCGGATTCACACTACGGTGTGGCGATCAAGGCGTACACCGATCTGAAGCCGCAGCAGCGGTACGAGCGCCTTTACACTGATGAGGACGACTACGCCCTGCGGGCGCTGGTCTACGACGAGTGGCGCAAGTTCCATGAAGGCGGGCAGTACCAGACTCGCCAGAATGCTTTCGACAACACCGATTATCCGAAGGTTCTCTCTCGCCTCGGTTGCACCCTCGACTTCAACCCCTCCGACCGATGATCCGCCATATCGCACGCACAGCCTTCGCGCTGGTTCTCCTCGCTGGCTCGGCCGTGGCGCTGGATGCACAGGGTCTGGCCCCGCCGCCTTCCACCGAGCAGTGCCAGACGTGGACGCAGGATCTCAGCGCTGGTGGCGCCAGGGCCCTCGACGCGCTCACCTATGGCTGGATCGGCGGGTGCCCCACGCTGGCGGCGCCAGCGCTGGCAGGCGCCATTCGCAACGCCCGCACCGCGCAGGACACCATGTACCTTGGCCGGTTGGCTGGGCAGGCCGCGAATGTCCGAGACCCGCAGGTCCTGGACGCCGCTCTCGCGCTGGCAGGTGATCGCACCGCGTCGGATCGGGCCCGCGTGATGGCCGTCCTCGTTCTGCTCGGGCAGAGGGGGAGCGGCCTCACCGTCGGGGACATGCCCCTCCCGGCTCTCTTCACGGAGCGGCTGCCGGCTACGGGCATCTGCGGATTCCATGTCGCTACGGGTGGGGCTGAGATCGTCAATCCCCTGCCGGACGACCATGTGCGGCGGATCGCTCAGGTGCTCGATGGGATCCGGTACCAGAACGGCGAGTCGGCTCTGCTCCGCAACCTCGCCCGCTGCGCACGCACCGGTACGCTCACCGAGGTACCGCTGCAGGTGGACGTGAGCAAAATCCGCCTGGACTACGTGTGCGGGAATACGTTCCGGATCCAGAATCACACGCCCGAGTTCCTGATCCTCTCCTACACCGTCGCCGGCACCGGCGAGGCCGAGGACGTCACCGCACGGTCCGGCGGGGGGTGGACGCACTTCAACACCGACACCGCCGGCACCGTGCAGCTGATCTACGACGGCCAGGTGGTAACCACCGCGGCGAACACCGGCAAGAGCTGCGGCGGGAAGGGGAACTAGCCCGCGCGGTACTCACAGGAGAGGGGGGGGGGGGGGGAACGGGCGCACGGCGGGAGTTTTGGGGGGGCCCCGGGGGCGCCCCCCGGCGCG
>JBFMFL010000011.1:0-761 GCA_040752145.1 Gemmatimonadota bacterium
GCTGAGGTGCCGCTCGCGGCGGAGCAGGAGGGCGGCGGGGGAGGGCAGGGGGGCGGCTTCGGCTTCGGGCGGCAGGGGGCCGTCGTGCGCCCGGGCGAGTACCTGGTCACCATCGAGGCGGGCGGCGAGCGGATGCGCAGGACGGTGCGGGTGGAAAGGGCGGGGGGCGACCCCGCCGACGCCCGCGCGGAAACCAGCAGCCAGGAGAGCTGAGATGAGCCGAGTGCGAACGGGGTTCCTGGCGCTGGCGCTCGCCGCCGCGGCCGGGTGCGCGTCGGGCGGGGCCGCGGCGGGGGCGGGCGCGTCCGGCGCCGCCCCCGCCGATTCCGCGGGGGCGGGCCGGCCGGCGTCCGGCCGGCGGGACCTGTCGGTGATCACGATCGAGGAGATCCAGCGCTCCGGCGCCATGAACGCCTACGAGGCGGTGCAGCGGCTCCGGCCGCTCTGGCTGCGCAGCCGCAACGCGACGGCCAACCGGGGAACCCCGCCGTCCATCCTGGTCTACCTGAACGGCAACCGCCTGGGCGGTACCGACATGCTGCGGCGGATGGAGGTGATCCCCATCACGTCCATCCGCTACCTCGACGCGGCCGCGGCCATGTCGCTCCCGGGTCTGGCCTCCATGCGGGTGGAGGGAGCGATCATGATCTCCACGTCGCGCCAGTGATCTCGCAGGTACACGCGGGTCGGGCGGGCAGGGCGAAAAAGAGGGGGGCTGCCGCGGCTCGCCGGAGGCCCCCAGCACGGAGTTCTCACATGCG
>JBFMFL010000011.1:771-50584 GCA_040752145.1 Gemmatimonadota bacterium
GGGGATAACGGGGGGGGGGCCCGGGGGGCGGGGGGCCCCCCCCCTTCTCGTCTTGCTCTCGTCCGGCCCGGGCCGAGGCCCGGACCGGATCGCCGGCTTACTGCGCGCTCCCCGGGTTGGTGCCGCCGGTGGTGTACATGGACACCCCGGCCGCCGCCAGCTCGCGCCCCGGGACGGGGAAGTGCAGCGGGGTCCCGGCGGGGAGCCGCCCCCACCCGCGGTTGTCGAACCAGCGGACCATCGGGTCCACGCCCGCGCCCTCGATCCCCTTCTCGTACTGGAGCGCGTCCCACAGGCTGCCGCAGGCGCCCTGCGCGTTGCGCGGCACGCAGCCGCCGCTCTGCGGCACCCCGGCGGCGGTCACCGGCGGGAGCTTGCCGTTGGCCTCGCGGGTCTTGTTGATGAGGGCCGCGGCGCCGGCCGCGTCGCCGCGGCGGAGCAGGCCCTCGGCCTTGAGCAGGTCCATCTCCGCGCGCGTCACGATGGGGAGCGGACCCGCCCGGTAGGCGCCGTTCAGGCGGAACCACTGGTAGCTGGACAGGAGGTAGGTCCCGCGCCCGGCGTTGAAGTTGCCGTTGCCCGTGCAGAAGCGGAAGTAGCTCCCGTTGGCGGGCACGCCGGCCACGGGGGCGGCCGCCCCCTCGATGCGGCGGTCCGGGGTGCGCAGCGTGAACGGGGTGCGCTGCGCCACCGGCTTGGCGAGCCAGGCCTGGTACTGCCCGGTGGTGTCCGCCGGGCCGACGAGCTTGTAGTCGGCGCGCATCTGGATCGTGCCGCCTCCGTCGCAGCCGCGGATCCCGGCGGCGGTGTTCACCGACCACTGGGTGTACGCCTTGTACAGGCTGGACAGCGCGCTCACGTCGCCGATCGGCGCGTGGTCCGCCTGGATCCCCGCGTCGATCAGGCGGATCACCTCGGCCCAGTTCAGCGCCGCGCGCTCCTGGGGGGTGCGGGCGGAGTACGCCAGGGTGCGGGCCGCGTAGGTGTTCGCCAGCCGCGCGACGTCCGTGTTGCGGAGGGCGAGGCCGTTGATCCAGGTGTTCGGCAGCGTGAAGGTGTCCGCCGCCGCCAGGCGCGCCGCGTCGGCGAGCATGAGAATGGCCGAGTCGCGCACCTCGGCGTACGGCTTGAGCTGCAGCTCGCGCAGGGCCGTCGGGTCCTGCATGTCGCGGTGCTCCCCCACCACGTACGCCTTGTCGTAGTACAGGGAGTAGTAGCCGTGCAGCAGCCCCTGCGTGAACCGGGCGAAGGCCCGCGCCCGCGCCGTGCGGTCCACGCCGTCGACGGTCAGCTTCTGCGCCGCGCCGCCGATGCCGTTGACGTAGCGCAGGCCGTTGTTGGCGTTGTTGATGGCGCCGTACCAGGCGTACCACGGCCCCTGGTTGACGAACCGGTTGGCGTACGCCGGGTCGTTGTTGAACGCCAGGCGCGGCTCCGACCCCAGGTCCAGCGCCCCCACGTTGGTGAAGGTGGCGGTCATCTCGTCGCCCATGGCCGCCACGGCCAGGGTGTTGTCGATCTGCCCCTGCGTGTAGTTCCAGTAGGGGCGCCAGGAGCTGGCGACCAGCGACTCCACGTCCTCCGGGTCCTGGTAGATGCGCTCGATGTCCGGCGAGTTGGGGTTGGGGACCGTGAGGTCCTGGCACCCGGCGAGGAGCAGCGCCGCACCGGCCGCGGCCAGCCCTCTCATCCCGTTTCTATTCATTGGCTCTGGTCCCGTTCGGTGAAGGCTAGAAGCTGAACTCGATCAGGGCGGTCACGGTCCGGTAGTTCGGGTACTCGAACTCGTCCTCCAGGAGCTGCACGTTGTCGCTCGCGGACACCTCGGGGTCGTACCCGCCGAAGTTGGTCCACGTGAACAGGTTGCGGCCCACCAGCCCGATCGTCGCGGTCTCGGCCCCCACCCCGCGCAGGAACCGGAAGCGGCGCGGCGAAAGCTGGTACTGCACCGACAGCTCGCGCAGCTTCACGTAGCTGGCGTCCTCCACGAAGTGCTCGGTGACGTTGTTGCCGTTGTAGATCGTGAAGTAGTAGTCGACCGGCTTCTTCAGCTCCTCGGGCTTGCCCGCCTGGTCCACGTCGGCGTGGCGGAAGTACTGGTACATGCGCTGCTTGGTGCTGTTGTACACCTCGGCGCCCACCTGCGAGTCCAGCACCCCGAACACCGACAGCCCGCCCAGCCGGAACGAGTTGGTCAGCCCCCAGTGGAACTTGGGGAGGCCGTCGCCCACGCGGACCAGCGCCGGCGCGCCCAGCGAGTCCAGCTCCACCAGCGGGTGCCCGAAGCGGACCGAGCGCCCGCCGACGGTGCCGGAGGTGTTCCAGAGCATCTGGCCGCCGGCGTTGCGCTTGGTGCCGTCGCGGTAGCTGTTCCCCTGGCCCACCCACACCACGTAGCCGTCGTCGTTGACCTGGAACTGGCTGGCGAACGGCTGCAGGCTGGCCGGCAGCTGGTCCATGCCCGTGAGGAAGCGGCGGCCGTAGTAGATGCCGAGCGTCTCGTTGAGGCAGCGGTAGGTGACGCCGGTGACGAAGCAGCTGCGGT
This sequence comes from Gemmatimonadota bacterium, assembly GCA_040752145.1. Taxonomy (GTDB): domain Bacteria; phylum Gemmatimonadota; class Gemmatimonadetes; order Longimicrobiales; family Longimicrobiaceae; genus JAFAYN01. Next base: position 3,317 of record JBFMFL010000011.1, read on the forward strand.
CCCACTCGGTGATCTCGTGGCGCGAGCGGTCGGCGATCAGCCCCACGCTCCAGGTCATGTTGCCGCGCTGGATGAGCTGCGTCTCCAGGGTGGCCTCCAGCGTGTTCCCCGTCATGGTGCCGCCGTTGGCCCACTGCGAGAAGAACCCGGTGGCGCCCTTGGGCGGCAGCTGGATGATCTGGTCGCGGGTGACCACGTTGGCGTACGACAGCTGCAGCGACACGCGGCCGTTGAAGCCGATCATGTCCACGCCCACTTCCTGCTCGCGGGAGTGCTCGGGGCGCAGCTCGCGGTTGCCCTTGTCGCCCAGCGAGATCGCGCCGGTGCTGGACACCGAGTACGTCTCGTACTGGTCCGCGTAGTTCGGGCGTCCGCCGGCCGTGCCCACGGAGTAGCGGGGCTTGAACTCCTCGATCCAGGACACCGGCCACCACGGCTCCTCCGCCATGCGCCACGCGGCGCTCGCGCGGTAGTAGTTCTGCCAGCGCTCGTCCGGCCCGAACAGCGAGCTCCCCTCGCGGCGGCCCGCGACGTCGAGGATGTACTTGCCCGCGTAGTCGAGGTTGGTGTTGACCAGGTACGCGTTGGAGCGGATGTCCTCGAAGTCCGAGCTCACGAAGCGGTCGCGGGCCTGGTCCAGGTCCGGCACGCCGCGCGTCACGAAGTTCTCGCCGCGGGCGCGGAAGTAGTACTCGTCCTCCTGCTCCACCTGCGTGCGGGCCACGGTGCGCGTGGAGAGCGCGCCGATGTCGCCGCGCAGCGTGGCGCCGAACGAGGCGTTGATCGCGTCGACGGCCCACTGGTCATTGATCACCTGGCCCTGCGGGTCCGTGCCGCTCAGGAAGGGCGTCCCCTTGGGAACGTACTGGTCCTGGCGGCGGTTGGAGCGGTCGTACGCGAAGTCGCCCTCGAACGACAGCCAGCCGAAGGGCTGGTAGCGGCCCGCGGCCGAGGCGGTGGTCCGCTCGCGCAGGGACTGGTTGTCCCGGCTGGTCTGGCGCCAGATGGGGTTCTCCAGCGGCGCGGTGGGGTCCGGCTGGTAGATGTACTCGCCGTCCTCGTTCCTGGAGAGCAGGTCCACGTCGCGCGGCATCAGCAGCAGGTCGAAGAACGGCGACCCGGACAGGTCGTCGCGGTGCGACCGCATGTGGTACGCGGAGAGCTGGAAGTTGAGCTTGTCCGAGGCCCGCTGGTCCAGGTTGATGCGGAAGTCGTAGCGGCGCAGCCCCTCGTTCTCCAGCAGCACGCCGTCCTCGCGGGCGGCGATGGCCGACACGTAGTAGTTCGTGTTGGTCAGGTTCTGCGACAGCGACACCGAGGTGTTGGAGTAGCGGCCCGGGTCGAAGAACTGCTCGACGGGGTTGTAGATCGTCCCCGGGAACGCCTGGTCCTGGAAGCGCGCCTCCGTGGGGGTGCGCTGCGCGCGGGTGGCGGCCACCGCCCCCGAGGCGGTCACGTACTGGCCGCTGCCGTTCAGGCGGAACTCGTGGCTCCCGGTGAGGGGCACGTCGCGCATCAGCGAGTTGATCCCGTACTCCTGCCGCGCGGTGAGGCGCAGCGTCCCGTCCTGCAGGTTGCGCCCGCGGCGGGTGCGGATCTGGATGACGCCGGAGCCGGCGCGCGAGCCGTACAGGCCGGCGGCCGCGGCGCCCTTGAGCACCTCGATGCTCTCCACGTCCAGCGACTCGATGTCCACGGCGCTGGAGCCCAGGATCACCCCGTCCACCACCAGCAGCGGCGCGGTGGAGCGCTGGATGCTGGTGGGGCTGCGCAGCTGCACGGTCACGTCGGAGCCGGGCTGGCCGTTGCCGCGCACCACGGTCACGCCCGCCATCTTCCCCTGCAGCGAGGCGATGGGGGAGCCGGCGGCGGGGACGACCAGCTTGTCCTCGTTGATCTTGCCGACGGTGAAGGGAACCCGGGTCAGCGAGGTGGGGTCGGTCACGCCGGTGACCACCAGCTCGTCCAGCGTGAGCGCCTGCGAGGTCATCTGGAAGTTGACCGTGGTCGGCGCGCCGGCCGCGACGCGGATCCCGTCGCGCCGCACGTCGCCGAAGCCGATGAGGCTCGCGGTGAAGTTGTACGTCCCGGCGGGGACGTTGGCGATGCCGTAGCGGCCGTCCGCGCCGGTGACGGCGCGGAGCGAGGTGCCGCCCACGACCACCTGGGCGCCGGCGAGCGGCCGGCCCGTCGCCTGGTCCGTCACCTGGCCGCTGACCGACGACTCCTGCGCGGGCAGGGGGTCGGCCCAGGCCGGAGCGAGCGCCAGCAGCGACGCCAGCAGCGCTCCCTTCAACGACGATCGAAGTCTCACGGGTTCCTCCGTGCGGGGGGGGGGAATGCGGAGCCGCGCTCCGCGGGTGGAACAGGACGGGACGAACTGCCGCGGCCGCGGGGAGGCGCGGCCGGCGCGTGGATTTCGGTCAGGAGCGAGAGCCCGGCGGGGATCCGCCGGACGTCGATCAAGCGGCCGCCGGGTGGGCCGGCGGTGCTACGCTCTGGTGTCGCAGGTTGAAGGCGTGTTTACTGATACGTGACTGCATCGATGCTGTCAAGGTCCCGCCGGGCGCGAAAAGGCGCCCGGGGGAGAGCCACCCCCGGGCGCCGCTCGACAACGGTCAATCCGCGCCCACCGCCATCAGCTCGTCGGCGTTCTCCGCGGTGGGGGCCAGCGTGTCCATGAACGAGCTGACGGAGAACACGGCGTTGCCCGGCCCGGGCGGGCCGTACCCCGGCGGCGGCTGCAGCCCGTGCTTCTCCAGCGTCTCCCGGTACGCCTCCAGCAGGCGGATGTGGTACTCCAGCGGGGCGCCCTGCGGGTTGTCGCGCCCCAGCGGGGTGGCCGGCTCCGGGCACCAGGTGGTGAAGCGCGGCGTCACCCCGCGCGACATGAAGAAGTCCAGCCCCTCCGTGGTGGAGGCGATCGCCTCGTCCACGGTGGCGAAGCCGTGGGGGCGGGCCATCTCCACGCCGGCCACGAAGTTGGGGATCACGTAGCGGGGCCCGAACACCTCCGCGGCGTCCAGGATGCGGCGGTGCCACTCCTCGCGCCCCACGTAGCGCTCCTTGCCCGGGCAGGTGAGCTCGAACAGGCGCTTGTCCCACACCTCGTAGTTGGGGTGGTAGATCTTGATCCCGTAGTCCTTGAAGCGCTGCACGTCGGCCCTGGGGAGCGCCTGCGCCACCACCTTGCCGATCCAGCGCCCGGGGAAGCGCTCCTCGATGGCCTGGGCGTAGCGCCCGTAGAAGTCGGCCTCCTCAAGCCCGTCCACCCGCGAGGTGACGCTCCCACCGGTGAGGGTGTAGGCGTGCGAGGTGTGAGCGGTGTCGTACTTGTCGATGATCGCCAGCGCCTCCAGCACGTCCTCCACCGGCTTCACCCCGGTGTAGGGCCTGCCCTCCTGCTTGTGCTGGCGCCAGTTGTGGTTGATGTCGCAGTACTGGCACTCCTCCTTGGCGCCGAAGTACTGGCAGAGCCGCAGCACGGTCAGGTAGACCAGGTAGCCCCACTGGATGGTGGGCGCCGTCTCCATCACCGTCTTGCCGTTGGAGAGCGCGTGCCGGTAGTACTCGGGCATGGGCGGCAGCGCCACGTCGGCCAGCGGGCTCCCGTCCAGCGACAGGGCGAGCGTCCCGTCCTCCGCGCGCGACACGCGGTAGGGCGAATCCGGGTTGGTGCGCACGGAAACGATGGTGCGGCGCAGCCCGTGCGGCCCGCCGGTGAGCGCGACCTCCTCGGGGGGGCGGCGCAGCCGCGCCTGGCCCAGCTCGCGCAGCGGCTTCTGGTCGAAGCTGAAGATGAAGTAGGACTTCGGCTTGACCTCGCCCTCCAGGTTGTCCGTCAGGGCGGAGTCGTCGAAGGCGATCCCGGTGCGGAGCAGGTCCTCCTTGAAGACCGCCTCGCGCGGGATGTGCGGGAACCGCGCCAGCAGCCCCTCGATCAGCTCGGTACGTGTCTGCATGCGTCAGGCGGCAGAGGGTGATGTGAGGCCGAAACTTACCGTATCTCGCGGCGGATGGGAACACCCGGGCCCTGACACGGGTTTGCAGACTGCCTTGGAACTGCGAATTCGGGCGTGCCCCCGGCTGCGCCGGGGCCGGGCTTCGGCTCCGTAGCAGACGAAACGACCGTCTGCAACGGAGTCGAGCCCCGCGCAAACAGCCGCGCGGGTCTCGCCCCTTCGGGCCGAAATCCCTCACGCGGGCTCCGCGCCGGCATCCGGGGCGGCTGCCCTCTCTACCTACCCTCGCACCCGGGAAACCGTGAGCCCGAGGATTCGCTTCAGGATGCTTCCGGCGCTGCTCCTCCTGGCCGCGTGCGGCGACCACGTTGGGAGCGCCGGGCCCGTGGTGGTGCGCGACAGCGCCGGTGTCCGGATCGTGACGAGCGAAGCCCCTGTGTGGCGCGAAGACGCTGCTTGGCGCCTTTCCGCCGAGCCGGTCCTCCGGATCGGCGAGCTGGACGGGGCCCCGGAGTACCAGTTCGAGCGTGTGGTCGGCGCCGTACGCCGCGCGGACGGCGGCATCGTCGTCGCGGACGCGGGGCTGCGCGCGCTCCGCCTGTACGACGCCGCCGGGAAGTTCCTTCGCACGGTGGGGCGGAAGGGAGGGGGACCCGGGGAGTTCGAGGAGCTGGCGTCGGTCCACCTCGCGCCCGGCGATTCGCTCCTGGCCTTCGACTGGAGGCTCCGGCGCATCTCCGTCTTCGCCCCGGATGGGAGCCCCGCCCGCTCCGTGAACCTCCCGGCCAGCATCGATGCCGTCTTCCCGCTGCCGCACCTTCTCGGCCGCCTGAGCGACGGTTCGCTGCTCGTCGGCGTGGGACATCGATACCGCGGCGGCCCGGCCACTGACGGTGTGCGCCATGACTCCACCGACTACCTGCGCTACTCTCCCGCAGGCGTCCTGCTGGACACCGTGGCGGTGGTCCCGAGCGGGGAGTCGTTCGTCAAGACAGGATTCGGCCGCGTCGGCTTCACCACCGCCCCGCTGCTCTTCGGAAAGAACTCGGTCAGCGGCCTGGTGGGAGACCGGGTGGTCCGGGGACACAATCGCGCCTACGAGATCGGCATCTACTCGCCAGAGGGCCGGCTCGAGCGGCTGATCCGTCGCGAACAGAAAGCGCGCCCCGCTACCCGGGCGGACTTCGACGCGCTCGTGGCTGCGAACCTCGAAGAGCTGGATCGCGGATGGCGCGACAGGATGGAGCAGGTTTACGCGGCGATGCCGCGCGTCTCCACCATGCCGTTCTATTCGGAGCTCCTGGCGGACGATGCGCAGAACCTTTGGGTCAGGGATTTCTCGGTTCAGCACGGCGCCGGGTCGACGTGGACCGTCTTCAATGCCGGCGGACGAATGCTCGGTGTTGTGGCGATGCCGGAACGGTTCCGCCCGACCCACATCGGGGAGGACCACGTCCTGGGCGTCCGGCGGGACGAGCTGGGCGTGGAATACGTGCAGATGTTCGCGCTGGAGAAAGGCGAACGAGGCGATCGCTAGCCCACCCGCTCGAAACGCGAACGGCCGCCCCCGTGAGGAGGCGGCCGTTCCTGTTCTGCACTGCGTTCCGTGCGGCTACTGCGGGATGGTGTCCGCGGCGGTGACGCTCCCCGGCCCGCCCCCGCCGAAGGTGTACAGCGGCGCGCCGATCAGCTCCAGCTCGCGCCAGGGCACCGGGAAGTGCACCGGCGTGCCGATCAGCAGCGTCCCCCAGCCGCGCGCGTCCCAGTAGGCGACGCTCCCCTCCACGCCCGTGGTCTCGATGCGCTTCTCGTAGCGGAGCGCGTCGAACAGCGAGCCGCAGGCGCCCAGCTGCGTCTTGGGGACGCAGGAGCGCGCCTCCGGCACCCCGGCCGCCGTCACGGGCGGAAGGCCGCCGTTGGCGACGCGGGTGCGGTTGATCAGCTCCGCGGCGCGGGCCGCGTTGCCCGTGTTCAGGTACGCCTCGGCGCGGATCAGGTCCAGCTCCGCGCGGGTGATCACCGGCTGCGGGCCCGTCTCCCAGCTGCGCGCGTTCCCCGAAGCGTTGATGAAGCGGTTCAGGTAGTAGAACGACTGGTGGTACGTCCCCAGCGTCGACGAGAACGACTGCACCCGGCGGAAGGTGAAGTAGCTGCCGCCCGTGCTGTCGCGCGCGGTGATGCGCTTGTCCGGGGTGAACACGACGAACGGCGTGCGGCTCGCCGGCGCCCGGCGGATCCAGTTCTGGTAGGCGCCGGTGGTGTCCGCCGGGCCGATCAGCTTGTAGTCCGCGCGCATGGACGACTCGGTCTGCGCGCTCTGCTTGAACGGGCTGGCGAACGACGCTGCCGGGTCGGCCACCGGCGCGAAGTCGTGCCGGGCCGCGTTGTTCGCCGCCTCCGGGGCGATGCCGGCGTCCAGGTGCTGGAGCACCGTGGCCCAGGGCACGGCCCTGCGCTCCGCCGGGCGGCGGGCGGCGTACACCGTGAAGCGGGCGATGTAGGTGTTCGCCAGGCGGGCCAGCTCCACGTTGTCGATCGCCACCCCCGGCACCCACGTGTTGGGCAGCGTGAAGCGGGTCTGCGACAGCGCGATCGCCTCCTTGAGCTGCGCGACCGAGGCGGCCAGCACCGCCTCGCGCGGCTGCAGCGGCACCGCCGTGCCGAACTGCGACACGTCGGCGGGGAGGGCCACCTTCTCGTCGATGATCCACCCCTGGTCGTAGTACATGGCCACGTAGCCGTGGGCCACGCCCTGCAGGAACTTGGCGTACGCCCGGGCCCGGGGGGCGTCCGCGTTGCCCACGCCGACGGCGAGCCCCGGGTTCTGGTCCATCGCCCGCAGCACGTCGTTGGAGATGGAGATGGTGCGGTACAGGTCCAGCCACATCTCCCGGTGTACGTTCCGGGACAAGGTGACGTTGCTGTTGTTGGGGAGCTCCCCCCGCGGCTCGTTGGAGAGCTCCGGGTTGGCGAACGAGGTGGTCACCGCCGAGAGCTGGTCGGCCGCGGTGGCGGCGGGCCAGTTGGGCCGCGACCCCTGGAGCGTGCTCCACAGGTTGCGGAAGTTGCCGGCCAGGTACGCCTGCAGGGCGTCGCCGTTGGCCAGCACCGTCCCGATCTCCGGGTCGTTGGGGTTGGTGACCTCCAGGTCCTGGCAGCCGGCGGCCGCCAGGACCGCGCCCGCGGCGCAGAGGAGCGGAATGCGTCTCATGTGCATCGTGTGGTCGGTTCGAGGGCGCGTCAGAACTGCAGCTCGATGGCCGCGGTGTAGGTGCGGTAGTTCGGGTAGCCGAAGGTGTCGATGCGGCTGTAGTCGCCGTTGTACTGCTGGCCCACCTCCGGGTCGAACCCCGTGTACCGGGTCCACGTCAGCAGATTCCGTCCGATCAGGCTGAAGTTGGCGCCGTCCACCCCGAAGTGGCGCAGCGCCCGCGCGCCGGAGCCGCGCAGGTCGTACCGCAGCGCCAGCTCGCGCAGCTTCAGGTAGGTGCCGTCCTCGATGAAGGCGCTGGTGGTCGCGAAGCCGTGGTACAGCGTGGAGTAGTACGACACCGGCTTCCGGTTCGCCTCCGGCTTGCCGCTCTGGTCGCCGTCGCCGTGGCGGACGCCCAGGGCCGGGTTGTACATGGCCGAGCGGGTGTCGTTGTACAGGTCCATCCCCACCTCGCTGTCCAGCAGCGCGTACAGCGTCAGCCCGCGCCAGCTCACCGTGTTGGTGAAGCCCACGTGGTAGTCCGGGTTGCCGTCGCCGATCTGCAGCGGCCCGAAGGCCGAGCCGTCGTCGCGCATCCGGTCCAGCGGCATCCCCCAGGCGTAGTTCTTCCCGTCGATGCTGACGGTGGTGCCCCACCGGGGGTTCGCCAGGCTCCCGCCGGCGCCCACCGGCACCAGCCAGCCGTCGTCGTTCACCGCGAACGCGCCGTGCGAATTGGCGTGCAGGGCCGGCAGCTCGCCGTGGCGGTTGAGGATCTTGATGCCGTAGATGGAGCCCATGCGCTCGCCCTCGCAGAGGAACGAGTTGCCCAGGCGCACGCAGGGGGCGTCCCACCCGGTGATCTGGAAGCGCGACCGGTCGCCCACCAGGCCGATGCGCCAGCGCCAGTCGTTGCGGTCAAGCAGCTGCGCCTCGATCGAGCCCTCCAGCGTGCTCCCCTCCAGCGTCCCCACGTTGCGCCACTGGGTGGGGTAGCCGTACGCCGCCGGCACCGGCATGGCGTGCAGCTGGTCGGTGGACTTCTTGCGCGAGTAGGTGAGCTGCAGCGACAGGTTGTTCCAGGCCACCACGTCGATCCCCCCCTCGCGCTCCACCGTGTGCTCCGGGCGCAGGAAGGGGTTCCCCAGGGTGGACTTGTTGAGCACGCCGTCCGAGCCCAGCGACAGGATGGCGTCCCTGTCGCCGTAGCTGGGCCGGTTCCCCGCGGTCCCCTGCGAGAAGCGCAGCTTGAACTCGCCCACCTGGGCCAGGGGCCACCACGGCTCCTCGGCCATGCGGTAGGCGCCGCTCACCCGGTAGTAGGTGTTGTAGCGCTCCTCGGCGCCGAACAGCGAGCTCCCGTCGCGCCGCACCAGCCCGTCCAGGATGTACTTGCCGGCGTAGTCGGTCCCCAGCGTGACGAAGTAGCCGTTGGAGCGGATCTCCTCGTCGAAGGAGCGCGGGGTCGGAGCGCTGCCCACCTGCAGCTGCGGCAGGTCGAACAGCCGCAGGTTGCTGGTGCTCGTCTGGAAGCCGCGGAAGTTCTGGCGCTCGATGAGCGCGCGGCCGGTGAGCCGGGTGGTCAGGCTCCCGAACTGCCGCTGCAGGCTGGCCCCGGCCGACGCGTTGAAGGCGTCGTTGATGGGGCGGCTGCGGACCAGCGACCCGGTGGACGGCGCGCTGGTGGCCGTCAGCGTCCCCAGCGGCAGGTAGAACGAGTAGTCCACGTCCAGCCGGTCGTAGCTCAGGTTGCCGTCCAGCGAGAGCCAGTCCAGCGGCGACCAGCGGAGGTCGCCGCCCAGCATGGTCTGGGCGCGGCGGTTCTCCTCCTCGCGGGTCATGTTCACGTACAGCGGATTGGTCTGCGTCGTCAGCGGGTCCGGCCGGACGACGTACGGCTGCCCGTTGGCGTTGGGGGTCAGCAGGTTGACGTCCGGCGCCATCTGCACCAGCGCCTCGAAGGTCCCCCCGGCCATCTCGTCGCGCGTGGAGCGCATGTGGTACGCGGACACGCTCAGCTGCAGGTCGGAGCGCAGGCGGTGGTCCAGGTTCAGCTTGCCGCTGTAGCGCTCGTACCCGTCGTGCTCGCGCAGCACCCCGGTCTCGCGGGTGTTGTTGAACGACAAAAAGAAGTTGGTGCTGGTGGTGTTCTGCCCCAGCGTCACCGTCTGGTTGGAGAGCGAGCCGGGCCGGAAGAAGCTGTTCACCGGGTTGCGCAGCGTGTCCGGGAACTCCTTGTCCGCGAAGGCCACCGTGGGCGCGAAGCGGAGCGAGCGCGGCACCACCTTGCCCGTGGCGTCCACGTACTGGCCGGTGGCCGGGTCCACGTTGTAGTGGTGGTGCATGTTGAGCGGGATCATCCGCGCGATCTCGCTCTGCCCGAACTCGCTGCGGGCGGTGATGCGCGTCTTGCCCAGCTCGATGTTGCTGCCCCGCGCCGTGCGGATCTGGATCACCCCGTTGGCCGCGCGCGAGCCGTACAGCGAGGCCGCCGCGGCGCCCTTGACCACCTCGATGCTCTCGATGTCGAGCGAGGCGATGTCGGCGGGGTTGGAGCCCAGGATCACGCCGTCCACCACGTACAGCGGCGCCACGGTCTTGCGGATGCTGGTGGGGCTGCGCAGCACCACGCGCGCGTCGCCGGCGCCCGGCTGGCCGCTGCCGCGCAGCACCTGCACCCCCGACACCTTGCCCTGCAGCGCGGTGGCCGCGGAGCCGGTGGTGGGGACAGGGAGGTTGGCGGCGCTCACCCGGCCCACCGCGAAGGGGACCTTGGTCCCCGCCGTGGGCGCGGTGACGCCGGTCACCACCAGCCCCTCGATCTCCAGCACCGACTGGCGCAGGCGGAAGTCCACCGTGGCCACGCCGCCGGAAGCCAGGCGCACGTCGCCGCGGCTGGCGGGGGCGAAGCCCGCGGCCTGCGCCGTGAGCGTGTAGGTGCCGCCGGAGAGCCCCGGGAGCGTGTAGCGCCCGGCGCTGTCGGTCTGGGCCGTGGCCCGGGTCCCTTCCGCGGTCACCCGCACGCCGGGGACGGGCCGGCCGGTGGCTTCGGCGGTCACCGTCCCGGCGATCGTCGCCTGCTGCGCGCGCACGGGCGACGCGGCGGCGGCGAGGAGCGCGAGCGCGCTCAGTGTTCCGACAAGGTTCCTTCGCAAAGACACGTCCTCCTGGTGGGGGAAAAGGGAGTGTGCAGCAACCTACGTACGGGCCGGTAGGGGATCGCCTCCGCGCTGGGGATTGGGACGCATGTGTCCGCCGCGGCGCCGGTGGACGGCGGCGGCGCAGGTGAGCAGCCGGTGACGTAACGGAATTGTTGCGGCGAGAGACGAAGAGCTACGGCGCGGCGGGCCGGATGTCAAGCGGCGGCGCGGAAAGTGGACGGGCGCGCGGCTACCCGGGGTGCGCGGCGCGGCGCAGCCGGTCGCGGACGCCGGCCCACTCGGGGGTGTCGGGGGGGAGCTCCACCAGGATGCGGTCGAAGCCCTCGTCGTCCAGGCGGTGCAGGGTGGCGTAGAGGCGGGCCGCGTACTCCCGCGCGTCGGCCGGCATGCGCACGATTTCGCCGGCAGGCGGCGCCGCGGCCCGGATCGCGAGCACCGCGGTGCGGCCGCCCTCCGGCCCGGCCGGCGCGGCGCCCGGCCCGTCGAACAGCCGCACCTCCGCCCGCGGGGCGTAGTGCCGGTCCAGCATCCCGGGCGAGGGGCGCGCAGCCGTGCCTTCGGGGCCGGAGGAGGGCAGCGCCACCTCCCCGACGGCGTCGCGCAGCTCCTCGACGGACACCGTGCCCGGCCGGAGCAGCGTGGGGACGCCGCCGGCCAGGCTGACCACCGTGGACTCGATCCCCACCGGGGTGGGGCCGCCGTCCAGGATCAGGTCCACCCGCTCCCCCAGGCTGCGCTCCACGTGCGCCGCCGTGGTGGGCGACACCCCGGTGGAGCGGTTGGCGCTGGGCGCGGCCACGGGGATCCCCACCTCGCGCAGCAGCGCGTGCGCCACCGAGTGCGCGGGGACGCGCAGGGCGACGCTGGGGAGCCCCGCGGTGACCGCGTCGGGGACCTCCGCCCGCCGGGGGACCACCAGCGTCAGCGGCCCCGGCCAGAAGCGCTCCGCCAGCCGCTCCGCCGCGGGGTTCCACTCCGCGGCCAGGGCGCGGGCCGCGTCCGCGTCGGCCACGTGCACGATCAGCGGGTTGTACGAGGGGCGCCCCTTGGCGGCGAAGATCCGCGCCACCGCGGCCGGGTCCAGGGCGCTCGCGCCCAGGCCGTACACGGTCTCGGTGGGGAACGCGACCAGGCCGCCGCGCCGCAGCGTCGCTGCCGCGCGGCGAACGGCTTCGGGGTCGGGACTGCGGGGGTCTACGCGGAGAGTGGGCACGGGCCGGGGTCGTGGGCGTTCAAGCGGTTGTCTGGCACGGACATGGCATACGGGAAAAAACCGGTCGGGGACGGCCGGTCCGCGGGCCTCCGGGCCCCCGCGCGGAGCAGCAGGAGCAGGTGCGAAACTTGCTCGACACGCACGGAAGGCGTACCGGCGAGCGCGGTGCAGGACGAACCCGCAGAGGCAGCTGGGCGGGCAGTTCCGGGAGCCGTCGATCCCTCACCACAGGACGCCGTTCACCCGGGAGGGTCCCGGGAGCCCGAAGCCGCGCCGCCGCAAGGAGGTCCCCATGTTCTGGATGTTCATCGTCGCTCTGTGGATCGCGATGCTCGTGTCGCCGATCGCCCTGCTGGTCGCCTTCCTCCCCTCGGGGCGCGACTGCCCCCGCTGCGGGTCGGAGACCATCCCCATCCGCAACCGCCTGCTCCGGCCCCTGGGCAGGTTCCTGCACCTGCGCTGGTGCATGGCGTGCGGCTGGGACGGCGTGATGCGCCAGGCGCCCTGGGCGCGCCCCGCGCCCGCGCCCGAGACGGTGGACGCCGCCACCTTCGAGGCCGACGACGACGCGGCCTGGCGGGGAGGCAAGGAAGCGTAGCTTCCGGGGCCGGGCTCCCCGACTGCGGCGCCCCCGTCCCCGGACCGTCCGGGGGCGGGGGCGCCCGGCTTTCGGGCGGCCCCTACTCGCCCGTCCCGCCCACGGTCACCGTCACCAGGCGCGCGGGATCGAAGTGCTCCCGCGACACCCGCAGCACCTCCGCCGCGGTGACCGCCTCCACCCGCTCCGGGAAGCGGTCCCAGTAGTCCGCCGCCAGCCCGTACGCCTCCAGCGTGGAGAAGCGGCTCGCCACCCGCGACGGGGTCTCGAAGGCGCGGGGGAGCGAAAGGATCAGCGCGTCCTTGGCCCGCCGCAGCTCCTCCTCCGGCACCGGCTCCTCCGCCATGCGGCGCATCTCCGCCAGCATCTCGCGCACCGCGTCGTCCGTGACCTCGGCGCCCACCGCCGTCTCCGCCGACCACCCCCCCGGCACCAGCCCCGCCGCGAAGGCGGAGCGCACGCCGTACGTCCACCCCTTCTCCTCGCGCAGGTTGGCCCCCAGGCGTCCCAGGATGGTGCTCCCCCCCAGGACGTAGTTGGCAAGCGACGCGGCGATCCAGTCCGGCGAGCTGCGCACCAGCCCCACCCCGCCGACGCGGATCTCGCCCTGGGTTGAGTCCTCCCAGGGGAGTGCCACCCGCTCCCCCGCGCGCGCCGGGCGCTCCGGCACGGCCGGGTACGCGACCGCCTCCGCCTCCCCCGTCCACCCGCCGAAGGCCCGCTCCAGCGCCGCGCGCAGCTCCGCCGGGTCGAAGTCGCCCGCGGCCACCAGGTACGCGCCGCGCGGGCGGTAGCGCCGGGCGTGGAAGGCGGCCAGAGCCTCCCGCGGCACCGCCGCGACCCCCTCCTCCGTGCCGAACGAGGGGCGCCCGTACGGGTGCCCGGCGCCGAACACCTCCAGCAGCGCCCGGTCGTCGGCCACGTTGGCGGGCTCGTCGCCGCGCGAGGCCAGGGCGTCCAGCGCCTCCTCGCGGACGCGCTCGGTCTCGTCCTCGGGGAAGGCGGGGCGGGTGGCCAGCTCGGCGAGGAGCGGGAGCCCCTCGTCCAGCGTGCCGCCCAGCAGCGTCATCTCCACCTCGGCGTAGTCGTGCCCGGCGTGCGCGCTCACCGAGGCGCCCAGCGAGTCGATGCGCTCGTTGAGCGCGTCTGCGTCCATCGACAGGGTCCCCTCGGTGAGGAGCGCGGCCACCAGCGAGGCGGTGCCGGGATACTCCGCCGGGTCCGCCGCGGAGCCGGCGGGGACCACCAGCCGCAGCGCCACCTGGGGGACGCCGCTGCGCGGGATCGCCACCACGCGCAGCCCGTTCGCCAGCGTCCAGCGCTCGGGCCGGGGGACGGTGGGGACCGGCGGGGCGCCCAGCACGGGCGCCTCCATCACCCGCGGGAGCGTGGCGTCACGCTGCATCGCGGGCCTCCTCGGCGGCGGGGACCACCGTCACCGTGGCGCCGGCGTCGGCGCGCAGGTGCTCGGCCGCCACGCGGGCCAGGTCCTCCGGGGTGACGCGGGCGTACGCCTCCATCAGCTCGTCCAGCCGCTCGGGCCCGCCCAGGGTGGTGGCGGCGTAGGCCAGCGACTCGGCGCGCCCCTCCACCGTCGCCAGCTCGGCCACCTGGTCGCGCCTCACGCGGCGCAGCGCGGCCGTCACCTCCGCCTCGGTCGCCCCGCCCGCCGCCACCCCGGCGATGGTGCGGTGGATGGCCTCCTCCAGCGCCTCCGGCGCCACGCCGGTGCGCGCGGTCGCCACCGCGCCGAACACCCCGCGCAGCTCGGTGGGATACAGGTAGGTGTCGGTCTCCTGGGCGATCCTGCCGTCGCGGACCAGCGCCCGCTGCATCCGCGAGCTGTCCCCGTCGGCCAGCAGGTACGCCAGCACGTCCAGGGCGACCCAGTCGGGCGTGCCGTACGCGGGCACGTCCCAGGAGCGGTACACGCGCGGGAAGGTGACGCGGTCCGGGAGCGTTGCCCGGCGGTTCCCCTCGGCGGGCGCGGGGACGGGGGGGCGCTCCGGGAGCGGCGGGCCGGCCGGGAGGTCGCCGTAGTAGCGCTCCGCCAGCTCGAAGGCGTCGTCCGCCGCCATGTCTCCGGCGAACACCAGCACCGAGTTGCTGGGCGTGTAGTACGTCCCGTAGAATGTGCGTGCGTCGTCCAGGGTGATGGCCTCCAGGTCGGGGATGTACCCGATGGTGGGCCACCCGTAGGGGTGCTCGCCCGGGAAGAGGAGCTGCCCCAGCCGCTCGTCGGCGAGCCCGTAGGGGCGGTTCTCGTAGTGCTGCTTGCGCTCGTTGATGACCACGCCGCGCTGCAGCTCCAGCATCTCCTCGCTGAGCACGGGGAGGAAGTGCGCCATGCGGTCGCGCTCCAGCCAGAGCGCCAGCTCCACGGCGTGCGAGGGGACCACCTCGTGGTACTCGGTGCGGTCCAGCCAGGTGGAGCCGTTGTTGGTGCCGCCGGCGCGCTCCAGCAGGTCGTCGAAGGCGCCCTTGGGCGCATGCATGGAGCCCTCGAACATCAGGTGCTCCAGCAGGTGGGCCAGCCCGGTGCGCCCCGGCACCTCGTGCCGCGAGCCGGCGTGGTACATGAGGTGCACGGCCACGATGGGGGCGGCGCGGTCCTCGTGCGCGACGACGCGCATCCCGTTGCCCAGCGTGTGCTGGCGGAAGGGGATGCGGATGGACGGTATGGTTGGACGGGTCACGTGTGGGTGCCAGCCGGTCTCGAGTGTGCGTTCCTGCTTGGGAGTGCCGGGCGCGTGCAAGCGGCGCGCCCGGCGCTGCGGGCTGCGGCGAATGTAACACATCGCGGGGCGCATGGAGAAACGGCAACGGCTTTGAACGGTGGGTCCGGGCGTGCCCCCGGCTGCGCCGGGGTCGGGCTTCGGCTCCGTAGGCGAGCAAACTACGCTCGCCAACGGAGTCGAGCCCCGCCAAACTGCCGGCGGGTCTCGCCCCTTCGGGCCGAAATCCCTCACGCGGGGTTGGCGCCCGGCAATGCGAACCATAGTAGATCGAGAATGAACCGAGACGAGGACTTCCCCACGCCGCCGCCCTGGCGGAGCCGCGCCATGCTCTCCGTGCTGAAGCGGGTCCCGCAGGGCGCCTTCAGCCGCGCCTTCGGGGCGGTGGCGGACGTGCCGCTGCCGCGGCCCCTGCGCCGGCCGGTGCTGGGGGCGTTCGCGCGCGCCGTGGGCGCGGACCCGGCGGAGGCGGAGCTGGGGCTGGAGGAGTACGGTTCGCTGAACCGCTTCTTCACGCGCAGGCTTCGCGAGGGAGCGCGGGAGTGGCCGCGCGACCCGGGCGTGGCGGCGTCGCCGGTGGACGGCGCGACGGGGCAGGTGGGGGCGGTGCGGGAGGGGCGGGCGATCCAGGCCAAGGGGCGCTGGTACTCCGTGGCCGAGCTGCTGGACGACGCGGCGGAGGGGGCGCGCTTCGACGGCGGCGCGTTCGTCACCCTCTACCTGAGCCCGCGCGACTACCACCGCATCCACGCCCCCTGCGACGGGCTGATCCGCCTGGCGCGGCACGTCCCGGGGGCGCTGCTCCCGGTGAACGCGCCCGCGGTGGCGCACCTGCCGGACCTGTTCGCGCGCAACGAGCGGCTGGTGTGCTACCTGGACGGGCCGCTGGGGCGGGTGGCCGTGGTCGCGGTGGGCGCCTACAACGTGGGCCGCATCTCCGCCGCGTTCGACCCGGCGTGGAACGCGCCGCCGGGGCGGAGCGCCTGGGTCACCAACCGCCGCGGCGTCTCGCAGGGCGAGACCAGGCGCTACGAGCCGCCGGTGCGCGTCCGCCAGGGCGACGAGATCATGACGTTCCACCTGGGGTCCACGGTGGTGCTGCTGTTCGAGCCGGGGCGGCTGGCGCTGGAGCCCGGGCTGCGCGCGGAGATGCCGGTGCGGCTGGGGATGGCGCTGGGGTGGGAAATGGAACGGGGCCGAGGTAGGGCGGAGTAGCAGTCACGAGACGGAAAGCTACTCGATCGCTGGGTAGCTCTTCTGCAAGCATCACTTGGTAACACCCGCAACGTGGAAGCCGATACCCGCACTGCGGTGCAATCGGTAGAGCAGTGGGTGTAGAACAGAGGTATGGGGCTGGACCACACCCATATTGCTCATCGGGTACTGGAAATTACGTCTCTCCATTCGCCGGCACCGCAGTGCGGTGCTCGATACCCGCGGAGCTAGTTCCAGCGGTGGCTGTTGTCAGGGTGGCGCCCTGTACTTTTCGCTTGGTGTCGCTTCTTCCTTTCCCGTTTTGTGACGGAAGAACTCGCGAATGGTCATCTTCACCGAACATATGATCAGCGATGCTTTGGAGACGAGCCAGCGCAGCGTTGGCGAACATTCCCGTCAATACTGCAAGTAGCGCAATTGTCCAGGGCGGCGGCATATCACGATCACCCTCGCCGAAGAGGACCAGGTGACCTGCCATTAGTGCGATGTACATTACGGCGGCCATAAAGAAACCAACAAACGGCTTGAAGAGTACTTCGGCAAAATGTAGATCTCGGCCTTGAGTGCGTGGCGAGTCGCTTGCTCCGTTATAACTAAGGCTATTTACAAGGCTGAAGCAATTCGCAAGAGTCCCCCCGATCGCCCCCAAAATACATGTACCTGCTATGGTGGCTAGTTGCCCGACAGTCGCGACCAGACCGGCCTCCGCAGTTCCAAGGTTCGCGAATGGAAACAGCAGATACAAAATCGTAAATGCTGCCGGGATCGCAGCAATGCACGATCCAATTACATAAATCTGTGCGGCAAAAAGTGAACCTTTGCCCCGTGAGAAGGCAACCCATACGAGTATGGCGGTGATCGCCAGGATCGACAAAGCCAGCAAGATACCGATACCCAACACATATTGGGCCAGCCACACGTACTGAATAATCGTGAGGCCCTCGCGCAGGGTTTTGTCGTCAGGGTATCTTTGCAGCGCTTGATTCACTATCTTTTGCGCCTCCTTGATCTGGCCGAGCATGATCAACGCATCGATCCTTCCGCGCAGAGCGGACGCTGACTGGTTCGTCCTCGACGTCTCCTGCCTGGCGATCGGAATTGCCGATTTCAGGAGGGCTAGAGTTGAGTCCGTAGGGTATGCATCCAGGCCACGCTGCACTCCTGCTTCTGCAAGGCTGTATTCTCCCTCGTTTATCAGGGAGTCCACACGTGCGGCCACCTTGTCGGCGGGCAAGCTATCCGGGAACAGGCGCTTCAGGACGCGGTGTGAATCGAATGGAGACTTGCCCGACGCGGAAGGGGTGTAGACGGGAGTACCCTCTGGATCGGGTTTGGTATTCTTCGTTTGGCCTACCAACACACTCCACCGGGCGCCCAGGCCAAATAGCACGAGGCCAAGCAGGACCAGATGGCGAAGTTGTGCTGTTGACATCCTTCAAGCTCCTGCTGGGAGTTACTTCCGAGATCCGAATTTTCATACCTTCACGAGAATCCTCCAGGACCAGCCCAACCACCATCAACTCTCCTCGAAGAGACCTACCCCATACCGGCATGGATCTGCACTGCAACTCGCCATGATGACCCTAATCGTGAAAACTCCCGTCACTTGTGGAGTAAAGATCAGAATTGGAACATCGTCTGCGGCAAGGTCGGACGATAGTTTTCGAGTACCCTGAAAAAGTTCTAAATCGAGATCCTCGCAATCAGTGTCACACTCGCCAATGATCACGTAGGTCACCTGTCCTTGAAGCTTGACGACGCTTCTCCGGGCTTCACCATCATCGAGCGCACCCCAGATGATATCCTGGGAAAGAGACAAACCCTCGTCCCTGAACTGCGCGGCGTCATTAGCCAGGAGCTGGGCGACCTCTCGGTACCAGGGGTCTTGCTGAGTCACCCCAATACCAACTGAAGCGACCAGCCCGAGGCTGATCCATCGAAGGCTTTTCATGTCCACTCCCAGGGAATGGGATCGCCCGACCGGAACCTGGCAATCGAGCCGATTGGGATGACGCGGCGCGCCGGACCATGAAGAATCCCTACTCCAGAGGAGCCCTGGCAATTTCCAGACCGAATAATTTCAATATTGCAGATGCTGGACGGGACTGGAAATATTCAGGTGAACATGGAGTGACCTTGTGTCTGTGGGGCAGATTCTCCTCAGGTTCTGTTGTATCGGCGCCTCAATCTAGGTAGCTATAGTTTGCTTGAGGAGACTGGACCAGGAATCCGGTTCGGGGAACAGCCGAGGGGCTCCCGGATCCGGGAGCCCCTCGCTTCGTCTGGCTATCGTACCGCCGTCGTGCCGCCTACCCCGGGAACCCCGGCGACGCCGGCTGCTCCTGCTGCTGGGGACGCTGCCGGATCTTGGGCGCCTGCCCGAAGTTGTACTGGAAGGTCAGGTGCACCGCCCGCGAGTTGAAGCTGCGCTCCGTGAGCTGGAAGACGTTGTCGTCCCCGGCCTCCACGCGGAAGCGGGTGGTGGCGAACGGGTCCGAGACGCGCAGGCTGAGGCTCGCCTTCTCGCCCATCACCTTCTGCCGGATGGAGAAGTTGGCGTTGGACATGGAGGCGAAGCGCCCGCCCTCGATCTTCATGGGCGCCCGGTAGAAGTACGAGCCCTGCACCGCCGTGCGCGGCGACAGGTTGTACGTGCCGTTGACCCGGGCCGACCAGGTGACCGCGTCCGAGCCGAGGCTCGCTGCGCCGCTGGTGCCGTCCGTCACCATCCGGAACACGTTGAGCCCCGCCAGCCCGCTGAACGCCTTGCCCAGCCGCAGCGAGCCGTTCACGTCCGAGCCCCAGGAGGTGCCGGTGTCCAGGTTCCGGAAGCTCACCGACGTCACCTCGCGCCCGGCCACCGTGTCCGCCGTGTTGACGACGATGCGGATGACGTCCGTGGTGCGGCGATAGAACGGCGACACCTGCACCGAGCCCAGCCGCCCCGAGCGCTGGAAGCCCGCCTCGATGGCGTCCGTGTACTCCGCGTTCAGCCCCGGGTCGCCCAGGAACACGTTCTGCGCGTCCATGAACACCGGGAAGGGGTTCAGCTCCTGCGTCCCCGGCCGGCGGACGCGGCGCGAGTAGCTGAGCTTCACCTGCGTGGCGTCGCTCAGGTTGTACGCCACCAGGCCGCTGGGGAACAGGCTCGTGTAGCTGTGCGGGTAGCTCTCCCCGCCGGCCAGCGCGAAGTCGCGCGCCGCGTGCTCCGCCCGCAGTCCGGCCTGCATCTCCACCTTGCCCGCGCCGTGGCTCAGCACCCCGTACACGGCGTTCACCCGCTCGTCGAACTCCAGGTCGTTGCTGAGCCCGCTGGGCGTCCAGACGCCCGAGCCCAGCGAGTCCGTGACCACGCGGAAGTCCCGGTCCAGCCAGCGCGCGGTGCCCTTGTACCCCGTCTCCAGCTTGCTCCGCTCCCCGAAGGAGCGGGTGTAGTCCGCCTGCGCGGTGAGCTGGTAGGTGAGGGCGTCCAGCGCGTCCGTCTGCGACTCCAGCACCGCGCCGGTCCCCGCGGCCGCCACCCCGAACGGACGCAGCCACACCTCCGTGCGGTCCTCGTCGTGGGCGCGGTTCAGGCGCACCTCGGTGGACAGCTCGTGGCGCTGCGGCTCCATCGTCCGCTTGAAGGCCAGCGTGTAGTCCACCACGAAGTTGTCCGCCTCCGCGTCACGGACCCGATCGTACTGCGACAGCAGCGAGCGCGCGGCGTTCCACTCGCTGAACGCGCTGCGCGAGTCCTCGCTGGAGCCGCGCAGGTTGAAGAGCAGCGACGACGAGAGCACGTTCTTGTCGCCCAGGCGGTAGTCCACGCTGGTGCTCAGGTTGTGGCCGGCGTTGCGGTTGTCGCCGGTGATGTCCTGCTCGGTGAAGATGGTGGGCGAGAGGACGGCGCCCAGGCGCTCGCGGTCGTTGACGCCCCTGAACTGGCGCAGGTCCGAGTTGTAGCCGTAGGTGAAGAAGGCGGTGAGCGGGCCGCTCTGGTAGCCCAGGTTGCCGGACGCCGTGTAGCGCTCCGCCGTGGCCCCGCCCAGCAGGAAGCCGCCGCTCACGCCCAGGTCGGCGTTCTGCTTGAGGACGATGTTGATGATGCCG
Organism: Gemmatimonadota bacterium; assembly: GCA_040752145.1. GTDB lineage: Bacteria > Gemmatimonadota > Gemmatimonadetes > Longimicrobiales > Longimicrobiaceae > JAFAYN01. The sequence goes on from JBFMFL010000011.1 coordinate 23,486, forward strand.
GCCATCCCCTCCGGGTCGTACTTGGCCGAGGGGTTGGGGACCACCTCCACCCGCTCCAGCAGGCTGGCCGGGAGCTGCTTGAGGTAGCCGGCGAGCTGCGCGCCCCCGATGGGCGCCGGGCGGCCGTTGATCTGCACGGCCACGTTCTCGTTGCCGCGCAGGCTCACCTTGCCGTCCCCGTCCACCTCCACCGAGGGGACCGCCTGGAGCACGTCCGACGCGGTCCCGCCGGCGGGCGCCACGTCCCTGGCGCGGTAGGTGTTGCGGTCCGGCGCGATGGCGACCGAGCTGCGCTCCGCGGTCACGGTCAGCCCCTCCAGGGCGACGGCGGCGCGGGCCAGCTTGACGGTCCCGGCGCTCGCGCGCGGCGAGTCGGGGGCGATGGCGACCGCCTCCGTCCGCTGCGGGGCGTAGCCGATGCCGCTCACCCGCAGGAAGTAGCTCCCGGGGCGCAGCCCCTCCACGCGGAACGAACCGTCCGCGCGGGCGACCGCGCCGGTGACGAGCGAGGAGTCGGCGCGGCTCCGGACCTCCACCGAGGCGCTCGCCACGGGGGAGCCGCTCTCCGCGTCCACGACGACCCCGCGGATCTCTCCGGGAGCCTGCGCGGGGGGGCGGGCGGCGGGCGCCGGGCCCGCGGGTGTCTGGGCCTGGACGGACGCGGCGCTCCCCACCAGGGAGAGCGCCAGCAGGGCGACGAGGATGCGCTTCATGGTTCCGACCTCGGAGGCGAAGTGTCGAACCGCGGCCTTGGGATGCTGCCGGCAGCCGTTCCGTGGATGATCGAAGGGGGGTGCCGTCCGCGCGGGCGATCCTCCGCCCGCCGCGTCCGGTGGGGCCACTACGGGGCGGCCGCTGAGCAGGATTCAGCGCCCGGCGGGCGGAAGCCGACACGGAGCGCCGAAGCGGTTGGAAGGGATCGAGTTGGGGGATGAAAAAAGAGCCTCCCCGGAGCGCGGCGGCTCCGGGGAGGCTCCGTGTGGTCCCGGGGAGGGACCCGGCGGTCAGGCCGAGACGAACTCCTCGACGAAGTAGTGGGGGTTCAGCCCCTCGCCGGTGGCGTGCACCAGCAGCTCGTTCCAGTCCAGCGACGCGCCCGGCGCGAAGATCCGCTCGCGCAGGAAGCGGCCCACCGCCTCCACCCCGCGGATGCTCCCGCTGCGGCGCCCGCGCATCTCCCCGCGCGCCAGGTGCGCCGTGAGCTGCGAGGCCATCAGCTCGCCCAGCAGGTAGTTGTGGTAGTAGACCGGGGCGGTGGAGAAGTGGATCTTGGCCGCCCAGTCCGGCTCGTCGCGCCCCTCCGGGCGGCGGATGAACTGCATCCGCTCCACCAGGTCCCACCAGAGCGTGTTCAGGTCGCCGCGGTCCGGGTCGCGGTACAGCTCGCGCTCGAAGTGCACCATCACCAGGATCCACCGCGCCGACACCAGCATGGCCGCGCGCAGCTGCCGCCGGATCTCCGCCGCCTCCTCGTCGCCCAGCTCCGCGCCCACCACTTCGCGCAGCCACTCGGGCTTGCGCGTGAGCCGCCCCATGTACATGGCGATGGACTCGGTGGACAGGGTGTGCGCCGGGGTGCGCAGCAGGAAGGGGAGGGCGCGGGGGATGAACTTGTCGTACGCCGCGTGCCCCAGCTCGTGCAGCAGCGTGGAGGCCCACTTCTCGTTGGGGCGCAGGTTGCACAGGGTGCGCACGTCGCCCTCGCGGTCCACGTCGATGCAGAAGGCGTGCTGGTCCTTGCCCTCGCGCTCGTACAGGTCGCTCCTCGCCAGCACGTCCTCCACCGGCAGCCCGATGCCGTGGAAGAACTCCGCCGCCGTCCGCTCCAGGTCCACGTCCCGGAACATCCCGTCCAGGTCCACCGTGGACACCGAGGGCACCTCCTGCCCGAAGAAGTCGCCCCAGTGCCAGGGGCGCAGCTCCTCCGACGGGACGCCGTAGCGCTCGGCCAGGGTGGCGTCCATCTCGTCGCGGAGCCGGCGGAAGGCGGGGTCGCTCTCCTCGCGCAGGCCGTCCAGGATGCGGAAGAGGCGTTCCTCGTCCAGCTCCTGGAGCTGCAGCTCCATGGCGTAGAAGTTGTCGAAGCCCAGCGAGCGGGCCGCCTCGTTGCGGCGGCGCACCAGCTCGCGCAGCGGCTCGGCCACCTCGCGCCCCACCTGCTTGCTCGCCTCCCACGCCTCGCGCCGCCGGGCCGAGCCGCGCTCGTCGCGCAGCACGTCCAGCAGCACGTTGTTGGTCACCCGCTCGCCGTCCAGCGAGGCGCGGAAGGTGTAGAAGGTCTGCTCCAGCGAGGCGCTGCGGCGCACCAGGTCCTCGATGGTCTCCTCGGGGAGCTGGCTCCCCGTGTACTCCAGGTCCAGCAGCACGAGCTGCCGCCGCAGCAGCGGGTCGCGCACCTGGCCCGAGGCGAGCCAGCCCTTCACGCGGGCGGCCCGCTCCGGGTCCGCGTACAGGTGCTTGACCGCGGCACGGGCGCGCGCGGAGCGCTCCTCGGCGTCGTCGCCCTCGCCCACGGCTGCGTTCCACGAGGCCAGGTGCGACTCCCGAAGGAGCGGGGCGAGCGTCGCGGTGAGCTCCTCGACGAACGCCCGCGCCTCGTGCTCGGCCGACGCGGTGTAGGCGGCCGGCCGCTCGCGGACGGCGTGCTCGTTATAGCTCATCGTAGAGGATCGCGATGGCTTCGGCACCGCGGTAGAAGTTGTCCTCGGACATCCACTCGTTGGGGGCGTGCGCGTTCTCCCCCGGCAGGCCGAAGCCGAGGAGGACGACGGGCGCGCCGAAGGTCTGCTGGAAGGCCTGCACGATGGGGATGGAGCCGCCCTCGCGCGAGAACACGGGGGCGCGGCCGAAGGCGCGCTCCAGGGCGCGCACGGCCGACTGGAAGATGGGCTCCTTGGGATCGGCACGCCAGGGCATGCCGCCGTGCAGCGCCTCCACCGTCACCGTCACCCCCGGGGGGGCGATCTCGCGCACCCAGCGCGAGAACTTCTCCTCGATGTCGCGGAAGTCCTGGTCGGGGACCAGCCGCATGGACACCTTGGCCATGGCGCGCGCGGGGAGCACCGTCTTGGCGCCCTCGCCGGTGTAGCCGGAGAGCAGCCCGTTGACGTCGCAGGTGGGGCGGGCGCTCTTGCGCTCCAGCGCCGTCCACCCCTCCTCGCCGCCCAGCGCGGGGGCCCCCACCTCGCGGCGCAGCTCCTCCTCGTCGAAGGGGAGCTGCCGCGTGGCCGCGCGCTCCTCCTCGGTGAGGGCGCGCACGTCGTCGTAGAAGCCGGGGACGGTGACGCGCCCCTGCTCGTCGTGCAGCCTGGCGACGATCTGGGCCAGGGCGTTGGCCGGGTTCACCACCGCGCCGCCGTACGAGCCGGAGTGCAGGTCGGTGGCCGGGCCCTGCACGTGGATCTCCATGTACGCCAGGCCGCGCAGCCCCACGGTCACGGAGGGGAGCCCCTCGGCGAACATGGTGGTGTCGGAGATCAGCACGGCGTCGCAGCGCAGCCGCTCGCGGTTCTCCACCAGGAAGTCGTGGAGGTTGGGGGAGCCCACCTCCTCCTCGCCCTCCACCACGAACACCACGTTCACCGGCAGCGAGCCGTTCTGCGCGATGTGCGCCTCCACCGCCTTGAGGTGCAGGTACACCTGCCCCTTGTCGTCCACCGAGCCGCGCGCGAAGATCTTGCCGTCGCGCAGCTCCGGCTCGAAGGCGGGCGAGTGCCACTCGTCCAGCGGCTCGGGGGGCTGCACGTCGTAGTGGCCGTACACCAGCAGCGTCGGCGCGCCCTCGGGGGCGCCGCGCCACTCGCCGATCACGATGGGGTGCCCCGCCGTGGGGATGGTCTCGGCGGTCTGCAGGCCGGCCTCCAGCATGCGCTCCACCAGCCACTCGGCGGCGCGCCGGGTGTCGTCGCGGTGCTCGGACTTGGCGCTGATGCTGGGAATGCGCAGCCAGTCGAAGAGCTCGGCCAGATGGCGCTCGCGATGGGTCTTCAAATAATCGGTGACGGCCATGTGATTCGTCCGTTCGTCCGTTCGGTGGGGCCGCCCGGGTCCGGCTGGGGCGGGTGGCGCTTCGGTGTCGCACCCACGTCGGATGGGGGCGGCGCCAAGGCGCCCTCGCGTGCGCTGCAAAGGTAGCACCAACCCGGTACGATGTCACGCCCCGCCGTCCATTCCGTGCACCATGCGGGCACGGCTCTCGCGATGCCCGGAACGCCAGTTCCGGGCCGCGGACCCGGCGCCGCACGGCGGCCGATCCGCGCCCGACGCACCGAAACCCTGATCCCCTCGCGCCGTCCGCTTGCTCTCGCTGCTCGTCTTCACCTGGGCCAACCTGGCCGTGTACGCCGGGGTCGCGCTCGCCTTCGCCTGGGCGCTGCGGGCCCGCGGCGGGTCCGCGCCCGCGCACGAGCCGTTCGTCACGGTGGTGGTGGCCGCGCGCAACGAGGAGGCGCGCCTCCCCGGGCTGCTACGCGACCTGGCGGCGCAGACGTACGGGCGCTTCGAGGTGGTGGTGGTGGACGACCGCTCGGAGGACGGCACCGCGGCGCTGGTGCGGGACGCGGCGGCGGCGCTCCCGGGGCGCTTCAGGCTGGTGCGGCAGGAGCACGTCCCGCCCGGGGTGGCGCCCAAGAAGCTGGCGCTGCAGCGGGGGGTGGAGGCCGGGCGCGGCAAGCTGGTGCTGCTCACCGACGCGGACTGCCGGGTGAGCCCCACCTGGGTGGAGGGGATGGCGCACTCGTTCGCGCCGGACGTGGGGATGGTGCTGGGCTACACGGAGCTGGACGCCGGGCCGGGGAGCACGCTCTTCGAGCGGGTGCAGGCGTTCGAGTTCCTGACGCTGGTCACCGCCATGGCCGGGAGCGCCCGGCTGGGCTTTCCCCTCGGCGCGTCCGGGCACAACCTGGCCTACCGCCGCGAGGCGTTCGAGCGGGTGGGGGGCTACGGGCCGGGGCTGCGCCTCCCCGCCGGCGACGACATGCTGATGCTGGACCTGGTGAGGACCACGCCGGGGGCCGGCCGCATCGCCTACGCGGACGACGCGGCGGCGCGGGCGCGCACCTTCCCCGAGCCCACGCTGCGCGCCTTCCGCAACCAGCGGGCGCGCTGGGCTTCCAGCGGGATGCGCTCGTTCCGGCAGGACTGGCGGGTGCTCGCGTACGGCGCGGCGTCGCTGAACGCGAACCTGCACCTGCCGCTGGGGCTGCTCTGGGTGGCCGCGGGGTGGATGAGCGCCGGCACCTGGGCGGCGGCCGCGGCGGTCAAGCTGGGGATCGACGTCTTCCTCTACGGCCTGGCGTGCCGCCGCTTCGGGCGCCCGGAGCTGCTGCGGTACCTGCCGCTCTGGTTCGTGCTCCAGCCCGTCTACCTCACGGCGATGGCAGTGTGGGGGGTGCGGCCGCGCTTCTCGTGGAAGCGCTAGCCTCCCTTCCGCGCCGCCCCCGACCCGCCTAGCTTCCTCCCTCGGGGCCCTTCCGTTCACGACGCGGTGATGGGGTGCATATGACAGAGGAGCGCCGGTACCGGGACGACGAGATCGCGGAGATCTTCGAAGCCGCCGCAACGGCCCACGACCCGGGGCAGCGCAGCCTCGCCCCGGCGGACGGGCTCACGCTGACGGAGCTCCAGGCGATCGGCCGCGAGGTGGGCCTGGCCCCGGAGCGGATCGCCGACGCGGCCACGGCGATCAACCGGCGCCGCAGCACGCTCCCTCGGCGCACGGACCTGGGGATGCCCGTCTCGGTGTCCCGCTCGGTCGATCTGCCCCGGGCGCCCACGGACCGCGAGTGGAGCCTCCTCGTCGCGGAGATGAGGGAGACGTTCAACGCGCGCGGCAAGGACAGGTCCAGCGGCGACCTCCGCGAGTGGGCCGTCGGCAACCTCCACGCATACGTGGAGCCCACCGAGGACGGCTACCGCTTCCGCCTGCGGACCACCAAGGGGAACGCCCTGGCGCTCAACCGGGTGGGGGTCGCAGGGATGGTGATGGGGCTGATCATGCTCGTCGTCCTCTTCCTGCAGGGTGCGCTGGCGCAGGAGCTCTTCCTCCCCGCGCTCCTCGGGCTGATGGGCGCCGCGGCGGTCGCCTCGAACGCGGTTCGCCTGCCGGGCTGGGCGCAGGAGCGGGAGCAGCAGATGGAGTTCATCGCCGCCCGCGCCGTGGCGCTGATCCGGCCGGTGCCCGTCCCGCACGGCGGAGCGAGCGAAACGTGATCGCCGGCCGTCCCACCTTCCTTCCCGCCACCGCAAAAGTATGAACCGAATTCTCGTCCGTTCCCTCGGGCTCCTCGCCCTGTGCGCCGCACCGCTCGCCGCGCAGCAGGGAACGACTCCGCGCGCCTCGTCGTCCAGCACAGGCATCACGGCGCAGGAGATCGACGCGCACATCCGCTTCCTCTCGTCCGACCTGCTGGAGGGCCGCGCCCCCGCGACCCGCGGCGGGCGCCTGACCGCCGAGTACATCGCGGCGCAGCTCCGCGCGGCAGGCGTGGAGCCGGGGGTGAGCGGCAGCTACTTCCAGGAGGTGCCCATCGACGTGGTGGGCGCGACCCCGTCCACCATCCGCGTGCGCGCGGGCGGCAAGGCCAGCGGCGCGCTCCGCTACCCGGAGGACGTGGTGGTGTGGGCCGGCTCCGCCGCGCCGGGCGCCGCCGCGAACGCCGAGGTGGTGTTCGTGGGCTACGGCGCCGCCGCCCCCGAGTTCCGCTGGGACGACTTCAAGGGCGTGGACCTCGAGGGCAAGATCCTCCTGGTGCTGGTCAACGACCCGCCCGCCCCCGCGAACGAGCCCGGCCTGTTCGGCGGGCGGGCGATGACCTACTACGGCCGCTGGACCTACAAGTTCGAGGAGGCCGAGCGCCGCGGCGCCGCCGGCATGCTCATCGTCCACACCACCGAGCGGGCCGGCTACGGCTGGCCGACGGTGGTGGGCTCGTGGGCCAAGGAGCAGCGCATGGTGCCGCGCGCCGCCGGGCTCCCCGCGCCGCTCCAGTTCCGCGGCTGGATCACCGACACGGCGGCGAAGAGCCTGCTCGCAGAGGCCGGGCTCAGCCTGGACGACCTGACCCGGCGCGCCGCCTCGCGCGACTTCCGCCCGGTGCCCACCGGCGTCACGCTGGACGTGGGCTTCCGCAACACCGTGCAGAACCTCAAGAGCGAGAACGTGGTGGGCGTGGTGCGCGGCAGCGACGCGCGGCTCCGCGACGGGTACGTGGCGTACAGCGCGCACTGGGACCACCTGGGGATCGGCCCGGCGGTGGACGGCGACTCCATCTACAACGGCGCGCTGGACAACGCCTCCGGCGTGGCCGACATCCTGGCCGTCGCGCGGGCCGCCGCCGCCGCGCCGCGGAAGCCCAGGCGCTCGCAGCTCTTCGTGTTCGTGACCGCCGAGGAGTCCGGGCTGCTGGGATCGGAGTACTTCGCGCAGCACCCGACGGTCCCGACCGAGCGCATCGTCGCCAACGTCAACGTGGACGGCGGCAACCTCAACGGGCGCACGGTCGACCTGCGCGTGCTGGGCGACGTCAAGAGCTCGCTGGGCCCCATGCTCGCGGCGCGCATCCGGCCGCAGGGGATGAAGATCTCGCCGGAGCAGTTCCCGGAGCGGGGCGGTTTCTACCGCTCCGACCACTTCGCCTTCGCGAAGGCGGGGATCCCGGCCGTGTCCGTCGGCGCGGGGAGCGACTTCGTGGGGCGGCCGGCCGGCTGGGGCGCGCAGCAGCAGGAGGAGTACACGGCCAAGCGCTACCACCAGCCGGGCGACGAGTACCGGCCCGACTGGGACCTGTCCGGCGCCGTGCAGCTCTCCGAGATCGTGCTGGACTTCGGCACCTGGCTGGCGAACACGGCCACGCTGCCCACCTGGAACCCCGACGCGGAGTTCCGCCGGTCGGTCGCTGCCTCGCGCTGAGCTTTCGGGAGATCGGGAGACGAGTCGAAGGCGGGGCAGGGAATGACGGACGATCCGACTGGGATCCACCTGTTCGTCTACGGCACGCTCCGCAGCGGCGGCGGCGCGGCCGGGCTGCTGCGCGGCTGCGGGATGGTCGGGCCGGGCTCCGTCGCGGGGACGCTGTACGACCTTGGCGCCTACCCGGCGCTGGTGCTCGGCGGGGACGGGCGCGTGGAGGGCGAGGTGTGGCGATGTCCGGCGGACGTGCTCGACCGGCTGGACGGGTACGAGGGCGTCGCGGAGGGGCTGTTCGGGCGGACGGAGGTGGAGGCGGGGGGCGTACGGTGCTGGACGTACGTCGCCGGCCCGCGGCTCCTGCCGGGGCTGACGCCCGAGCGGCGCATCGCGTCGGGCTCATGGCTGGACAGGGGAGGGGAAGGCGACGGGTCGGAGGCGTAGAAAAGCGGCGGGGCGGCACCCGGTGAGTGCCGCCCCGCCTTGCATCGTCCGCCTCGACAGCCGCCGTCAGTCGGCCGGCCCACCCCCGTCCACCTCGCGCAGGGTCAGCACGGCGGCCACCTTGGCGCCGTCGCCCACGAACACGGGCCGGGCGTTCCCCTCCACCACGACCTCCGTGTCGTCCGGCCGGCGGATCCGCCACCGCGCCCCCGTCACCACCTCGTCACGCAGCACCGCGCGGGCGAGCGGGAGGTCCTGCAGGGGGAACGGAGCACCGTCCTCCGTCCGTAGCCCGTAGGCGGCCGCATAACCCTCCGGGCCCACGTCCAGCAGGACGGTGCCGTGCAGCCGCTCCGCGGCCTCGTTCACGAAGGTGATCCTCCCCGCGGCGTCGGTGATGACCACTCCCTCGGCCAGCTGCCCCAGCACCGCGAGCTGCTCCGCCGACCGCCGCTCCACCTTGTCGCGGTCCCGGACCAGGTCGGTCACCTCCACGCTCATGCTCAGCACCCCCGACACCCGTCCCGTCGAGTCGAAGAGCGGCTGGTAGAGGATGTTGAAGTACCCCTCGTGGAGGGTGCCGTCGCCGTACTTGTCGTAGCGGACGTGGACCTCCTTGCCCTCGAACGGCTTGCCCGTCTGGTAGACGCTGTCCAGCAGCTCGAACAGGCCCTGCCCCTCCAGCTCCGGGAGGGCGCTCCGCACCGCGCGCCCCTCCACGTCGCGCCCGCCCAGCACCTGGCGCGCGGCGGCGTTCATGATCTCCACCCGGTGCTCGGCGCCGCGCAGCACGCTCACCGCCAGTGGGACCTGCTCGAAGATCTCGCGGACCGCGGAGCGCACCGCCTCCGTCTGCTGCAGGCGGGCCTCGTCGGTCACGTCGCGCACCACCAGGAGCAGGCCGCCCGCGGAGGGGACCGCCTGCACCTCGTGCCAAGTGTAGAGCTGCGGGTGGAAGATCCGCACCCGCCGCGCGACCGTGCTCCCCATCGCGGACCGCAGCTCGTTCGCGGAAGGGGTGTCGGCGAGCTGGGGGAACGCTTCCCACCAGGTACGCCCCAGCAACTCCTCCTCCCTCCTGCGGAAGAGGAGCGCCGCGCGGCCGTTCAGGTAGGTGAAGCGCCACTCCCGGTCCAGGTTCGCGACGCCGTCCGACACGTACTCCAGGACTTCCACCGGCTCCGTCATCCCGTGCTCCTCGCGTGATGCGCCGTTCCCGCTTCCGTCCACCGCGACCACGTCAGGCGCTCGCGACCGGCTCGTCCACCCCGGCGCGCATGGACTCCGGATCCACGCCCACCCGCTCGCACCACTTCAAATATTCCTGCGGCGCGATCTCGGACGGCTTGATCTCGCTGCGGCCCCCCCAGAACACGTTGGTGTAGTCCACGGGGATCCCCGCCTCCTCCAGGTGCGCGTCGATGGCCGCCTTGTGGGCGAGCACCGTCTCCTTCTCGGTGCCGTGCGCCACGCCCATGATGTTGACCCCGGCGAACTCCGGCCCGCCCTCGCGCCAGTAGGCGTGCGTCATCACGTGGTGCCGCGCCACCTCCCTGCCGGCCTCCATCTCGCGCCCCGCCGGCACCCGCCAGTGGAAGAGCGCGTTGTAGCGCGTCACCCGGTGCCCCGTGGCCGAGGGCTTCACGTGCTCCAGGAAGGTGGAGAAGCGGCCGACCACGCCGCGCTCGTTCAGCGACCGCGCCACGCGCAGGAACTCGTCCAGCGAGACCCCCGCCTCCTCCGCCCGCGCCGCCCACGGGTTCTCGCGGATCTCCTCCACCCGGAACTCGCGCTTGAGCGGCACCAGCACCCGCCACTCCAGGTCGCCCAGCTCCACGATGCGCGTGTCCACCACGTCGCCGGGCGCGTCGGTGCGGCTCCCCGGCTCCATCCCGCGCCGGCGCACGTGCCCCACGCCCAGCGTGAACAGCGCCCTGGCCGGGAGCAGCTTGAACGCCTCCGCCCCCACCCGCTCCCGCAGCACCTCGCAGTGCCGCGAGAGCGAGAACCCCTGCGGCACCTTGACGGTGGTCCACAGCCGGTACTTGCTGCCGCGCGTCTCCGCGTCGGTGGAGCGGATCACCACGTGGCCGGAGAAGGGGTCCTCGCGGAACATGTAGGTGAAGGCCTCGTCCAGCCGCTCCTGCGGCACCTGCCACGCCACCAGCGCGCCGGGAGCCAGGTTGGTGGCGAGCAGCGTCTGCCGGACGCGGCGGATGGTCCCGGCCGCCAGCATGGCGCGGATCCGCTCCAGCACCGTGGGGAGCTCCACCCCGGAAAGGCGGGCGATCTCCGCGAAGGGCTCCGCCACGAAGCCCTGGATCCGGTCCTCGGACACCTCCAGGATCCGGGAGTTGACGGGGTCCGTCACCTCCGTGGGGACGCCCGCCGTCACGTCGGTCTGCATGTCGGTCTATCCCTGCGTCTTGCCTGTTGTGGTCTGTCGAGAAAACGAAAACGGGGCCCGCGCACGCACGCGGGCCCCGCCGTGTCAGCCTTCCCCCGCGCCTCCGCCCGGCCCGCAGAGGGTGGTCTTGTAGCTTTCCGGCGGCGCGTTGGGCTTGACCCGCACGGACTTGGCCGGGATCCCCACGTACACGTGGTAGGGCCGCACGTCCTTGGTGGCGAGCGCCATGGCGCCCACCATCCCGTTCTCGCCCACCGTGGTCCCCGCCAGCACGGTGGCGTGGTAGGTGATCCGCACCCCCTCGCCGATGGTGGTGACCGCGTTGGTCACCTGGGCCTGGTCCACGATGTCGTGGGTGTGCGAGTAGATGTTGGCGTAGTCCGAGATGGACACCCGGTCGCCCAGCACGATGCCGCCGCGGTCGTCCAGCAGCACGTTGCGGTGCACAACCACGTCGTCGCCCACCTCCAGGTTGTACCCGAAGGAGAACTCCACGAAGTGGAACGCCTTGAAGTTCCTCCCCACCCGGCGGAAGATGTACGGCGCCAGCACGCGGCGGAACCTCACCCCCAGGTGGACGTTCCCGCCCAGCGGGCTCCTGTCGAACATCTGCCACATCCAGATCAGCGGCTTGCGCGGCTGGAAGAGCGCGTCGTCGCACTCGGCGTAGTACTCGGGCTCCAGCGTCACGTTGCGGGCGTCCATCTGCGCCAGCGCCGCGCGCGCGGCCGGCGGGAGGCGCGCCGGGTCCGCGTCCGCCAGGTGCGGGTAGAAGATCCCCGTCAGCGTGCGCCGGCACAGCTCCCAGCGGTCGTCGCCGCGCTCCAGCGCCTCGCCCAGCTCCGCCAGCCAGGCGTCGTACAGCTCCACGGCGTCGGCCGCGGGCTCCAGGGGACGGAGGGGAAGGTAGGGCACGTGCCTTTGTCCGGACCGGGGTGGACGTCTGAACCGCTCTCCAGGGGGAAACTTGGCCCCGCGGCCGGGCGGCGTCAATCGCCGCGCGGCGCCCCGGGCGCGGGAAACAACCCGGCCCCCGGCCGCGTACGGGCAGGTGCGGCGCGCCCGCACGTTGCGGCGCGCGCCGGCGCCGTCCAGATTGCACCGGGGACCCGCGCGCCCCGTGCCCGGCATGGTTTCTGCGCGTTCCGGGTCCCGCTTCACGGAGGATACACCGATGCACGACGTGCTCCGCCAACGCCTCATGCGCCACATCGAGGCGCTTCCCGAGGAGCAGCTGTACCACGCGCTGGACTACGTGGAGTTCCTCGCCTCCAAGTACGCCCGCGAGACCGCGCGCTCGCCCTCCTCGCTGCAGAAGTTCGGCGAGCTGCTGGAGGACAAGATGCGCGGCCAGGGGCTGACCATCCGCACCATCCGCGGCACGCTGGGCGCCGTGGGGACCGCGGACCGGGTCTTCACCGGGCTTGCCGAGGCGGGGCGCTCGCTGCTGCGCGAGGTGGAGGAGGGGGTCAAGAACGTGGCCGCCCCCGCGCCCGGCGACGCCGGGGCCGGCCCGGCGGCCGGACGGCCCGCCCTCCCCCGCGACACCTCCGGACCCCGCCCCGCCGAAGGCGGCGGCTCGCCGGACCCCCGCAACCCCTGACGGTTCATGGCCAGGTACAGAGACGACGCCCCCCGCTCCCGCTTCGAGCTCGGCGACGACGACGAGGAGGACTACGGCGAGGAGCCGCAGGACGAGGCCCCGCCCGTGCCGGCGCCGCGGCTCCGCCGCTTCCGCCGCGAGCGCGAGGGGGGCAACGGCGGCGGAGGTGGCGGCCGCGGCGACACCATGCGGCAGATCATGCGCGACCTCCCCAACTTCGCCAAGCTGCTGGGGCGGCTCGCCGTGGACCCGCGGGTGTCGCGGCTGGACAAGGCCATCGTCCTGGCCGCGCTGGGGTACATGCTGATGCCGGTGGACCTGCTCCCCGACCTCCCCGTCATCGGCCAGGTGGACGACGTGTACCTGCTGGCGCTGGCGCTGGACCGGCTGCTCAACAACGCCGGCGTCGACACCCTGCTGGACCACTGGGACGGCGACCCGGAGAGCCTGGAGGCCGCGCTGGCGGCGCTGGACCGGGCCGGCTCCTTCCTCCCGCAGGGGATCCGCAGCCTGCTGGGGCAGCGCGGATAGGGGACGCGGGGGCGGAAGGGCGCGGCGTTGACACCGTCCGCGCCCCTTCCGTAGATTCCCCCATGGAACGCAGGAACGACCCGACAGCACCCGCGGCGCCCGCCGCCCCGCAGCTCCCGTCCCCCGTGGACGGCGACGCGGGGCGGCGGGCGCCTCACTTCATGGAGGCCCGATGAACCGTCCCGAGGCGCCGTCTTCCCGCTTCGTCGGCGAGGGGCTGACGTTCGAAGACGTCCTCCTCGTCCCCCGGCACTCGCTGGTGCACCCCAGCGACACCGACGTGCGGACGCTGCTCACGCGCAGCATCTCCCTGGCCATCCCCCTGGTGTCCGCGGCCATGGACACCGTCACCGAGTCGCGCATGGCCATCGCCATGGCCCGCGAGGGGGGGATCGGCATCATCCACAAGAACATGTCCATCGACCGCCAGGCGGCGGAGGTGGACCGCGTCAAGCGCTCCGAGAGCGGGATGATCTCCGCCCCCTTCACCGTCCGCCCCGACGCGCCGCTGCGCGAGGCGGTGCGGATGATGGAGCGCCACTCCGTGAGCGGCTTCCCGGTGGTGGACGAGGGCGGCCGGCTGGTGGGGATCCTCACCAACCGCGACCTCCAGTTCGAGACCGACCTGGACCGCCCCGTCTCCGAGGCCATGACCCGCGGCGACGCGCTGGTCACCGCCCCCGCGGGGACCTCGCTGGAGGAGGCGGTGCTGATCCTTCATCGCCACCGCATCGAGAAGCTCCCCGTGGTGGACGAGAACGGCGTGCTGGCCGGGCTGATCACCGTCAAGGACGTCCGCAAGCGCGCCCAGTACCCCAACGCCAGCAAGGACGAGCGCGGCCGGCTGCGGGTGGGCGCCGCCATCGGGGCGCACCCGCAGCGCGACATGGCCCGGGCGCGCGCCCTGGCGGACGCCGGGGTGGACGTGATGGTGATCGACACCGCGCACGGGCACTCGGTGGGGGTGCTGGAGGCCGTGTCGCGGGTCCGCGAGGCCTTCCCCGACGCGCAGCTGATCGCCGGCAACGTGGCCACTCGCGAGGCGGCGGCGGCGCTGGTGGAGCGCGGGGTGGACGCGGTCAAGGTGGGGGTGGGCCCCGGCTCCATCTGCACCACCCGGGTGGTGACCGGCGTCGGCGTGCCGCAGCTCACCGCCGTTCTGGACGCGGTGGAGGGCGCCGCCGGCCAGGTGCCCATCATCGCCGACGGCGGCATCAAGTACTCGGGCGACGTGGTCAAGGCGCTGGCCGCGGGGGCCCACTCGGTGATGATGGGCTCCATGCTGGCCGGCACCGACGAGAGCCCGGGCGAGTCGTTCCTGCTGGAGGGGCGGCGCTTCAAGACGCTGCGCGGCATGGGGAGCCTGTCCGCCATGGAGGAGGGCTCGGCCGACCGCTACTTCCAGGAGGGGAGCGACGCCCGCAAGTTCGTCCCGGAGGGGATCGAGGGGCGCGTCCCGTACAAGGGCGCCGTCTCCGACACCATCTACCAGCTGGTGGGCGGGCTGCGCTCCGGCATGGGCTACCTGGGCTCGCCGGACATCGACACGCTGCGCACCGAGACCCGGTTCATGCGCATCACGGGGGGCGGGCTCCGCGAGTCGCACCCGCACGACGTGACGATCACGCGCGAGGCGCCTAATTACCACTCGTAAGGGCCTTTTACGGCGGGTTTGGGCGTGCCCCCGGCTGGCGCCGGGGTCGGGCTTCGGCTCCGTAGGGCTGCAAACAACGCAGCCCAACGGAGTCGAGCCCCGGCAAACTGCCGCCGGGTCTCGACCCTTCGGGCCGAAATCCCTCACGCAACCGCTTGCCGTACCGGGAGATCCAGCAGTTGCCCCCTCTCCCAGAATTGGGAGAGGGTGGCGGCTCTAAGGCCGCCGGGTGAGGGCCCGCCGCCGTCGCCCGCGTGGGCCCAAGTCGTTGCGAGCTGCGTACTTCGTGCTCCGTACCGCTTTTCCTTCCGGCGCGTGCCTTGCGGAGGACGGGGGTGAAACCGAGTTTCACCCCCGAACGAGAGGTACCGGTATGGGCAACAAGGGCGCAGCGGCGACGCGGACGATCCTGTGGATCGTGGGGATCCTGTTCCTCGTCGGCATGATCCTGGGCGGGCAGATCATCTTCGCCGGGATCATCCTGGTCTTCCTTCTCATCCTGGGCGTGGGCGGCCTGATGTACCGCAAGATGGGGCCGCCGCCGACCCCCTGACCGAACACGGAACACCTGACATGGCACGAGTCCGTCTGCTGCACCTGGCGCACGCGCGCTCCGGCGACAAGGGCGACACCGCCAACGTGGGGGTGATCGCCCTCCGCCCGGAGTACTACCCGGTCCTGGTGGAGCAGCTCACCACCGAGCGGGTCAAGGAGCACTTCGCCGGCATCGTCCACGGCGAGGTGGAGCGCTTCGAGCTCCCCAACCTGGAGGCGCTCAACTTCCTGCTCCACAACGCGCTGGGCGGCGGCGGCACCGTGTCGCTCAAGACGGACGCGCAGGGCAAGGTGCTCTCCACCGCCATCCTGCGCATGGAGGTGGAGGCGCCGGACGACGTCGCCGAGCGCGCGCTCCGCGAGGCCGGGGCGGCGGCGTGACCGCGGACGGGGAGGTGCTCCTCGTCCGCCGGGAGGGCGGCGTCGCCCGGCTGACGCTGAACCGGCCGGACAAGCGCAACGCGCTGAACGCGGAGCTGATCGCCGCGCTCAAGGCGGCGCTGCGCGCGGCGGACGACGATCCGGAAGTGCGGGTGGTGGCGCTGGAGGGGGCGGGGAAGGACTTCTGCTCCGGCGCTGACTTATCTGCTCTCCGCACCATCGCCGAGGGCGGGGTGATGGAGAACCTGGAGGACGTGGAGGGGCTGGCGGAGCTGTTCCTCCTCCCGCGGCGGATGCGCAAGCCCGTGGTGGCGCTGGTGCGCGGGCGGGCGCTGGCCGGCGGGTGCGGCCTCGCCACCGCCTGCGACCTGGTGCTCGCGGCGGAGGGCGCGCAGTTCGGCTAC
Organism: Gemmatimonadota bacterium; assembly: GCA_040752145.1. GTDB lineage: Bacteria > Gemmatimonadota > Gemmatimonadetes > Longimicrobiales > Longimicrobiaceae > JAFAYN01. Next base: position 39,371 of record JBFMFL010000011.1, read on the forward strand.
CCGGAGGTCAAGATCGGCTTCGTTCCGGCCATGGTCATGGCGATCACGCGCCGCAACGTCTCGGAGAAGCGCGCGTTCGACCTGCTGGTGCGCGCGCAGCCCGTCGCGGCGGTGGAGGCGGAGCGGATCGGGCTGGTCAATCGCGTGGTCCCGGACGACGCCTTCGCCGCGGAGGCGGACGCGCTGCTGGCGGAGCTGGCGGAGCGCAGCCCCTCGGCGGTGCAGCTCACCAAGCGGCTCCTGTACCACTCGGACGCCATGGGCTTCGAGGCCGCGGTCCGCGCCGGCGCGGACCTCAACGTCCTGGCCCGCATGACCGACGACATGCAGGCCGGGGTGCGCCGCTTCCTGGAAGGGGCGCGCTAGGTGCTGGGCGTCTCGCGGCGCCGGCGCGCCGGCCCGGACCGCTTCGTGTACGCCAAGACGGCGGCGTTCTTTCTGGGCGCGGGCCTGTTCTTCGGCGGGGTGGCGACGGGGCGCGACTGGGCGGTGCTGGCGGCGGTGGGGGTGCTGCTGGTGGGGCTGGCGCTGCGCTTCGCGGACCGCGACCGCGGGGATGCCGAAGAGGACGGCGGGGCGGGGGAGGACGGGGCGGAGAGGCCCGACTAGGGCCGGCGGACCCGCCTGCAGCACGAAACGGCCCGAGCCTCCGGCCCGGGCCTCTTCGTTTTCCCGCGTCTCGCTTTAACCGATGTCGTAGCGGCGGGCGGCGCGCTTGCGGTCCTTGTGCCGGCGGCGCTCGGCGGCCTTTTCCTTGGCCTTGCGCGCTTCGCTGGGCTTCTCGTAGAAGCGCTTGCGGCGCATGTCCTTGAAGAGGCCGGAGCGGATCATGCGGCGGCGGAACTGCTTGAGCGCCCAGTCCAGGCGATCGGTCTCGGCGAGCTGAATCTCGACCACGTCCATCCCTTTCGTAGAGTAAATAAAAGATGAAGACCTGCCGTTCGCGTAACAGGTCTTCCGCGGCGAGCGCGTGCGGATCTCAGCCAGCCCGTAAAACTAACCACGCCCACGGCCGGAAGTCAACGTGTCCGGCCGCGGGCGGGCGTGGGCCGCGGGAGCCGCGGCTCCGTCCTCGCCGTCAGTCCCCCTCGGCCGCCATCTCCTCCGCGCCGGAGCCCGGACCGTCCGCTTCCACTTCGACGTCCGACACCTCCGACGTGTCCGAGGCCGCCTGCGGCTCGAAGCCGCCGCGGCCCACGGCGCCCCGGCGCCGCCCCGCGCGCGCCTCCTTTTCCAGCAGGCACAGGTCGAACACCTCGTCCATCCGCTCCACGAAGTGGAAGGTCATCCCCTCGCGCACGTCCTCCGGCACGTCGCGCAGGTCGCGGCGGTTGCCGCTGGGGAGGATCACCTGGCGCAGCCCGGCGCGGTAGGCGGCCAGCGTCTTCTCCTTGACGCCGCCGATCTCCAGCACCTTGCCGCGCAGCGTCACCTCGCCGGTCATGGCCAGGTCGTGCCGCACCGGCCGGTCGGAGAGCGACGAGGCGATCGCCAGCGTCACCGCCACGCCCGCCGAGGGGCCGTCCTTGGGGGTGGCGCCCAGGGGGAAGTGGACGTGGATGTCGTTGTCGTTGAAGGCGCTGGTGGCGATCCCCAGCGGCTGCGCGCGGGAGCGGACGTACGAGTACGCCGCGTTCACCGACTCGCGCATCACGTCGCCCAGCAGGCCGGTGATGATCAGCCGCCCGGTCCCCGGCATCTTCAGCGCCTCGATGAACATCAGCTCGCCGCCCGAGGCCGTCCACGCCAGCCCCGTCACCACCCCCACCTCGGGTGCGCTCTCCGCCGCGGTGGCCGTGTAGCGCGGGTAGCCCAGCACCTCCTCGATCATCTCCCGCGTCACCTCCCACCGCGTGGCCTCGCCCTCCGCCTTGGCGCGCGCCAGCCAGCGGAAGATCGCCGCGAGCGAGCGCCGCAGGTTGCCCAGGCCGGCGTCGCGGGCGTAGCCGCGGGTGAGGAAGAGGAGCACCTCGTCCGAGACGGCCACCTCGTCCGGCGCGAAGCCGTGCTCCTCGGCCATGCGCGGGAAGAGCCGCTTGCGGGCGATCTGCACCTTCTCCTCCGGGGTGTACCCGGCGATGCGGATCTCGATGAAGTAGTCGCGCAGGTCCCGGGGGATGCGGAAGAAGTCGTTGGCCGTGGCGATGAAGAACACGTCCGACAGGTCCAGCGGCACGTCCAGGTAGCGGTCCGTGAAGCCGTCGCGCGCCTCGGTGTCCAGGAACTCCTCCATGGCCTCCACCGGGTCGCCCTCCACGTTCCCCAGCCCCAGCTCGTCCACCTCCTCCAGCAGGAACACGGGGTTGCGCACCTCCGTGTCGCGGATGGTGGTGAGCAGCTTCCCCGGCTGCGCGCCGGCGCGGGTGCGGCGCGTCCCCATCAGCTGCCCCTCGCCGCGGCCGCCCAGCTGCAGGCGCGCCAGCGGGCGCCCGAGCCCCTTGGCGATCGCCGAGGCGAGCGTGGCCTTGCCCACCCCCGGCGGCCCCACGATGCAGGGGATCAGCCCGTTCAGCTCGCCGCGCAGGCGCGCCACCGCCAGCACCTCCAGCACCCGCCGCTTGGCCTCCTCCAGCCCCAGGTGCTCCTCCGTCATGGCGCGCTCCACCGCGTCCAGGTCGATCTCGCGGCTCCCCGAGGTGGCGGTCCAGGGGACGGAGAGGAGCAGCTCCAGGTAGGTGCGGATCTCCGTGGCGTCGGCCACGCTGGTGCCGGGGGCGCGCAGCCGCTCCGTCTCGCGCCGGGCCACCGCGGCCACGCGCGAGGGGAAGCTGGCCCGCTCCACGCGGCGCATGATGTCGTCCGCCTCGCGCTCGGCCGGGTCGATCTCGCCCAGCTCCACCTGGAGCGCCTGGATCCGCTTGCGGATCTGCGAGCGGCGGTCGGCGGGGGTGCGGGGGGCGGTCTCCGGGGGCTGGTTCCCCGCCAGGCGGTCCTCCTCCTCGATGGTCTGCACCCGCTCCCAGGTGTCCTCCAGCCGCTCCAGCACGAAGCGCAGCCGGTCGGCCACGTCCAGCCGCTGGAGCACGGCGTCGCGGTCGGGGACGTTGAAGTGGCAGAGCGAGGCCGCCAGGTCCGCGAAGCGCGACGGGTCGCTCAGGTTCATCCGCAGGATGCGCGGCACCTCGTTGGGGATGCGCTCCACCTTGGCGGCCACCCCCGCCACGGTGCTCAGGATCTTCTCGATCAGGAGCTCCGCCTCGGCCTCCTCCGCCGGGACCTCCTCCACGCGCCGGTACCCCGCCGTGAAGAAGCCGCCCTCCTCCATCCGCACGTCCTCCAGGCGGACCCGCAGGAGGCCCTGGAGGGTGGTCTGGATGGTGCCGCCGGGGAGGTTGAGCCGGTCCAGCACGCGCGCCAGCACCGCGATCTTCTGCATCGACTCGGGCTCCAGCGGCGCGTCGGCGGCCGAGGCCTCGTCGGCGATGGAGACGATCCCCACGATCAGGTCGGGCTCCGCGTGCGCGTTGAGGCCGGCGACGTTGGGCTCGTAGCCGATCTGGAGCGCGGTGGCCCCCTGCGGGAACACCACGGTGCTGCGCACGGGGAGGAGGAGCACCCGCCTGGGCGGCTCGGAGAGTGGCTTCAGTGGAGTCATCGATCCGGTCTATTTGTCTGTCCGTCAATCACTTGGGATGCAGTCGGCGGTCCACCCCCCGCAAGAACCGGGCAATTCTCCGCGCGTTGGTCCCCAGGTCGCCGCGCCCCACCCGCGACGCGGAGACCACGTCCACCCGCGTCTGTCCGTCCCCGTCCAGCGACAGCCGCACCCACACGTCGTCGGTGAACTTCCACAGCCGGGTCGTCGCCTCCGCGCGGATCTCGCCCCCCACCGGGTCGGTCTCCAGCACCGTCCAGCGGAGCGCCTCCGCCTCCGCCAGCGCCGCCCGCCACACCGCCGCGAAGGGGACGCCGTACGTCCGCCCGCGGAGCCGCGGGTCAGGGGACTCCGGGTCGGTCCAGGCGCGGTTGGTGGCGAGGGCGCGGAGCAGGCTCATGGGCGGCCGGGCGCGGGGCGGGGACGTGGGAACCGCCCAATGTAACCGCCGCGGGGGGATGCGCGACAGCGCGCCGGGGCGGATTTGACGGCCCCGCGCGGGGCGTGGTACAATGCGCCGCCCGCGCCGGGCCGGGTACGGAACCTGCTCGGCGGGCGGGCGCGGCGCGCCGTCCCGGCGCCGACACCCAGACCGCACACCCGACGGAGGAGCCAGAGTGAAAGTCGTCATCCCGCTCGCCGGCAAGGGAACCCGCCTGCGCCCGCACACGCACGTCACCCCCAAGCCCCTGCTCAAGGTGGGGGACAAGCCGGTGATGAGCTACATCCTGGACGACCTCCGCGAGCTGGGGGTGAACGAGGCCGTGGTGATCACCGGCCATCTCAAGGAAAAGGTCCAGGAGTACATGGAGCGGGAGTACCCGGACTTCCAGGCCGTGTACGTGGAGCAGACGGAGCAGCGGGGGACCGCGGACGCCGTGGCGCTGGCCGAGCCGTACGCGCACGACGAGCTGCTGATCATCTTCGTCGACACGCTGTTCGACGCGGACCTGTCGGTGGTGAAGACGCTCCCCGCGGACGTGGCCGGGGTGATCTGGGCCAAGGAGGTGGAGGACTACCAGCGCTTCGGGGTGATCGTCACCGACGAGAACGGCTTCATGCAGCGCATCATCGAGAAGCCGAGCGAGCCCATCTCCAGGCTGGCCAACATCGGGCTGTACTACATCCGCGACTGGAAGCTGCTCTTCGAGGGGATCCGCCACGTCATGGCCTCGGCGCCGGGCGGCGCGGGCGAGTACTACCTGACGGACGCGTTCCAGTACATGGTGGACCACGGGGCGAAGATCAAGACCATCGCCATCGAGGGGTGGTACGACGCGGGCAAGCCCGAGACGCTGCTGGAGACCAACCAGCACGTGCTCGCCACCACCCGCGGCAAGGCGCCGGAGGACGGACGGAACGTCACCGTCCACGAGCCGGTGCACGTGGCCGACGGCGTGGAGCTGGAGGACGCCGAGATCGGGCCCAACGTGACCATCTCCGCCGGCAGCGTGGTGCGGCGGTCGCGGCTCAGCCACACCATCGTCGGCGAGAAGACCACCATCGAGGGGAGCGAGCTCTCCCATTCGCTGGTCGGCAGCAACGTCGTTTTGAAGGGGGTCAAGGGGCAGGTGGACGTCGGCGACCACTCCGTCGTCGACGTCTCCTGAACGGCTTCACGGCGGGGTAGGGCGTGCCCCCGGCTGGCGCCGGGGTCGGGCTGCGGCTCCGTAACGCACGAAACAACCGTGCGTAACGGAGTCGAGCCCCGCGAAACTGCCCGCGGGTCTCGCCCCTTCGGGCCGGCATCCCTCACGCAACTGCCTGCCGCACCTCGATCTCCAGCCGTTGTCCCCTCTCCCAGGATTGGGAGAGGTGGCGAGCCTCAAGCGAGCCGGGTGAGGGCCGGACGCCCCCGCCTCGAACCCGAGGCGGGGGCGCCGTTTCGCACTCCCGCACTCCCGCACTCCCGCACTATCCGTCCGCCACCCCCGCCACCGCCAGCGCGATCAGCAGGGCGCGCTCGATCCCCCGCGCGCCGCCGCGGTTGGAGTACCACTCGCTCAGGGTGTGCACCCCCCCCGACTCGCCGCCGGCGCCGATGGTGACGGCGGGGATCCCCAGGGAGATGGCGACGTTGGCGTCGGTGGAGGAGGCGGCCAGCTCCGGGGGGTCGCCCAGGGCGCGGGTCACGGCGACGGCGGCGCGCACCAGGGCGGAGTCGGGGTCGGTCTCGCCGGAGGGGCGGTCGCCGATGGTCTCGATGGAGGCCGACAGCGGGGGGGCGCGGCGGGCGCGGCCGCGGGCGCGGTTCTCGGCGTCCACGGCGGCCTGCACGGCGGCGCGGACCTCCCCCTCCAGGCGCGCCAGCGGCTGCGGCGTGTCGCTGCGCAGGTCGATCTCCGCCCAGGCCTCGGCGGGGATGGAGTTGACGCTGGTGCCCCCGCCGATCCTCGCCACCGTCACCGACGAGCGGGCGCCGGGCGGCGGCTGCACCGCGCCGATGGCGACCACCGCCGCGGAGAGCGCCTGCACCGGGTTGGGGGCGCCGCGGTCGGCCCAGGAGTGCCCGCCGGGGCCGCGCACGGTGGCCCGCAGCCGCCGCGAGCCGATGGCCCGGTGCACGATGCGCCCCGTCCCCGAGCCGTCCAGCGACAGGAACCCGGCGGCCCCGCGGAGCGGCGAGCCCTCGCGGAACAGGTGCTTCACCCCGCGCAGATCGCCGATCCCCTCCTCGCCCACGGTGGCCGCCAGGAGCAGCGGGCGCACGGTGCGGATGCGCGCCTCGGCCAGCACCCGCGCCACGGCCAGCATGGCGGCGAGCCCGCGGGTGTTGTCGGTGATCCCCGGCGCGTACACGCGGTCGCCCTCGTGCCGCGGAGTGAGGTCGGTCCCCGCGGGGAAGACGGTGTCCAGGTGCGCTGACAGGACCACCGGCGCCGCCTCCGGCTGCGCGGCGCCGGGGAGGGCGGCGAGCACGTTGCCCACCTCGTCCGTCCGCACGTCGCAGAGCCCCAGCTCCGCGAAGCGGGCGCGCACCCGGGCGCCGCGCTCCTCCTCCGCGAACGAGGGCGCGGGGATGCGCACCAGCTCCACCTGCTCGCGGAGCGTGTCCGCGTCGGTCTCGCGGATGCGGGCGCGCGCGTGGCAGACGGCGGGGTGTGAGAGGAGGGCGTTCAGCTCCATGGGCTCCGCTTCGGGGACGTTCCGGGGAGCGGAATCATGCCCGCGGGCCCGCCGCCTGTCAATCGCACCGGCGCGGAAGATGCGGTTTCACATACCGTAGGGCGGGGAACGGGTGTTCCGCGTCGTCAAGTACCCGGTTTCGCAAGCGCCGGGGGTTGGGTATGTTACGAACGTTCGTCCGGCCGGGGTTCCGCCGAGGTCCCCGCTCCACATGCACTCCCGGCGCGGCGTGTCGCCTCCGGCGCGCGTCCCCCGCCCGCCTCCACAAGCCGATGAGGATCGAATGCTCGAGCGCGACCTGATCTTCGACTGGAACACCGCCCCCGGCCCGGCCCGCGCCCGCACCGTCGAGCTGGACGACGAGACGCTGCGCGACGGCCTCCAGTCCCCGTCGGTCACCGATCCCCGCATCGAGGACAAGGTCCGCCTCCTCCACCTCATGGCCGACCTGGGGATCCAGGCCGCCGACATCGGGCTCCCGGGCGCCGGCCCGCGCGCGGTGCAGGACGTGGAGGTGCTGGCGCGCGAGATCGCCGACGCCCGCCTCCCCATCTCCGCCAACTGCGCCGCCCGTACCGTGGTGGCCGACGTGCGCCCCATCGTGGAGGTGTCGCAGCGGGTGGGGATCCCCATCGAGGCGGCCACCTTCATCGGCTCCTCGCCCATTCGCCAGTACGCCGAGGACTGGACCATGGACCGCATGCTCCGCGCGACGGAGGAGGCGGTCAGCTTCGCGGTGCGCGAGGGGCTCCCGGTGATGTACGTGACCGAGGACACCACCCGCGCCGACCCCGAGACGCTCAAGGCGCTGTACGGCACGGCCATCCGCTGCGGGGCGCGCCGCCTCTGCCTGGCGGACACGGTGGGCCACGCCACGCCGGAGGGGGTGCGGCGGCTGGTGAGGTTCGTCCGCGAGGAGATCGTGGAGCCCAGCGGCGAGGACGTGAAGATCGACTGGCACGGGCACCGCGACCGCGGCCTCGCCATCCCCAACACGCTGGCGGCGATCGACGAGGGAGCGCACCGGGTACACGCCACGGGCCTCGGCGTGGGGGAGCGCTGCGGCAACACGGAGATGGACCTGCTGCTGGTGAACCTCAAGCTCCTGGGGCTGCACGAGCGCGACCTGTCGCGGCTGGGCGAGTACGTGGAGCTGGTGGCGGAGGCGTGCCAGGTGCCGCTGCCGTACAACTGGCCGGTGTTCGGGTCGGACGCCTTCCGCACGGCCACGGGGGTGCACGCCGCGGCCATCATCAAGGCGGAGTCCAAGGGCGACGCCTGGCTGGCGGACCGGGTCTACTCGGGGGTGCCGGCGGGGCTGTTCGGGCTGCGGCAGCGGATCGAGGTGTCGCACATGAGCGGCATCAGCAACGTGCGCTACTGGCTGCAGCAGCACGGGTACGACGTGGCGGACGACCGGCTCTGCAACCACGTGTTCGAGGCGGCCAAGCGCTGCGACCACACGTTCTCGGACGACGAGGTGCACAAGCTGTGCGCCGAGTTCCAGGCGACCGCGAACACGGCTGCTTGAGCGGTCCGTAGATCGTTGCGAGTTCGTGCTTGGTGTTTCGAGGGCCGCTCCGTAGGTTGGGGCGGCCTTTCGCGTCTGCGTCGGGGTCTCTGGCTGCGTCGGGGCCGCTCCGGAGCCCGGCGGTACTGCTGCCGGTCTCCTCCGCGGGCTCCGGGAGCCACCGGAAACTGCCCCGGTGTCTCCCTGCGCCGGAGTGAGCCAGCCCAGGGCACCAGAACTACGGTGCCCGGCTGTCTCCCTCCGCAACGGATCATGTGGGTACTGCGGAACGGCAACTTCGACTGCAACACACACTCACCTCACATCGGATCAACATGGGCGTCACCGTCTACGGGCTTCCGCACTGCTCCACCTGCCAGAAGGCCGTCGCGTACCTGGAGGGCAGGGGGGTCGCCATCGACCGCTTCCACGACCTCAAGGCCGACCGCCTCTCCGCCGACGAGGTGCGCCGGCTCGCCGAGCGCGTGGGCGGACCCGAGAAGCTGTTCTCGCGGCGCGCCATGAAGTACCGGCAGATGGGGCTGCACGAGCGTGAGGTGTCCGAGGACGAGATGCTGCGGCTGATGGAGGAGGAGTACACCTTCATCACCCGCCCCGTGGTCGTCAGCGGCGACCGCGCCACCGCCGGCTTCTCCGCGAAGCGAATCGATGCGCTGGTTGGCGGTTGAGCTGCATCCCATGCCTACAGTCCTGAGGGTCGGTCCCTACAGATTCGTGTTCTTCAGCACTGATCGTGGCGAGCCGGCTCACATCCATGTTCTCCGCGACCGCCTCGCGGTCAAGTTCTGGCTTGAGCCCGTTCGCATCGCGAAGAACATCGGGTTCGCGGGGCACGAGGTGAACGAGATCGAGCGCCTGGTGTTAGAACACAGGCGCACTCTACTGGAGGGCTGGCATGACTACTTTGGTTCTTGAGCAGGACCCCGTCGCGGAGCGCGTGGAGTTCACCTCCGAACGGCTCGTCGTCCACTTGACGGACGGCCGGATGTTCGGTGTTCCGCTAGCCTGGTTCCCGCGGCTCCAGCATGCGACGGCGGACGAGCGCGAAAACTGGCAGCTGATCGGAGGTGGCTACGCCGTGGAGTGGCCGGATCTCGACGAGCACGTGGGCATCGAGGGGCTGCTTGCCGGCCGCCGCAGCGGAGAAAGCGAGCGCAGCCTCCGTGGCTGGTACGAAGCACGGGGAATCGCGTGGGATCGCGAGACGTCGGCGTGACCCGAAATCCGGTCCGAACTCTGCTCGGGGTGCTTCTAGCAGGCGCCTCGACTTTGTTTATGCCCGGGTGTGGAAGCCCCGCTCACGCAGAGCTTTCGCATTCTCCCGAACGCGTGTCGTCCATCGGATCCGCAGCGCCGGCCGGGCTGGTCGTCGGCTGGACGGAGGCACGGTGCGTCGGGACCAGCGCGGGCGACGCGGACCAGGACGGGGTGGCGGACCGATGCGAGCAGGAGCTGGTTGAGGCGTTCGCGCCCCTGCTGATGGTGGACGAGCGGGAGTGCGGCTGGGATCACAGCGTGGGCGAGGGGCGTCTCGGAGGCGAGTACCTGTACGCGGTGCAGCGTCGCCCCTCGGGCGAGGGGATGCGGATCGCGTACATGCCCGCCTACTACCGCGACTGCGGCTGGCGGCTTCCGGTCTGCCGGGTGACGTGGTGGCTGTGCCGCGGCCACGACGGCGACTCGGAATTGATCGTGGTGGATGTGGCGTTCGACCCGCGGGCGCAGCGCTGGGCGACCGAGCGCGTCTTCCTCTCGGCGCACTGCCACGGACGCTCGGACGGGCGCTGCCGGTGGTTCGCGGGGCGCGAGCTGGAGCGGTTCGCGTGGGCGGAGGGGCGTCCGCGGGGCGCTCCCGTCGTCTGGGTGGCGCACGGCAAGCACGGCGGCTACCCCTCGGCGGCGGCGTGCGGCGGCGGACACTGGGGCTACGACGGCTGCGGCGGAAACCGCACGAAGAGCCGCTTCCCGGTGGCCTCGCCGCGGCAGAACGCCGGGAGCCGGACGCGGCCCTTCCCGCACGGCCGGGGCGCCGACTGCATCGGCGCGGACGAAGTGGGGTGGGGGAGCGCAGTGCCGAAGCCGGGGACCAGGGAGTGCTTCTGGGACGAGCGGGCCCGCTTCCGCGGCTGGCGGGCGGAGGATGGCGAGGGGGCGACGGGGTACGCGCGCTACCTGCGCGAGGTGGCGGGGTTCTGACGAGTCCCGCCACCCGCGGCCGCCCGCGTCGCTATACTCGAATGGAAGAGCATCCGCTTGCAAAGCGGAAGGTCGCCGGTTCGAGCTTGCCTACACCTTCGGCCGGGGCAGCGCGGGCGTCTCGCCGACGAGCGAGTACAGGTCGCCCCAGAGGCGCGCCACGGGCCGCAGCGACTCCGTGTCCGCGAAGTGCGTCCCCTCCACCATCCGCACCGCCTCTGAGAGCCGCACCCCCAGCACCTCACCGATCAGCAGCGTGTTGGCCGCCCCCTCCAGCTCCACCTCCTTGAACAGCCGGCACTCCAGCACGGCCGGGCACCCGGCCACGTACGGCGCGTCCACCGACTCCGCCTCGGCGGACGCGAGCCCGGCGCGCTCGAACTCGTCCACCTCCGGCGGATACTCGCCCGAGGTCTGGTTCATCGGCAGGAGCCAGTCTTCCGTGACCACGTTGACGCAGAAAGCGCCGGTCTCCAGGACGTTGCGCAGCGTGTCCTTGGGCGCGCCGCCGCGGTGGCCCACGGAGACGCCCACCAGGAACGGGGTGGCCGAGAGCGCGGAGAAGTAGCTGAACGGCGCCAGGTTGCGGCGGCCATCGGCGGAGCGGGTGGACACCCAGGCGATGGGGCGGGGGACCACCAGCGAGGTGAGAAGCTGGTAGCGCTCGCGGCTGGACAGCCCGGCGGTGAGCAAGACACGCTGCGCCGGCGGGGCATCCCCCGCCGGCGCAGCGCCGCCTTCCGGACGTTCGGGCGGGGTCACTACC
>JBFMFL010000110.1:0-20010 GCA_040752145.1 Gemmatimonadota bacterium
GAGGAGCCCGAGCCCGAGGAGCGGCCGGCGCGGGCCGACACCGCGCGCCGCCCGCCGCCGCCGACCATCATCCCGTGAGCCGGCGGGCACGCGGGTTGCTCAGCAGGGCGGCCCGGTAGCAGCGGTCCCAGTCCACCCGAGGGGAGGGAAGCGCATTGAGCACGCCCGATCGTGAGCCGCCGTTCGAGGGAGGGTCGCAGCCCGTCCCGCACGTCAAGGACGAGGTGCCGACGAAAGGCGGACGGTCCGTCGGCCAGACGGTGGCGGTCGTCCTGGGCGTGGTGGCAGTCGTGGGCGCGGCGATCTGGTTCCTGTCGCCGCTCCTGGCGGGCCGTTAGCCGGGGTCCGGACGCAGCGCGGCGGGAGGGTGCCCGGCTGGGTGCCCTCCCGCCGCGTCGTCTCTGTCGTGCTCCCCCTTCCCTCGCTTGCGGGGGAAGGGGGTCGGGGGGATGGGGGGCCTACCGGGGCGGCTCTAAGGCCGCCGGGTGAGGGCCGGCCGCGTCGCCTCCACCGCCGCCCGGTACGCCTCCACCTGCCGCCCGGTCTCCGCCGCGTCCCACTCCAGCCCCGGCAGCTCCGCCATCCGCTCCGCCACCTCCTCCGCGATGGAGAGGCCGCCGTCCCCCGCCTCGTAGAACACGTGCAGCCGGCGGCGCAGCACGTCCTCCAGCGTCAGCGCCATCTCGGCGCCGACCGCGTGCGGCACCTCCGCCCACACGTACGGCAGCCCGTCCAGCAGCCGCCGGCCGAGCTCCGGCTCCGCGGCGACGGCGGCCAGGATCGCCTCGGCGTCCTCGCCGTACGCCCGCGCCAGGTGGCCGGCGGTGTCGTCGGGCAGGCCGGCCCGCGCGGCGTCCGCGCGGACGCGGGCCTCGAACCGCTCCCACGGCTCGATGGGCGCGGCCGGGAGGTGCAGGTCGGCGGTGATGGAGTCCACCGCTTCCACCTCGCGCTCCCGGCGCAGCAGCTCCAGCGCGAAGTCGGCGGTCTGCGCGGCCATCACCCGGTAGGTGGTGAGCTTGCCGCCGGCCACGTTCACCAGGCCGCTGTCGTCGCGCCAGATCTCGTGCTCGCGCGAGGTGGCGCTCTCCGCCACGCCGCCGGCGCCGCGCCCCGGGGCCAGCATGGGGCGCACCCCGGTCCAGGTGCTGAGCACGTCGGCCTCCGTCAACCCGGCGTCCGGGAACAGGGCGTTGGCGGACTCCAGCAGGTACTCCACGTCCGCGTCGGTCGCCGACGCGTCGCCGGGGTCGCCCGCGAAGTCGGTGTCCGTGGTCCCCACGTAGGTGAAGGCGCCCCAGGGGAGCACGAACATGACCCGCCCGTCCAGCGGGGAGGGGAAGATCAGCGCGCCGGCGTTGCCCACCCGCTCGCGGTCCAGCACCAGGTGAACGCCCTTGGTGGGGCGCAGCCGCGGCTCCACCTCCGGGTCCGCCAGGCGGCGCAGGGCGTCGCACCAGGGCCCGGTGGCGTTCACCACCACGTCCGCCGCCACGTCCAGCTCCTCGCCCGTCAGCGCGTCGCGAACGCGGGCGCCGCGCACCACGCCCGCCCCGTCGCGCAGGAACCCCGTCACCGCCGCGTGGGAAACGACCGCCGCGTCCGCCTCGTGGGCGCCGCGCGCCACGGCCAGCGTCAGGCGCGCGTCGTCCACCGACGCGTCGAAGTACTCCGCGCCGCCCACCAGCCCCTCGCGCGCCAGGCGCGGCTCCGCGGCGAGCACGGCCCGGTGGCGGAGCATGCGGTGGCGCCGCACCCCCCGGAACAGGGAGAGCAGGTCGTACAGCCACATCCCCGCCTGCAGCTTGCGGAAGGGGACGGGGCCGGTGCGGTACAGGGGGAAGAGGAAGGGGAGGGGACGGACCAGGTGGGACGCCAGCTCCAGCAGCCGGCGGCGCTCGGCCAGCGCCTCGAAGACCAGGCGGAAGTCGCCGGTCTCCAGGTAGCGCAGGCCGCCGTGGACCAGGCGCGACGAGCGGGAACTGGTGCCCTCCGCGAAGTCGCCGGCCTCCACCAGCGCCACCCGCAGCCCGCGCGTCGCGGCGTCCAGGGCGACGCCGGCGCCGGTGATCCCCCCGCCCACCACCAGCAGGTCGAAGCGCTCTTCGCGCAGCGCGCGCAGGTGGGACGCGCGCGCGAGGGGGGAGAAGGGGGGCGTCTCGTCGCTCATGCCGGCCGGCCCACGCAAGGGCCGGTCCGGGGGCCGCGCCTCAGCCGACGTCGCCCAGCCCCAGCGCGGTGATCAGCGAGTTGAACGACACCTCGCTGTGGGTGAGCACGAACACCCCCTCGAAGGTGGAGTCCTGCAGGGTGAAGTCCGTCTCGATCACCAGCCCGTTGGCCATGTCGGCGGCCACCTCGTCGCGCGGGCCCTCGCGGAACTCCGGCGTGCCGATCATCACGCTCTCGCCCAGGAAGCTCCCCAGCACCCCCACGTACGAAGCGCAGACGATGTTGCCCAGCTCCTGGAGGGTGGAGCGCTCCAGCATCCCCAGCTCCCCGTCCGGGTCCGCCTGGCGGCGCAGCAGCAGCCCCACCATGCGCATGGCCGTCCGCCGGCCGATGATCAGCGTGGCGCGCTCGCCCGTGCCCGACGACTTGGCCTCCACCGGGATGGAGATCAGCACCAGGCGGTCGTCCGTGGGGAGCGCGGGCTCGGCGTCGGCCGGGCGGTCCGTCCACAGGATGCGCGGCACGGAGATCATCACCGTGACGTTGGTCATGGTGGAGAGCGCGGTGGCCGCGTGGCCGGCGCCGATGTTCACCACCTCGCGGATCGCGTCGATGTGCCTGGGGTGTACGCCGCTCTGCTTCATTGTTCTGGGGTTCCTGCGGGAGAATAGGGAGGTGGGAAGGTCTGACGCGTTCCGACCGGGTGTCTTCGTGTGGGGCCGCTCCGGAGCCGGACAATACTGCCGTCCGTCTCCTGCGCGGGTCGCGGAGCCCCGCCAAACTGCCGGCGGGTCTCCGCTCCGGCTCCGGGAGCCAGCCGAAACTGCCCGGCTGTCTCCCTCCGCGACGGATCATGTGGGTACTGCGAACCGCGGAACCGCCAACTGCACCGTGCCTCGCAGTTGCCCCCTCTCCCAGGATGGCGCTTCACGCTGCGCGTGAACCGGATGAAGGGAGAGGGTGGCGAGCCTCAAGCGAGCCGGGTGAGGGCCCTCTACAGCCGGGGAGTCGTCACCCCGACCTGCCCCTGGTACTTGCCCTTGCGGTCGCCGTAGCTCACCTCGCACACGTCGCCCTCGGCGGCCTCGAAGAAGATCACCTGCGCGATCCCCTCGTTGGCGTACACCTTGGCGGGGAGCGGCGTGGTGTTGGAGATCTCCAGCGTCACGTAGCCCTCCCACTCCGGCTCGAAGGGGGTCACGTTGGTGATGATGCCGCAGCGCGCGTAGGTGCTCTTCCCCACGCACAGCGTGAACACGTTGCGGGGGATGCGGAAGTACTCCACCGAGCGGGCCAGCGCGAACGAGTTGGGCGGGACGATGCAGACGTCGCCCTCGTAGTTGACGAACGACTTGTCGTCGAACGCCTTGGGGTCCACCACCGCGTTGTTGACGTTGGTGAAGATCTTGAACTCGCCGGCCACCCGCATGTCGTAGCCGTACGAGGAGACCCCGTACGAGATCGTCCCACGCCGCACCTGCGCGTCCTCGTACGGCTCGATCATCCCGTGCTCGCGGGCCATCGTCCGGATCCAGTGGTCGGGCTTGATGCTCATGTGGAACGATTAATGAAGCGGAGCCGAAGGTTCCCGGCGCGACCGAAGAGGACCCGAACGAACGGGGGCGCGGGACCGGTGTAAGGGGGGCGGACCGAGCGCCAACTTACCGCCGCTCCCCGCGTCCCGGCAAGGGCCGCGGGGGCAGGGAGTTCGCCTTGACCGCGGGTGGCGGGGACCGTATTTTGACCCGTCTCTCGCAAGTGAACGATTTCACAAGCTTCGCAGCCCGGTACCCGGACGCGCCATGCTACGCTCGTACACGCCGATCCTGCTCATGCTGGTCCTGTCCGCCGCGCAGGCGGTCGGCATGGTGATCCTTTCCAAGGTGCTGAGCCCGGGCGGGTACTCCAAGGTCAAGGCCTCGCCCTACGAGTCGGGGATGGACCCGCTCGGGAGCACGCGGGAGCGGTTCTCGGTCAAGTTCTACGTGGTCGCGATCCTGTTCATCGTCTTCGACGTGGAGACCGTTTTCCTTCTCCCCTGGGCCGTGAAGATGCGCGCGCTCGGCTGGGAAGGCTTCGCCGCCGCCGGGATCTTCATCTTCATCCTGACGGTGGGGCTCGTCTACGAGTGGAAGAAGGGAGCGCTGGAATGGAACTGAACGACAAGGGCGGCCTGCCCGTCCAGAACGACGGCTCCGCCCCGCAGGGCGGGCTCTTCTCCGGGTCGCCGAGCTTCCTCACCACCCGCGTGGACGCGGTGGTGAACTGGGCCCGGCAGAACTCGCTGTGGCCCATGCCCTTCGGGACCGCGTGCTGCGCCATCGAGATGATGGCGACCGCCGCCACCCGCTACGACCTGGCCCGGTTCGGGATGGAGCGCATGAGCTTCTCCCCGCGCCAGGCCGACCTGCTCATCTGCGCCGGGCGCGTCTCCTACAAGATGGCGCCGGTGCTGCGGCGCATCTGGGAGCAGATGCCCGAGCCCAAGTGGTGCATCTCCATGGGCGCCTGCGCCTCCACGGGCGGCGTCTTCGACGTGTACAGCATGGTGCAGGGGATCGACACCATCATCCCCGTGGACGTCTACGTCCCCGGGTGCCCGCCGCGCCCCGAGGGGCTGATGTACGGCATCCTCATGGTGCAGGAAAAGATCCGCAACTCGGCGCCCACCTCCTCGCGCGAGTGGAACACCGTGGACGCGCTCCCGGAGGCGGACACCGTGCTGCCGGACGAGGTGGTGGAGGCCATCACCGCGCCCTTCGGCAACTCCACGCGCCAGAACCGCCCGAGCGGGCTCGTCTCCACCGGCGCCGTAGTGCGCCCGGCGGACCGCCGTCCATAAACGCGCCGACGACATGGCGAACGACTCGTTCAAGAAGGGGCTGGAAGGGCTGGACGCGGGCGCCGCGGGCTCCCCGCGCGAGGAGCCGGGCGCCCCGCCCCCCGCAGGCGACCTGCCGCCGCACCCCAGCGTGGACGCGCTGCGCGAGCAGTTCGGCGACGCGGTGCTGCGCCACGAGCTGACCGCGGGCGACGAGCACGTGGTGTACGTGCAGCCCGCCCGCGCCCGCGAGATCCTGGCCTGGCTCAAGGACACGTCCGGCCACCAGTACGACTTCCTCCAGGACCTCACGGCCGTGGACTGGGGCAACGGCCGCTTCATCCAGGTCGTGTACCAGCTCTGGTCCACCAAGACCAAGCTGAACCTGCGGGTCAAGGCCGAGCTTCCGCTGGACGCGCTGGAGATCGACAGCGTCTACCACCTGTGGCGCGCCTCCGACTGGCTGGAGCGCGAGGTGTTCGACATGTTCGGCGTGGTCTTCGACGGCCACCCGGACCTGCGGCGCATCCTGATGCCCTACAACTACGCCGAGGGCCACCCGCTGCGGAAGGACTTCCCCCTGCGCGGCCGCTTCTCGCGCTCGGAGCAGACGCGGCGGGCCCTGGCGCTCAAGACCGAGGACCACTACTCGCCGCGCGAGCTGCAGATCGCGCACGCGCTGAACCAGCCGGTCCCCGACCCGTTCAGCGGGACGGAGCAGGCCGGGCAGCAGGGCCAGTTCGGCGGCATGGGAGGAGGAGGCTGATGGCGCTCCGCAAGGTGGTGTACAACGTCACCCGCAACCCCGAGCTGAGCGCCGGGGGGAGCCTGGTGCACGCGCCCATCGTCCCGCTGGAGGGCGAGTCGGTGCAGGTGCACGAGGACATCTCGGGCGACCACATGCTCATCAACATCGGGCCGCAGCACCCCGCCACCCACGGGGTGCTCCGCCTGGTGCTGGAGCTGGACGGCGAGACGGTGGTGCGGTGCATCCCGCACATCGGCTACCTCCACTCCTCGTTCGAGAAGCTGGGGGAGTACCGCGACTGGAACCAGGTGATCCCCCTCACCGACCGCATGGACTACCTGGCGCCGCTGATCTACAACTGCGCGTACGCCATGGCGGTCGAGAAGCTCATGGGGATCACGGTCACCGAGCGCTGCAAGGTGGTCCGCGTCATCTGCATGGAGCTGGACCGCATCTTCAGCCACCTGCTCTGGCTGGGGACCACGGGGATCGACCTGGGGGCGTTCACCGTCTTCCTGTACACCTTCCAGGAGCGCGAGCGGATCTACGACCTGCACGAGGCGTTCACCGGCGCGCGCATCACCACCTCGTCCACCCGCATCGGGGGGATGATGGCGGACCTGCCCTCCGGCTGGATCGAGAAGCTGCAGGAGTTCGTGAACACCTTCCCGCGCACGCTGGAGGAGGTGGACACGCTGCTCACCAACAACGGCATCTGGATCGGCCGGACGCAGGGGGTGGGCGCCATCTCCGCCGAGGACGCGGTCAACTGGGGGCTCTCCGGGCCCAACCTGCGCGCCTCCGGGGTGGACTACGACATCCGCAAGGACCGCCCGTACTACGACTACGAGACCTACGACTTCGAGGTCCCGATCGGCGAGCACGGCGACATCTACGACCGCTACCTGTGCCGGATGGAGGAGATGCGCCAGAGCCTGCGCATCCTCCAGCAGGCCATCGACCGGCTCCCCGGCGGCCCCGTCAACGTGGACGACCCGCGCGTCATCCTCCCGTCCAAGACGGCGGCGATGAACGACATGGAGTCCATGATCCACCACTTCAAGGTGGTGATGGAGGGCGTCCGCGCCCCGGTGGGCGAGTCGTGGTTCTCGGTGGAGTCCTCCAAGGGCGAGCTGGGGATGTACGTGGTCTCCGACGGCGGCGCCAAGCCGGTCCGCTGGCGCGTGCGCGGCCCGTCCTTCATCAACATCGCGGCGCTCCCGCACATGATCGAGGGGGCGCTCCTCTCCGACGTGATCGCGGTCAACGCCTCGCTCGACATCGTCCTCGGGGAGATCGACCGATGAGCAGTGGCCACGGCGGCTTCGACTCGCCGCCCTCGTCCTGGCCGCAGGCCGCGCAGAACCCCGGGTTCGCCGGCGACACCGGCGAGTTCCTTGCGCTGACGGAGGCGGACGTGCGCGGCAACGCGTTCGTGGGCATCCGGCCGCGCCACGGCGGGCACCCCGGCGTCGCCGGGACGCTGCCGTACCAGGTGGCCGGCGCCCTGCCGAACGCCCCGCTCTTCGAGGGCGAGTACGGCGAGCGCGTGCGAAAGATCCTGGACCGCTACCCGGACCCGCAGGCGGCGCTGCTCCCCGTGCTGCACATGGCGCACGAGATCCGCGGCTTCCTCGCCCCGGAGACCATGGACGAGGTGGCGGCGCGGCTGGGGCTCTCCCCGGCGTACGTGCGCGGGGTGGCCACCTTCTACACCATGTACAACCTGGGCCCGGTCGGGAAGTACCTGATCCAGGTGTGCACCAACGTCTCCTGCAACCTGTGCGGCGGCGACGCCGTGCTGGAGGCCTTCCTCCAGGCCACCGGCGCCGACGTGGGCGAGACCACGCCGGACGGGCTCTACACGGTGATGGAGGTGGAGTGCCTGGGCGCCTGCGGCTTCCCCACCGCGGTGCAGATCAACGACCGTTACTTCGAGAACGTGAGGCCGGAGGACGTCCCGGCCCTGCTCGAAAGACTGAAGTAGAGGCGCCATGGCGTATCCGTACAGGCACCCGAGCGAGGTGCTGGTCCTCAGCAAGTACTTCGGCGACCCCGAGGCCCGCACCCTCAAGGGGTGGGAGGCCCGCGGCGGCTACCAGGCGCTGCGCAAGGCGCTGGGGATGGCCCCCGCCGACATCGTGAACGAGGTCAAGGCCTCCGGGCTGCGCGGCCGCGGCGGCGCCGGCTTCCCCACGGGGATGAAGTGGAGCTTCATGCCCCCCAAGGGCGACAAGCCGCACTTCCTGGTGTGCAACGCCGACGAGTCCGAGCCCGGCACCTTCAAGGACCGCGAGCTGATCCGCTGGACGCCGCACGCGCTGATCGAGGGGTGCCTGATCGGGGCGCACGCCATCCGCGCGGAGCACGCATTCATCTACATCCGCGGCGAGTTCTTCGAGCCGGCGCAGATCCTGGCGCGCGCCATCGAGGAGGCGTACGAGGCCGGCTACGCCGGGCGCAACGCCATGGGGAGCGGGCACGACATCGACATCACCCTGCACCTGGGCGCCGGCGCGTACATCTGCGGCGAGGAGACGGGGCTGCTCAACTCGCTGGAGGGGCGCCGCGGCGAGCCGCGCATCAAGCCGCCGTTCCCGGCCATCGCCGGCGCCTTCCGGCTCCCCACGGCCGTGAACAACGTGGAGAGCCTGATCGCCGCCGCGCACATCGTGCAGAACGGCGCCGAGTGGTACAAGCAGTGGGGCACCGAGAAGAGCACCGGCACCAAGCTGTTCTGCGTGTCCGGGCACGTGAAGCGCCCGGGCAACTACGAGGTGCCGCTGGGCTTCAACTTCAAGGAGTTCATCTACGACGTCTGCGGCGGCACCCCGAGCGGGCGGCCCATCAAGGCGGTGATCCCGGGCGGCTCCTCGGTGCCCATGCTCACCGCGGACGAGCTGGACATCGGGATGGACTACGAGGCCATGGCCGCGGCGGGGACCATGCTGGGGTGCGGCTCGGTGATCGTTATGGACGACACGGTCGACATCGTCAAGCAGGTGCGCCGCATGACCGACTTCTACGCCCACGAGTCGTGCGGCCAGTGCACCCCGTGCCGCGAGGGCACGGCGTGGGCCGGCAAGATCCTGCGCCGCATCGAGAACGGGCGGGGCTCCGAGGCCGACCTGCAGACGCTGATGGAGATCTCGGACAACATGTCCGGCAAGACCATCTGCGTGCTTTCCGACGCCTGCGCGGCGCCGATCACCTCCTCGATCCAGAAGTTCCGGGGAGACTACCTGGCCCGGATGGCGCGGCACGAGCCGGCGATCGCGGCGGCCCGGTAGCGGCGAGAATCCAAACGAATACGGAGGCCGACTTGGCCGACCAGAATCCCACGGTCGAGACCGTCAACTGCACCATCGACGGCATCGAGATCACCGTCCCCAAGGGGACGCGGATCATCGACGCCGCCGCGCGCGTGGGCGTGGACGTCCCCCACTACTGCTACCACCCGGGGCTCTCCGCCCCGGCCCAGTGCCGCATGTGCCTGGTGGAGGTGGAAAAGGCCCCCAAGCTGGTGCCCTCGTGCACCGCCACGGTGGCCGAGGGGAACGTGATCCACACCCAGAGCGAAAAGGCCCTGGGGGCGCGCAACGGGGTGCTGGAGTTCTACCTCGTCAACCACCCGCTGGACTGCCCGGTCTGCGACCAGTCCGGCGAGTGCAAGCTCCAGGACTACACCTCCGCCGAGGGGCGCCCCATGGGCCGCTCGCAGGAGGCCAAGCGGGTGCTGGGGCGCGACGACTTCGGCGGCGACGTGCTCTTCTACGCCGACCGCTGCGTCATGTGCACCCGCTGCGTCCGCTTCATGCGCGAGGTCGCGCAGGACGAGCGGCTGGCGGTGGTGCAGCGCGGGCACCGCAACGTCATCGACACCTTCTTCGACGAGGGGCTGGACGGGAACGTCTGGGCCGACAACATCGTCGACATCTGCCCGGTGGGCGCGCTGGTCAGCAAGGACTTCCTGCACAAGGCGCGCGCCTGGGACCTGGACCGCGTCCCCTCCGTCTGCCCCAACTGCTCGCAGGGGTGCAACGTCCGGCTGGAGACGCGCGACAACGAGGTGATGCGCATCAAGCCGCGCCCCAACGAGGCGGTCAACTCGCACTGGATGTGCGACTACGGCCGGCTCAACTACGCCTGGATCAACCGCGGCGGCCGCATCGACGCCCCGCTGGTGCGGGACGGCGACCGCTTCGCGGCCGTGTCGTGGTCGGAGGCGCTGACCCGGCTGGTGGAGATGATCGGCGCGGCGGCCGGCGAGGCGCGCGCGGTGGTCTCGCCCTTCATGGCCAACGAGGACCTGGGCGCGCTGCGCCGGGTGCTGGACGCCAAGGGCTTCGGCGGCGGCGTGTTCCGGGCGGAGCGCGGCGAGGAGGTGGTGCTCCCCGGCTTCCCCACGCTGGCGCTGCGCGAGGACCGCGCCGCCAACGTCGCGGGCGCGGAGCTGCTGGGCTACGCCCGCGCCGGCGACGCGGCGGCGCACGGCGGCCTGGAGAGCGTCGCCGGCCACACCGGCGTGCTGTTCGTGCTGGGCGACGAGCTGGCGGACGCCCCGGCCGACTTCGGCGCGGCGGCGAGCCTGTTCGTGTACGTGGGGCACTTCCTCTCCCCCGCGGCGCGCAACGCGCACGTGGTCCTCCCGGCCACCACCTTCGCCGAGATGGAGGGGAGCTTCACCAACGTGCAGCGGCGCGTGCAGCGCTTCTGGCCGGCGGTGCAGACCTCCGGTATGGCGCGTCCCGCCTGGCAGATCCTGGGCGTGCTGCACGCCGGGATGACCGGCGGCGAGGTCCCCGGCACCCCGGCCGACGCCTTCGCGCTCCTGGGCGGGCTGCGGGCGGAGTTCGCGGGGCTGGACTGGGCGGATCTGGGCACCGAGGGGCGTCCGCTCCCCGAGCCGCGCGCGCTGGCCGAGGCCGGCGACTGAGACGACGAACCTCACCATGCAGACGATGATGGACGGACTGCCGATCCACCGGATCGGGGAGCTGGGGGACACCGCGTACCTGATCGTCATGGCGATCCGGGTGCTGGTGGTGTTCGTGGTGCTGCTGGTCACCGTGGCGATGCTCACGCTGCTGGAGCGCAAGGTCAGCGCGTGGATGCAGGACCGCATGGGCCCCAACCGCGTGGGCCCCGGCGGGCTGCTGCAGCCGGCCGCCGACGGGGTCAAGAACATCCTCAAGGAGGAGAGCGAGCCGGGCGAGGCCAACCGGGTGTTCTTCACCCTGGCCCCCATGCTCTCCATCACCCCGGCGATGGTCACCTTCGCGGTGATCCCCTTCGCCGCGCCGCTCCCCACGCCCTGGGGCGTCGTCCCCATGGTGGTGGCCGACCTCCCCATCGGGATCCTGTTCCTGCTGGCGTTCTCGTCGCTGGGCGTGTACGGGATCGTGCTCGCCGGCTGGGCCAGCTCCAACAAGTACGCCCTGCTGGGCGGGCTGCGGGCCGGCGCGCAGATGATCTCCTACGAGATCGCGCTGGGGCTGTCGCTGATGAGCGTGTTCTTTTTAGTAGGAAATGTCGGGCTGCCGGAGGTGGTGTGGGCGCAGCAGCGCATGAACCTGTGGTTCGCGCTCCCGCTGGCGGTCTCCTTCTTCTTCTTCTGGATCTCCGCCTTCGCCGAGACCAACCGCCTCCCCTTCGACCTCCCCGAGGCCGAGTCGGAGCTGGTGACCGGGTACCACACCGAGTACTCGGCCATGCGCTTCTCCATGTTCTTCATCGCCGAGTACGCGCACGTGCTCACCATCTCGGCGCTGATGGCGACGCTCTTCCTGGGCGGGTGGGACATCCCCCTGTGGCAGGGCGACGACATGGTGGTGGGCCCGGCCGGCACGGTGATCGGCGCGGAGCCCGCCTGGTGGAAGACGCTGCTGACGCTGGCGGCGTTCGGCGCCAAGACCTTCTTCTTCATCATGGTCTTCATGCTGGTGCGCTGGACGGTGCCCCGCTTCCGCTACGACCAGGTGATGGACCTGGGGTGGAAGATCATGCTCCCCACCGCGCTCGCCGCGCTGGTGGTGACCGCAGCGACCATCCTGGGGCTGGACAGCGCCGGCATCGAGCCCTGGGACCTGTGGTACGGCTTCCTCCCGGTGTACGGGCTGGTGCTCACGGCGGTGAACCTGGTGATGCTCTTCGCCATCCTGTGGCTGATGGACCGCGGCCACACGCTGGCCGGCACCGGCCCGCGCGAGGAGCACCGCCTGTCGCGCGAGGCGGCCCGCCGCCGCGCCGTCCCCGTGCCGCCGCAGCGGCCGGCCGCCGCCCCCCAACGGGTATAAGGACGGATATACATATGGCAGCAACGGTCCGCGTGATGAAGCGCCCGGAGGCGAAGAAGTCCTCGTACATCCGGGCCACGCTCAAGGGGATGGCGCTTACCTTCCGGCACATGGCCAAGGCGGCCGGCGACCGGAGCGAGATCGTCATCCAGTATCCCGAGCAGAAAAAGGACATCTCCCCGCGCTGGCGCGGCACGCACGTGATGGAGACGCACGAGGACGGGCGTCCCAAGTGCGTGGCGTGCGGCCTGTGCCCCACCATCTGCCCGTCCAACTGCATCCGGCTGGTGCCGGGCGAGGACGACCAGGGGAACCGCTACCCCATCGTCTACGAGGTGGACGAGTTCCGCTGCATCTTCTGCGGCATGTGCCAGGAGGTGTGCCCCGTGGAGGCGATCCACGTCGGCCAGCACTACGAGAACGCGGAGTACACGCGCGAGCGGTTCGTGTACGACCTGGACCGGTTGATGAAGCAGCCGCACCCGGTGACGGCTTTGTGGGACCCTTCCGATCCGGCTTCGGAATAGACGGACCGGGGCTCGGGCGAATCCCCGGCCGATACTGCCGGCCGGGGACCGCGCTCTATTTTCCTGGACACGAAACAACCGTGTCCAGGAAAACGGAGCCTCGCCAAACTGCCGGCGAGTCTCCGCCCTTCGGGTCACGATCGCTTTCGCGGGGACCTGGTGTGGGGCGGGGGAGGGGAGGGTGAGGGCAGGACCTGTGATGCCGCCCTGCGGGCGGATGCAGTACGCGTCGCTGGAAACCGGCAGGACGGGGCACCCTCGGTTGCCTCTGCGAAAGGGATCGTAACCCGAAGGGCGGAGACGCCGGGGCAGTTTCCGGCGGCTCCGTTCTGCTGGACACGGTTGTTTCGTGTCCAGCAGAATAGAGCCCGGTCCCCGGCCGGCAGTTTGGCCGGGGATTCGCCCAAACCACGCTTGTGAGGATGATCCAAGTACTTTTCTGGTTCTTCGCCGTCCTGGCGGGTGCCTCCGCGCTGCTGACGGTCACGCGCAGGAACCCGGTCTCCAGCGCGCTCTGGCTGATCGGGACCTTCTTCTCGCTGGCCGCCATCTACACCCTGCTGGGCGCCTTCTTCATCGGGATCATCCAGATCCTGGTGTACGCGGGCGCCATCATGGTGCTCTTCCTCTTCGTGATCATGCTCCTCAACCTGGGGAACGACCACGAGGCGGACATCCGCAGCCACACCTGGAAGGCGCTGGCCGGCGGGGGCGCGCTGGTGATGCTGGCCATGCTGGCCCGCATCTTCGCCGGGGGCGAGCCCGCGTCGCCGCTGGGGCGCACGGCGGGGCCGGACGTGCTGGCCGCCCAGGTGGCGGAGCACGGCACGGTGGGCGCCATCGCGGTGCCCATGTACGGCGAGTACATGATCCTCCTGCAGGCCACCGCGATCCTGCTGCTGATCGCGTGCGTCGGCGCGGTCGTCCTGGCCAAGCGCAAGGTGTAAGGAGACCCCGTGAACGAAATCCCGCTGAGCTGGACCCTGGCGCTGAGCGCGATCCTCTTCTCCATCGGCACCTTCGGGGTGGTGATCCGCCGCAACGCCATCATCCTCTTCATGTGTGTGGAGCTCATGCTCAACGCCGTGAACCTGGCCTTCGTGGGGCTGTCGCCGTACGCGGGGATCCAGGGGCAGGTGTACGTGTTCTTCGTGATCGCCGTCGCGGCCGCGGAGGCCGCGGTGGGGCTCGCCATCATCATCTCCGTCTTCCGGCACTCGGAGTCGGTGGACATCAAGAACTTCAGACTCCTGCGCTGGTAGAGGCCACGTGACGCTCCTTTTCCAAGAGGCCGCGCACGCGGCGACGGAGGCGGGCGGCCACGCCGCCTTCCACCCCGTCGCGCCCTGGCTGATCCTCCTCCTCCCGCTCGTCGGCTTCGTCGTCAACGGGCTGATGTCGGTGCTCGCGGCGCGCCGCGCGCTCCCCGTGCTGCCGCCCGTGGGCGACCCGCACTGGGACGCGCACCACGAATCCAGCGAGCAGGAGGGCCACGACCACGGCACCCGGCCCAGCCCGGTGGACGCCGCGGCCGCGGACCACGCGCACGGCGGCCACGACGACGCGCACGACGCCCACGACCACCCGGCCGGGCCCAAGCCCTGGACGCACACCCTGCCGTCGCTGGTGGCGCCCGGGGTGCTGCTGGCGGCGTTCGCGCTGGCGGTGGTCAACTGGCTCGCCATGCGCGACTTCATGCACGGCGCGGGCGAGCACCCGGCGTTCGAGCCCTCGGTCGCCTTCAACTGGATGCCGGTGGGCGAGCTCCAGGTGTGGGCCGCGCTGCTGCTGGACCCGCTCTCCATGCTGATGACGCTGATCATCACCGGCGTGGGGTCGCTGATCCACATCTTCTCCATCGGCTACATGAAGGAGGACCCCGGGTACCCGCGCTTCATGGCGTACCTGAACCTCTTCGTGTTCTTCATGCTGGTGCTGGTGCTGGGCGCCTCGTACCCGCTGATGTTCGTGGGGTGGGAGGGGGTGGGGCTCTGCTCCTACCTGCTGATCGGCTTCTGGTTCAAGGAGCGGGCGAACGCGGACGCGGGCAAGAAGGCGTTCATCGTCAACCGCATCGGGGACTTCGGGTTCCTGATCGCCATGTTCCTGATCTTCGCCAACCTGGGCACGCTGGACTTCGCCTCCCACGCGGGGTCGGGGATGCGGAGCGTGTTCGAGGCGGCGCCGGGGGCGCTCCCCTACGCGGGGGCGGTGGTCACGGCCATCTGCCTGTTCCTGTTCCTGGGCGCGGCCGGCAAGAGCGCGCAGATCCCGCTCTACGTCTGGCTCCCGGACGCCATGGCCGGCCCCACGCCGGTGTCGGCGCTGATCCACGCGGCCACCATGGTGACGGCGGGCGTGTACCTGGTGGTCCGCTCGTCCGTGCTCTTCACCCTGGCGCCCGCGGCGTCGCTGGTGGTGGCGCTGGTGGGTGCGCTCACGGCGATCTTCGCGGCCACCATCGGCCTCAAGCAGTGGGACATCAAGAAGGTGCTGGCCTACTCCACCGTGTCGCAGCTGGGCTTCATGTTCGCGGCGGTGGGGATGGGGGCGTACGTGGCCGGCGTCTTCCACCTGATGACGCACGCCTTCTTCAAGGCCTGCCTCTTCCTGGGCTCGGGCGCGGTGATCCACGCTATGCACCACGCCCTGCACGCCACGCACAACCCCGCCGACGCGCAGGACATGCGCAACATGGGCGGGCTGCGGAAGTACCTCCCGGTCACCTTCGCGACCATGGGGATCGCCACGCTGGCGATCGCCGGGGTGCCGCCCTTCGCGGGCTTCTTCTCCAAGGACGAGATCATCGGCGCGGCCTGGCTGGGCGCCGAGGGGCACTCGGCGTTCTCGCGGGCCTCGCTCTTCGGGATCCCGGGGACGTGGTGGATGGGCTTCATCGGCGGGACGCTCTCCCTCGCCGCGTTCATGACGGCCTTCTACATGGGCCGCATGATGATCTACACCTTCTTCGGCGACAACCGCACGGGCGAGACGGAGCGCCGGCACCTGCACGAGGGGAACTGGACGCTGACGCTGCCGCTGGTGGTGCTGGCGGCGCTCTCCACCGTCGGCGGCTTCCTCAACGTGGAGGACGTGCCGATCGTGAGGTGGTTCGACTTCGGGCAGGGGGCGGCGCTGCACCACTGGCTGCACCCGGTGATCGCGGGCTCCGAGGACGTGATCCGCAGCCAGTTCGGCGAGGCGCCGGAGGCGGCGCACCACGCCTGGCCCATCATCCTGGCGATCGTCATCGGCCTGGGCGGGCTGGCGCTCGCGTGGATGATGCTCGCCCGGCGCAGGCTGCGCACGGCGGACCAGGAGCCGGCGTACACCAGCGCGCCGGAGCGGGTGCTCTACAACAAGTACTACATCGACGAGCTGTACGACTCGCTGGTGGTCCGCCCGGTGGGGGCGCTGTCGCGGATGTACGCGGCCTTCGACCGCTACTTCATCGACGGCCTGGTGGACTTCTTCGGGCGGCTGGCGCAGGGGCTGGGGATGCTCGCGGGCCGCGCGCAGACGGGCCTGCTCAACACGTACGCCTTCGTCATCATCGTCGGGGTGCTGGTGGTCCTCGGCTCCTTCGTGGCACTCTGACGGCAACGGAACGGCAATGGAATCGTTCTACACCGGCTCGGGGATCCTCACCTTCCTGATCTTCTTCCTCCTCCTGGGCGCCGTCGCGGTGTACTTCGCCGGCGACCGCGGCGCCCGGCAGGTGGCGCTGGGGGTGGGTCTGGTGGAGTTCCTGGCCTCGGTCCCGCTCTTCTGGACCTTCGACCACACCGGCAGCTGCCTGCAGCCCACCCTGCGCGGCGGCATCGCGGAGATGCTCCCCGTGCAGATGCAGAACTGCGCGGCCACGCCGTGGATCGCGGAGTGGGGGATCTTCTACCGCGTGGGGCTGGACGGGATCTCGCTGTTCATGGTCCTGCTCACCACCCTGCTCCTGCCGCTGATGGTGCTGGGCTCGTGGACGTACATCCGCGAGCGGCAGCGCTGGTTCTACGCCATGCTCATCGCGCTGACCGGCGGCGTGGTGGGGGTGTTCGTGGCCCTGGACATGTTCCTGTTCTACGTGTTCTGGGAGATCGTCCTCATCCCCATGTACTTCCTCATCGGGATCTGGGGCGGCAAGGAGCGCGTGTACGCGGCGGTCAAGTTCTTTTTGTACACGGCGTTCGGGTCGCTGCTGATGCTGGTCGCGATCCTGTACATGTTCTTCAAGGGGCAGGCGATCTTCGGGACGCCCTCCTTCTCGTACTTCGACTTCCAGCAGCTGACCAGCATCCTGGGGCCGCGCGAGCAGGGGCTGCTCTTTCTGGGCTTCGCGCTGGCGTTCGCCATCAAGGTGCCCATCTTCCCCTTCCACACCTGGCTGCCGCACGCGCACGTGCAGGCGCCCACGGCGGGGTCGGTGATCCTGGCCGGCGTGCTGCTGAAGATGGGGACGTACGGGTTCATGCGCTTCGCGCTGCCGCTCTTCCCGCTTGCGGCGGCCAGCGACACCGCGGTGAACGTGGCGCTGGTGCTGGCGGTGGTGGGGATCATCTACGGGGCGATGGTGGCCGCGGTGCAGCCCAACGCCAAGAAGCTGGTGGCGTACACCTCGGTGGCGCACCTGGGCTTCGTCATCCTGGGGATCTACGCCTTTAACCTGCAGGGGATCCAGGGCGCGCTCCTGGTGATGATCGGGCACGGCCTCTCCACGCCCATGCTCTTCTTCCTGCTGGGGATGCTGTACGAGCGGCGCCACACCTACGAAATCGCGGACTTCGGCGGGCTGGCGGCCTCCATCCCGGTGTTCGCGGGGATGCTGGTGTTCGCGGCCATGGCCTCGGTGGGGCTGCCGGGGACGGCCGGGTTCCTCTCGGAGTTCCTGGTGCTGCTGGGCGCCTTCCGCACGCACCCCATCGCCGCGCTGATCGCCGCCACGGGCGTGATCTTCGCCGCGTACTACATGCTCCCCATGGTGCAGCGCACGGTGTTCAACGCGCTGAGCCGGCCGGCCAACCGCCACGTGCCGGACCTCAACGCCCGCGAGATCCTGGTGCTGGCGCCGCTGGTGCTGCTGATCCTCTGGCTGGGGGTGTACCCCAAGCCGGTGCTGGACAAGATGAGCCCCGCAGCCGAGCGCCTGGCGAGCGGCATGGAATCCGCCCGCGCGGCCGCCGTCGCCCTCCCCCCCTCGGTGGGAGACGTCGCGGCCATGCCCCGCTGACCCCCAAGGGGCACCGACCACGATGCAGATGCTACTCGACTACTCGCGGCAGACCGACTACTTCTGGGCGCTCCTCCCGGAGATCGTGCTCTCCCTCTGGGCGATGCTCGTGCTCATGGTGGACGTCTTCCAGAAGGGGAACCGCTCCGAAGCCTCGCGCCCCATCATCCCCTGGCTGTCGCTGGCCGGGCTGGTGCTCGCGGCGATCGCCAACGCGTACCTGCTGAGGATCGGCGAGTCGGCGCCCGCGGGGCTGGTGGTGGTGGACCGCTTCCGGGTGTTCGCCAACTTCATCTTCCTCCTTTCCGGGGCCATGGCGCTGTTCGTGTCCATGGGGTACCTGGACCGCAAGGGGATCAACCGGGGCGAGTTCCACGTCCTGGTGCTCTTCGCGGTGGTGGGGATGATGCTCATGGCGGCCTCGCGCGACCTGATGATGATGTTCGTCGCGCTGGAGGTGATGTCGGTGTCCATCTACGTGCTGGTGGGCTTCGACCGGCTGGACCCGCGCTCCTCGGAGGCGTCGCTCAAGTACTTCCTGCTGGGCGCCTTCTCCAGCGCCTTCTTCCTGTACGGGGTCGCGCTCGTCTTCGGGGCCACCGGCTCCACCAACCTGGCGGTGATCGCGCCGCAGGTGGGCGACGCGCTGCTGGCCCGCAACTACATGCTGCTCGCCGGGGCGGCGCTGCTGATGGTGGGGCTGGGCTTCAAGGTGGCGGCGATCCCGTTCCACGTGTGGACGCCCGACGCCTACGAGGGCGCCCCCACGCCGGTGACGGCGCTGATGTCCACCGGGGTCAAGGCGGCGGCGTTCGCGGCCTTCATCCGCGTGTTCGGGGTGGCGTTCTCGGGGATGTACGAGGTGTGGGCGCAGATCGGCTTCTGGCTGGCGGCGGTCACCATGGTGGTCGCCAACCTGATCGCGCTGACGGAGGGGAGCCTGAAGCGGATGCTGGCGTACTCGTCCATCGCGCACGCGGGCTACCTGCTGGTGGCGCTGCTCGCCACGGGCACCGGAGGGGCGGCGGCGTTCCTGTTCTACCTGCTGGTGTACACGCTGATGACGGCGGGCGCCTTCGGGGTGCTGATCGCCAACTCGCGCGGCGAGCGGGAGCTGCTCACGCTGGACGACTACGCCGGCTTCGGCTGGCGGCACCCGCTGCTGGGGGTGGCGCTCTCGGTGTTCCTGCTGTCGCTGGCCGGGTTCCCGCTCACGGCGGGGTTCCTGGGCAAGCTGTACATCCTGCAGGCGGCCATCCAGGGCGGGCTGCAGCCGCTGGCGGTGATCCTGGTGCTGGCGTCGCTGATCTCGTACTTCTACTACCTGCGCGTCATCGTGGTGATGTACATGCAGCCCTCGCGCGAAAAGGGCGAGGCGGTGCCGCTGGGGATGCCGGCCGCGCCGCGCTTCGCCATCGCGGCGGCGGCGGTGCTGGTGGTGGCGCTGTTCTTCTTCCCCGACGGGCTGGGGCGCGAGCTGCGCGGGCCCATGAGCTGGGCGCGGGAGAGCGCGGCGTCGCTGGTGCCGGGGCCGCAGGCGGGGCTGTTCGGGGTGAACCGGTAGCCGCGCGGACGGCGGGGGCGGTCGAGGGGAGGGCCCGGCGGGGAGCCGGGCCCTCCCGTTGCATGAGGCTTGCGTGCGGGTGAGGCGGGAACGGGCGACGGGAGAAAAAGGGCAGCCATGAAGCGCGATCGCGACAAGGACCGCCGCTCGGCGGCGGAGAAGGCCCGGGACGCCGAGGGCGGCAAGGGGATCCTGGGGAGCAGGGCCGGCAAGGCGGCGGCGGGGCTGACCGCCGCGGCGGTGGCCGCGTACGGGGTGTACCTGATGGGCACCTCGCGCACGCGCCGCCGCCCGGTGACGGAGCTCCCGGACGCCCTCAACCTGCGGCTGGACTACGTCCCCTGGAACGAGTTCCACTACGCGTACTACTCGCGGCGGGGGCGCGGCCGGCCGCTGGTGTTCCTGCACTCCATCAACGCGGTGGCCTCGGCGCACGAGATGAAGCCGCTGGTGCAGCGCTTCCTCCGGGAGAGCGACCGCCCGGTGCTGGCGCTGGAGTGGCTGGGCTTCGGGCACAGCGACCGGCCCGAGGTGGAGTACACGCCGCGGCTGCTGGAGAGCCAGCTGGAGCACTGGCTGGAGCAGGTGATCCAGCCCCGCGGCGGGGTGGACGTGGTGGCCCTGTCGCTGGGCGCCACCTACGGCGCCGAGGTGGCGCGCC
>JBFMFL010000111.1:0-11052 GCA_040752145.1 Gemmatimonadota bacterium
CCCGCGGACAACCGCGGGCCCGCCGTTTTCTTTGCTGTGCGAGCCGTCGCGTGAGGGATTTCGGCCCGACGGGGCGAGACCCGGCGGGGCTGTTTCCGCCGGGGCTCGACTCCGTTGCAGACGGTCGTATCGTCGGCTACGGAGCCGAAGCCCGACCCCGGCGCCAGCCGGGGGCACGTCCAACCCCGCCGTTCAGAGCCGTTACACGATCCCGTGCCACGCCCGCGACTGTGTGGGGCGATCACCACACACGTCGGCGGGCCACCACGCAACCGGCAGCCCCCCCACCTAACCTCCCGGACGCCATACGCACCGCCAACAACGACTTACGAAGATCGCAAACCCGCGTGCCGCCGTGCATGGCCGTTGCATTCCCCGATGCTCGCACGACGCAGCCGACGTACACGGAACCAAACCGAATCGGGAGAGTCCCACCGTGCTGATCCCCGCGCAGAAACCCGGTCCCCTGACCGCTCAGAGGGCGCTTACGTCCTCGGGCATTCTGGCGATCGAAGATCTGGTCGAGAAGGTCCCCTCCTCCTCGTGGGCCCGCCCGGCCGCGATCTCGGAAGCCCCGCAGATCGCGCGGCGCGCCCTCAACGTCGTGCTCGCCCTGGTGGGGATCCTGCTGGCCGCTCCGCTGATGCTGGTGATCGCGGTGCTGGTGAAGCTCTCCTCCCCCGGCCCGGTGATCTTCCGCCAGACGCGCGTGGGGCTGGACCGGCGCGCCCCGGACGGGAGCGACCACCACTGGCGCCGCCGGGTGGACTACGGCGGCCGCCTGTTCACGATGTACAAGTTCCGCACGATGACGGCCTCCAACGAGGGCGTGCAGGTGTGGGCGCAGCCCCGCGACCCGCGCGTCACCCGGCTGGGCGCCGTGCTGCGCAAGTACCGGCTGGACGAGCTGCCGCAGCTCTTCAACGTGCTCAAGGGCGACATGAACATCGTGGGCCCGCGCCCCGAGCAGCCCAAGATCTTCGCCGAGCTGCGCGACCAGATCGACCGCTACCCGGAGCGCCAGCGGGTGCTCCCCGGGATCACCGGGTGGGCGCAGATCAACCAGAGCTACGACCAGTGCCTGTCGGACGTGCGCAACAAGCTGAGCTACGACCTGGAGTACATCGAGCGCCAGTCGGCGCTGGAGGACCTGCTGATCCTGCTCCGCACGGTGCCGGTGATCGTCTTCAAGCGCGGAGCGTGGTGAAGTGACCAGCGCAACCCTCACGCTGGGCCGCGCCTACACGGGCGACTGGAAGCGGCTGGCCCCGTACGCCGCCACCGGGGCCGCGTTCCTGGTGCTGTTCTGGAGCCCCATGATGACGCTGGGGCGCGACTGGTGGAGCGATCCCGACGCGGGCCACGGCCTGCTGCTCGCGCCGCTCGCCGGGTACCTGGCCTGGAAGAGCGGGATCCGCGAAGGGGCCAAGGGCCAGCCGCTGGCCGGGATCGCCATCCTCCTGGCGGCCGTGCTCCTCCGCTACGGGTCCGGTCTGGCCGCGGAGCTGTTCACCATGCGGGCCTCCATGCTGGGCGCGCTCTTCGGGCTGGTGGTGTTCCACCTGGGCTTCCGCCAGCTCCTGCAGTGGTGGCTGCCGGCCTCGCTGCTGGCCCTCTCGGTGCCGCTGCCGGCGGTGGTGCTGGGCTCCATCGCCAACCCGCTCCAGTTCCGCGCGTCGGAGATGGGGGCGGGGCTGCTGGAGTGGCGCCACGTCCCGGTGCAGCTCTCCGGCAACGTGATCCGGCTCCCCGGACGGGCGCTGTTCGTGACGGAGGCGTGCAGCGGGCTGCGCTCGCTGGCCTCGCTGATCTCGCTGGGGCTGCTGATCGGCGGGCTGTGGCTGCGCCACCCGGCGAGCCGGGTGCTGCTGGTCGCCGCGGCCATCCCCGTGGCCATGGTCCTCAACGGCATCCGGGTGTTCCTCACCGGCTTCCTGGTCTTCTACGTGGACCCCAAGCTGGGCGAGGGCTTCATGCACGTGACGGAGGGGTGGATCATCTTCGTCGTGGCGTTCGCCATCCTGGGCGGCATCGCGGCGCTCCTCAACCAGACGGAGCTCTTCATCGGGAGGCGCAGGGCATGAGCGTGTTCAACCGGGCCTGGGCGCCCGCCGTCGTCCTGGGCCTCGGCGCGCTGGTCACGCTGGGGATCGACACCCAGCGCACCCTGCCGCTGCAGGCCCCGCTGGAAAAGGCGATCCCCGCGCAGTTCGCCTCGTACGGCTCCACGGACGTGGTCATCTCCGAGGAGGAGCAGCGCGTCGCCGGGATGACCAACTACCTGATGCGCGTGTTCCAGGAGCCCGGCGCCGCGGCGAGCGCCTACGCCTTCTCGCTGTACGTGGGCTACTACGAGAGCCAGACGCAGGGCAAGACCATCCACTCGCCCAAGAACTGCCTCCCCGGCGCGGGGTGGGAGGCGCTCACCAACCAGCGCGTCGCCATCGCCACCCCGCAGGGGCCGGTGCAGGTGAACCGCTACCTGCTGCAGAACAAGCAGCAGCGGGCGCTGGTGCTCTACTGGTACCAGGGGCGCGGCCGGGTGGAGGCCAACGAGTACAGGGTCAAGTGGGACCTGCTGCGCGACTCGGCCCTCCGCGGCCGCAGCGACGAGGCGCTGGTCCGCGTGATCGTGCCGGTGAAGGGCTCGGAGGAGGAGGCGTTCAGGCTGGCCTCGCGCGTGGCGAGCCAGATGGTGCCGGCCGTCAACCGCTCGCTCCCCTCGTGAGCGCCGCGGCGAGCGGGGCGGTGGCGGAGCCGCAGACCGGCGGCCGCGCGGGTGCGGCCGCCCAACCGAACACTCAAGGGAAGCCCAAGATGACGTCGCAGAGCCATCGTCCGTTCCTCAAGGCGCTCTACCCGGTCGGCGTGCTGCTGATTCTGACCGCCGTGAGCGAGCCCGCGCTGCAGATCTGGCCGTTCCGGTTCGGGGAGCTGCGCTGGCGCTTCGGGGCGGTCGGCCTGATGTCGGGGGCGGTGGTGGGCACGCTGTTCGGGCTGGTGTGGATCATGGCGGTCGCGGCCATGCTCGACCACCGCCGCACGCTGCGCGCGGCGTCGGTGGTGTGCATGGTGATGGCCCTGGTGCTCTCGCTGGTCGCGATCGCGTTCGGCCTGGACTTCCTGCAGGTCCGCAACTCGGTGAACCCCAACTTCAGGGGCGCGCTGGACCTGACGGTGCTCCGGGCGATGGCGGTGCTGGGACTCTCGATCCCGGCAGCGGCCGGGCTGGCGATCGGGGGGTGGAGGTCTTCCCGCGCCACGGGGCGCGCGACGGCCGGCAAGGCGGCGCGAGACGTGGGCCTGGTCTTCCACGCTCAGCCACAAGGAGGCAACCCGGCCTGACGTAGTGGACGATGGTGGAACCTTCCCTTCACGCAGGAGGCACGAGTATGCGGTTCAAGCAGGCAGGTATGGCGCTGGCGCTGGCATCGGCGCTCAGCATGGGGACCGCGGAGCAGGGCCACGCGGTGCCGATCCTTTCCAACGGCGGCCCCACGTTCGTGACGTTCATCGGCACCGAGGCGGCGCTCCGCTCGGAGCTGTGGTTCTTCGGGTCGATGAACCCCGGCCCGGACCAGACGCCGTTCCCCACGCCGAGCGTGTTCTTCTTCGCCAACATGGGGCCGCAGGTGAGCGCGGCCCCGGGCGCCGAGGGCACGGCGGCGATCGGCTCGCCGACCGGCAACATCAACCCGGGCGGGATGTTCGCGGCCGGGACGGAGCTGCACTTCGGCATCTTCGTGCAGGACCTGTACAACGAGGGCTCCGAGAACCCCAACGCTCCGGGCTCGCGCGGCGCGTGGTTCTTCACGGGGACCGGCGCGCAGAACTTCGACGGCCGCATCCACGCGGTGGCCACGCAGACCAGCGAGTGGACGTACAACGTCGGCTTCGAGGACCTGTGCAAGACGGGCGACCTCGCCCAGACCGACCCGCTCTGCCACAACACGGCGTACGCGGCGGACTTCGACTTCGACGACAACATGTTCCAGGTGACCGCCACCCCCGAGCCGGTCTCGATGGCGCTCATGGGGACGGGGCTCGCCGGCCTGGCCGGCGCCGCCCGCCGCCGTCGCCGCAAGCAGGAAGAGGAGCAGCAGTAAGCTCGTTCTTTCCGCTCGGTCGGGCAGTACGGAGGGCTCGCTCCCGGTATGGGGGCGGGCCCGTTCTTGTTTTTCGGCATCGGAACGAACGGCAACGGCTTTGAACGGCGGGCTCGGGCGTGCCCCCGCTGGCGCGGGGTCGGGCTGCGGCTCCGTAGCAGACGAAACGACCGTCTGCAACGGAGGCGAACCCCAACGGTACTGCTGTTGGGTTTCGCCGCTTCGCGCTCGCATCCCTCACGCGGGGGTGGTGCTGGCGTCCGCGGGGGCCCCCACCCGGCTCGAAACGACGGCGCCCCACCGGGAGATCCCGATGGGGCGCGTTTCACGTGCTGCGTACTTCGTGCTCCGTGCTGCCGTTCAGGCCGCTCCCGCGAGCTCCGGGGCCGCGACGGGCGGGCGGTGGCGGGACAGGGTGCGGCGGAGCAGCTCGGCGTTCAGGCGGCGGATGTCGTAGCGCTCCTCGGCGAAGGCGCGCCCGGCCTCGCCCAGGGCGCGCATCTCCTGCCCGGGGAGCGCGCGGACGGCGAGGATGGAGCGGGCGATGGCGTCGGGGTCCTCGGGGGGGACCAGGAAGGGGCGCAGCTCGGGGGCGGTGGACTCGGGGACGCCGCCGGCGGTGGTCGCCACCACCAGCGCCTTCATCAGCATGGCCTCCTGGACGATGCAGGCCTGGTTCTCCACCCAGGTCCCCAGCTCGATGCTGGGGAGGAGCACTAGGTCCGTCGCCGCGATCCGGTCGAGCAGCGCCGCGGTGGTCAGGATCCCCGCGAACTCCACGTAGGGCCGCAGCCCGTTCTCCTCGACGAAGCGCTCCAGCGGCTCGCGCAGGTAGCCGCCGCCGACGATGGTGTAGCGGAAGTCCGTCACCCCGGAGGCCACCAGGCCGGCCAGCGCCTCCAGCGCGAAGCGGTGCCCCTTCTCCTCGCTGAGGCGGCTCGCCGAGAGCAGGCGGAGCACGCCGCCCGGACGGTACTCGCGCGGCGCCGCGGGGCGGTAGTCGTCCAGGCAGAATCCCACGGGGACGATCTCCACCTTGTCGGCCGGGCAGCCGCGCGCCACCGCGTGGTCGCGCGAGAACCCGGTGTTGGTGAAGACCACGTCCACGCCCCGGAACGCGCTGCGCACCACGGCGTCGGGGATCCCCTTGCTGCCGGCGTTCTCCCCGCCGTGGTAGTACATCGCCACCGGCACGCCGGGGTAGACCCGGCGCAGCAGGGTGAACATCCCGGCCGTGGTGAGGTCGTGTACCAGGCACAGGTCCGGGCGCTCGCGCGGGAGGCCGAGCATCCGCACCGCGTCCATGAAGCGGCTCTTCCTCCCCTTCGCCGGCTCGGTCGCCCCCATCCGCCGCACGGCGGCTCCCGGGTCGGCCAGCAGGGCGCCGAGCGCCCCGGGGAGGAAGCGCGGCAGGGTGCGGAGCGTGGTGGGGTAGTAGCGGGTGCGCTCCGGCAGGCCCAGGCGCGACACGGCCTCGTCCGCCACGTGCGCCTGCGCGCCGTGCGCCAGCACGGTGACGTCGTGCCCGTCGCGCAGGAACTGGGCGAACTGGGTGTCGAAGTACGGCTTGAAGGTGCTCGGGTAGTACTGCGTGAAGGCGTAGATCCTCATCGGCTCAGCTCCCGCTCAGCACGACGTCGCGCCGCGTCGGCTCCCAGGTGGCGCCGTCCTCCTCCGAGAGCGCCCGCAGGAAGGCGTGCATCGCCGCCAGGTTGCCGGTCACCGCGAAGGCGGGGATGGCCAGGACGCGGGGGATGGGGCGCGACTCGGGCCACATCCACCCGGCCAGCGCCAGCGCGCCGACGCCGGTCCCCGCCGCGAGCACCACCCGGGCCCAGACGTGGTCGGCGGCCAGGAGCGCCACGCCCGCGGCCCCGCCGAAGATCGTCCAGGGGAGGAGCCAGCGCGCCACCTTGTGGCTCAGCAGCATCCAGGCGAAGACGCCGTGGCGGAGCGGGTTCATCAGGCGCCGCTTGTGCCAGAGCGTCTCCATCCCGCGGGCGATCGTGCGGACCTTGCGCCGGTACTCGCGGCGCAGCGAGCTGGTGCGCGGGACGAAGCACACCGCCTCGTCCACCGACACGGCCCGGTAGCCGTGCTCCCGGGCGACCAGGGCGGAGGCGAAGTCGCGGCTCAGGTGCTGGGGGAGCTGGGTGCGGTGCAGCTCCGCCCGGATGGCGTAGAAGCAGCCGGAGGCGCCGATGATCCCGTCCACCGCGGTCTCCATCGCGCGGACGCTCATCTCGTACCCCACGTACCCGCCCTCGCCGGCGTTGGCGTCGTCGCCGGCCCTGCCCACGCTCAGGTCGCGCCCGGAGGCGACGCCCACCGTGGGGTCGGCGAAGCGGGCGAGCAGCGGCTTCAGCGCGTCCGGGCGGATGCGGATGGAGGCGTCGGTGTTGACGACGATGTCGCCGGTCAGGTGCAGGGCGGCGGCGTTCTCGCCGGCGGTCTTGCCGCCGCGCTGGGGCATGCGGAGCAGCTCCACGCCGCGGTCGGCGTACTCGCGGACGATGTCGTCGGTGCGGTCGGTGGAGGCGTCGGAGACCACCAGGATCTGGCGGCGGTCCGCGGGATAGTCCAGCCGGAGCAGGCTCTCCACGGCGCCGCGGATCTGCGCCTCCTCGTTGTACGCGGGGAGGCAGATGCTGACGGTGGGCCACTCCTCCGGCCGGGCGGCGGCCGGGCGGCGGCCGCGGACGCGGCCCATCGCCGCCAGGAGGAGCGGATATCCCGCGTACGCGTAGGCCCCCAGGACGAGGGGGAGCGCGACGAGGGTCCAGGCGAGCGGGGTCATGGGGCTCATGAGCGGGGTTGACGTTGTACCTGCCGGTAGATCGCGTCGTACCGGTCCAGCCAGGGGGCCGCGCCGAACGCGGAGCGGAGCCGCCCGCCCGCGGCGCGGGCCCGCGCCGCGGCGGCCGCGGGGTCGCGCGCCACGGCGCGGACCGCCTCCGCCAGGCGCGCGGGGTCCTCGGGGGGCACCAGCAGGGCCTCCGCGGGGGAGACCACGTCCGGCACCCCGCCCACCGCGGCGGCCACCACCGGGGCGCCTGCCTCCATGGCCTCGAACAGGGCGATGGGCGTTCCCTCGGTGCGCGAGCTGAGCACGAAGGCGTCGAAGGCCGTGAACAGGGGGCCCGCCTCCGCGACCATCCCGTGCCACCTCACCCGGTCGGCCACGCCCAGCGCCTCGGCCTGCGCGCGGAGCGCCGCCTCCTCGCGCCCGCCGCCCACGACCGAGGCCACCAGCGGGAGGTCGCCCAGGAGCGCCAGGGCGTCCAGGAGCACGTCGGCCCCCTTCTCGCGCCCCAGCCGCCCCACCCACCCCAGGTGGAAGACGCCCTCCGGCACCCCCAGCCGGGCCCGCGCCTCGGCGGCGGGGAGCGGCGGCGCGTGGGCGGCCCAGGCGTTGGGGAGGTGGTGGATGCGGGCCCGCGGCACGCCGGCGGCCGCCAGCTCCTCCACCTGCGGGCGCGACACCGCGGCCACCGCGTCGAAGCGGCGGTGGGAGCGCCGCTGCAGCCACTCGTACAGCCGCCCCTTCCACGAGCCCCGCACGAAGCCGTGCACCGTGGCGACCGTCGCGATCCCAAGCGAGCGGGCCACCGGCGCGTCCACCAGGTCCGGGCGGTAGCCGTGGGTGTGCAGCACGTCCGGGCGGATCCTCCCGCACAGCTTCCGCACGAACGCGCGCTCCCGGGGGTACGCCCGCGCCGGCAGCTCCAGCAGGTGGACCTCCACCCCGGCGGCTAGCAGCGGGGCGACCAGCGGGTGCTCCGCCTCGCCAGGGTCCACCACCGCCAGCAGGTGAACCCGGTGCCCCCGGGCGCGCTGCCCGGCGCACAGCGAACGCACGACTCGCTCCAGCCCCCCCACCCGCGCCGGGGCGGCGGCGTGCAGGATGGTCAGGGGCCGCGGATCCGCGGCGGGGCGCGGCGATCCGCGCCCGGCGGCGGCGTCCCGCGGCGCGTCCGCGAGCCCGGCCTGTGGGGCGGGCGCAACAGGTGTGGGTGGTTCCCGGCGCATCGGGTCGGGTGTGGGAAGAGTGCCCGGGAGGGTCCGGGGGAGCCCCCCGGCCGCGGCGGGCGGGGAGCTGCGGGCCCGCGGCAGGCGCGGGGCCGGCCCCCCGGGGTGGCAAGATCCATGCACCAGGGGGGGCGCGGCCCACGCGCCGCGCCCGACGCCCGGCGCCCCCGCGCCGCCCCACCCGACGTGGACCCGGAGAGGCACTTGTCGTCCATCACGGTCGTCATCCCCACCTACAACCGGGCGGAGTGGCTCCCCGCGACTGTGGAGTCCGTGCTACAGCAGACGCGCCCGCCCGACGAGGTCGTGATCGTCGACGACGGCTCGCGCGACCACACCGAGGAGGTCTGCCGCGCCTTTCCCGCTCCGGTGCGCTACGTCCGCCAGGCCAACGCCGGCGTGTCCGCCGCGCGCAACCGCGGGGTGCGCGAGGCGCGCGGGGAGTGGGTCGCCTTCGTGGACTCGGACGACCTGTGGGACCCCGCCAAGCTGGAGGTGCAGGCGGCCGTCCACGCGGCGGTCCCGGAGGCGGGGTGGTCCATCACCGAGTGCGTTCTGGTGGACGGCGCCGGGCGGCCGGTGGAGGGGACGCGCGGGCTGGAGACGGCGGTGCCGGTGTTCTGCGAGAACGGCCGCACTTCGCGGGAGTGGTTCGCGGCGGCGCTCCGCGAGCTCGCGGTGGAGGCCGCGGGCGGCAGCCACGCGGTGTTCGCCGGCGACGCCTTCGGCCTGCTCTTCCGGGGCAACGTGGTGCTCCCCTCCGCGGCCATGGTGCGGCGCGAGCTGTTCCTGCGCAGCGGCGGCTTCGACGAGGCTCTGCGAGTGGCGGAGGACACCGAGCTCTTCCACCGCCTGGCCGCGGCCTCGCCCATGGCCGTGGTGATGTCGCCGCTGCTGCGCTGGCGCGTGGGGCACGAGGAGCGGCTCACCGCGGGCGCCAACACCCGCGACATGGTCCTCAACGCCCTGCTCAGCAACGAGCGGGCGGGGCGCCTGCGCGCTCTCTCCCCCGCGGAGGAGGAGGCCCGGCGGCTGGGCCGCCAGCGGCTCCTCCTGCGCATGGCCTACCTGCACC
Organism: Gemmatimonadota bacterium; assembly: GCA_040752145.1. GTDB lineage: Bacteria > Gemmatimonadota > Gemmatimonadetes > Longimicrobiales > Longimicrobiaceae > JAFAYN01. The sequence continues at coordinate 9,211 of JBFMFL010000111.1, forward strand.
TGTCGCTGATGGAGCGCCGCGAGGCGCGCACGGCCGTGATCGACGCCTGGCGCGAGGGCGCGGCGGTCTCCGGCCGCTCGGTAGGGATCCTGGGCGGGAGCCTGGTCCCCACCTCCATGCTCCGCGGCCTACACCTTCTCAAGCGGGTCCTGAATGGGTGACGTATCGCAGCCCCGGTTCGCCGCGCCGGGACGCATGCCGGCCGGCGCCGGCCCCGCCTTCGCGCCCCGCCCGGGGGCGCGGCGCCCCTCCGCCGCCGGGCGGGCGGCGGACGTGTGGCGGACGACCCCGCGGGCGATCTGGGCGTTCCTGCAGCGGGAGCCGGCCTCGTTCTGGTTCCTGAACCTGTACATGTTCATCGAGTACGTCCGGCCGCAGCAGGTGTACCAGTCCATCGACGTCCTGCCGTGGGGGCTCACCTTCCTGCTGCTGACGATCGTGACGGCCGGGATGGAGGGCAAGCTCGCCCGCTTCCCCACCGTGATCTCCGGGCTGCTGGGCCTGTACACGCTGGTGCTGGTGGCGTCCTCCTTCACGGCGTTCTCGTTCGACGCGTCGCTGGAGAAGTTCAGCGTCTACCTGAACTGGGTGCTGGTGTTCGTGCTGACCGTCAGCATCGTCACCACGGAGCGGCGCTTCTTCGTCTACATGCTGGCCTTTCTGCTGTACTCCTTCAAGATGTCGCAGCACGGGGCGCGCTCCTGGGCGGAGACCGGCTTCGGCTTCCGCGACTGGGGAGCCACCGGCGGGCCGGGCTGGTTCCACAACTCCGGCGAGTTCGGCATCCAGATGTGCGTCTTCTTCCCCCTGGCGACCGCCTTCGTGGTGGGGATGTGGAAGCACTGGGGGAAGTGGCAGCGCCTGTTCTTTCTGTCGTTCCCGGTGACGGCGGTGATGAGCATGATCGCCTCCTCCTCGCGCGGGGCGCTGGTGGGGGGGGCGCTCACCCTGATCCTGATGGTGGCCCGGTCCAGGCACCGCTTCCGGGTGCTGATCCCCGCCGCCCTTTTCGTGGCGCTGGTGATCGCGGTGATCCCGCCGGAGCAGAAGGCGCGCTTCGAGAGCGCCGGCGAGGACGAGACCTCCACCACGCGCATCACCTACTGGAAGGACGGGCTGGAGATCGCCGAGCAGCACCCGGTGCTGGGGATCGGCTACGGCAACTGGCTCCCGTACTACAAGACGTACTACAACCCGGCCGGGCAGCTGCCTCACAACATCTTCATCGAGGCGGTGGCGGAGATGGGCTACACGGGGCTCGCCGCCTTCGTGCTGCTGATCGGCGCCACCTTTGTGGTCAACTTCAAGACCCGCAAGCTGCTCCGCGCCCTCCCCGGGGAACACGGGTTCATGTACCAGACGGCGCACGGGCTGGACGGGGCGCTGCTCGGCTTCATCGGCAGCGGGTTCTTCGTCACGGTGCTCTACTACCCGTTCTTCTGGATCAACCTGGCGATGACGGTGGCGCTGCACGTGAGCGCGCTGGACAAGGCCCGGGAGATCCGCTCCGGGAGGGGGCAGCCGGTGCCGGTGCCGCGGCAGGGGGTGCCGGTGCCCGCTCCTGCAGCGCGGCCGATGGGGCGCGGCGGGTACTATCGGTCGGTCGGCTGAGTTCGGATCCGGTCTCTTGAACGGCTTTGAACGGCGGGTTCGGGCGTGCCCCTCGCTGGCGCTCGGGTCGGGCTTCGGCTCCGTAGAGCAGCAAACTACGCTGCTCAACGGAGTCGAGCCCCCAACGATACTGCTGTTGGGGTCTCGCCCCTTCGGGCCGTAATCCCTCACGCGGTTGGGTGCTTGAAGCGAGATCGGGCGCCCCGGGGATCCCGGGCGCCCGCTCCGTTT
>JBFMFL010000111.1:11062-19864 GCA_040752145.1 Gemmatimonadota bacterium
CGCGCGCGGGGGGCCCGGGGGGCCCCCGCCCCCCCCGATCGGTTTTCCGGCTCCGGCCGCTTCCGCGGCCGGGGAGCGGGAGCAGGGACTCCACGCGCTCCTCGATGCGGCGCCAGTCGAAGCGCTCGGCTACGTGGGCGCGGCCGGCGGCGCCCAGGGCGCGGCGTCGGGCGGGGTCGGCGAGCAGCGCCAGGCAGGCGTCGGCCATGGCGCGGGGGGTGTCCGCGAGCTCCAGGTCCACGCCGCCGCGCAGCCCCAGCCCCTCGGGGCCGAAGCGGGTGCTCACCAGCGCCTTTCCGTGCGCCAGCGCCTCCAGGATCTTGATGCGGGTGCCGCCGCCGGTCCGGATGGGGGTGACCACCACGGCGGCGGCGGCGTAGAAGGGGGCCAGCTCGGGCGGCGACTCGGCCACGGCGCAGCGGGGGTCGGCGAGGGCATCCGCGAGGTGGCCGCCCTTCCCGAAGCCGGCCACCTGGAAGCGGACGTCGGGGCGGGCCTCCCACACCCGCGGCAGCACCTCGCGGGCGAACCAGGTGACGGCGTCCACGTTGGGCGGGTAGCCCAGCGTCCCCACGAACAGCAGGGTGTCGGCGCGGTCGGGCTCGGGGGCGGGGGCTTCGGGTACGGACACGCCGTTGGGGAGCACGTCCACCCGGCCGCGCGTGGCCGCGGGGAAGAAGGCGCGGTCGTCGTCCTTGGCCACCAGCACGCGGGTGAAGCGCCCGGGGAGGGCGCGCTCGTACCTGCGCTCCTGCGCGGCGCGCAGCCGGTCCAGCGGCCGGCGCGGGTACCACCCCGCCTGCCGCAGGCGCTGCAGCGACACCTCGCTCAGCAGGTCGTCCACGTCCACCACCACCCGCTCGAAGCCGGCCGCGCGCGCGTGCTCGGCCATCCACGACTGCGAGGCGAACACCACGCCCACGGGCCGCTCGCGGCGCAGCGCCTCCAGCTCGGCCACCAGCGCGTCCGACCACCAGTACTGGAGCGCGTCGGGCAGCGGCGCGAACAGCCCCCGCAGCGCGCCGAGCACGCGTTCCGGCAGGGGGGCGGGGGCGCCGCGCGGCCGGTTGCCCAGGCAGGTGGAGGTGGGGACGAAGCGCACCCGGGCGCACCCGGATGCGGCGAGGAACGCTTCCCGCTCCCCGTCGGCGGGCGGGTCGTCCAGCGCCACCACCGTCACCTCGTGCGTGCGGGCGAGCCCGCGCGCCACGTGGAAGGAGCGCTGGCGGGCGCCCACGTTGAGCGGCCAGGGAAACTGCTTGGCGAGGAAGAGCACGTGCGCGCGCTCCCCGCCCCCCGGCGCCGCCGGCGGGGCGGCGGTCAGGGCTTCCGCAGGACCAGGCATTGCGCGGCGGCGGGGTAGGAGCCCACGAGCAGCTCGTCCAGGCGGGCGAGCACCCTCTCGGCGGAGAACTCTTCAAAGCCGTACAGTTCGGCGGGTGTCCCCTGCTCCAGCTCGAACGGGGCCTGGGCGAGCAGCCACCTGAGGTCCACGTTGGAGCCGTAGCGGTTGCGCTCCTCGCCGGTGAACGGGCGGACGTTGAGGAACAGGTCCACCGTCATCACCAGGCGGCCGCCGGGCCGCAGCACCCGGAAGGCCTCGCGCACCGCGCCGGCGATCTCGTGCTCGGGGAGGTGCTCCAGCACGCTGATGCTGAACACCCGGTCGAACGAGGCGTCGGGGAGTCCGGCCTGCTCGATCACGGTGTTGCGCAGTTCCACCGAGGTGCCGAACAGCCCGTTCAGGCGCCGCATGGAAGCGGCGTCGCAGGGCCAGCCCACGCCGGTGGCCTCCATCCCCGGGTCCACGTTGACCACGCGGCACCCCATGCGGGAAAGCACGAACTGGAAGCCGGCCAGCCCGCCGCCGATCTCCAGCACGTCCAGCCCCGGCCGCGGCTCCGCGGCGTGGAACGCCCACGGGTACTCCCAGGCGCGGGTGTCGTTGTTGGGCTGGATGGAGAACGGCCCGCGCAGCCGGGTGAAGGCGGAGCGGGGGAGGACGCGCTCCAGCAGCGCCTCCCCGCGCAGCGGCGCGCCGAAGGGGGCGCCGTGCGCGCGGTTCCACTGCGCGTAGGATTCGGGGGCGCTGCGGCGAGCGAGCATCGCGATTGGGCGTTGGGTGTGGAGGGAGGCGCGGAGGCGGCCGGCGGCCTTCGCGCCGCCGTCAGCGGCGCGCGCCCAGCCGCTCGCGCAGCAGGTACAGCGCGCGGAGCGGGCCGGGGGCGACGTGCAGCAGCGCCAGCACCAGCGAGAGCTTCCACCTGCGCCGGGTGGCGAGCGCGCGCGACTCCCGCAGCTTCTCGATGGCGGTGCGCGTCTCCCCCGCCTGGAAGGCCGCCTTGCCCTCGATGAGCCGGAGCTTGGAGCGTACCCAGTCGCGCTGCTTCGCCAGCGACTCGCGCTCGCCGGGCTCCAGCGGCAGGGTGCGCTCCACCTTGTCCAGCACGCGGAGCAGGTTCTCGAACAGCGGCCGCGGGCTGGCCGTGTGGCTCCCCGGGCGGTAGCGGTAGTACGCCAGCACCCGGTCGTTGTAGACGATCCGCCCGCCGCGGGCCAGGATGCGCAGCCACAGCTCGAAGTCCTCGGCCAGGCGCAGCTCCGGGTCGTACAGCCCCGCCGCCGCGATCGCGTCCACCCGGGCCGTGACGCCGCCGTACACCTGGACCTCGCGCGCCAGCACCCGGGCGAAGGTGATCTCCCCGCCCACCGCGTACTGCTCCGAGTAGCGCTGCTCCGGCCCGCCGCCGAAGCGGACGGCGTCCGGGTACACCACGTGGACGGAGGGGTCCGCCTCCAGCACGGCCACCTGCGAGGCAAGGTACTCCGGGTGCCAGGTGTCGTCGCTGTCCAGCATGGCCGCGTAGCGCCCGCGCGCCACGGCCAGGGCGTGGTTGCGGGCGGCGCTCACCCCGGCGTTGTCCTGGCGGAGGTAGCGGACGCGGCCGGCGTACGGCGCCAGCACCCTCTCCAGCAGCTCGGTGTCGGGGGAGCCGTCGTTGACCACCAGGATCTCGTAGTCGGTGAACGTCTGCGCCAGGATGGAGTCCAGCGCCTCCGCCACGAAGGGCGCCGTGTTGTACACGGGGACGATGACGCTCACCGCGGGCGGGGCGGGCTCCTCCGCGCGGCCCGCGCTGGAGAGCCCGCTCACGCCCGCGACGCCCCCAGCGCCAGGCCGACCCGCGACCGCGCGAAGTGGGAGCGGACCACGTCCCGCTCCGCCGGCCCCAGGATGTGCAGGTACACCAGCGCCGCCGCCCCCGCCATGAGCAGGGCGCTCCAGGCGAGGGAGGCGCCCAGCTGCGCCGGCTGCACCGTCCAGCGCAGCGCCACCGCCACGGTGAAGATGGCGTACAGCCGGGCCAGCGTGCCCCAGCCGTAGCGGATGGGGTAGTGCCGCTGGGCCGAGCGGTACGTCCACACCAGGCGCAGCCCGTAGGCGAGGACCGTCGCTGCCGTGGCCCCCATGATCCCGTACCGGGGCACCAGGAGGAAGTTGAGCGCCAGGGCGGCCACGGTCGCCAGGAAGGCGATGCGCCCCAGCGACCGGGTGTTGCCCGTCACGAACATCCCCAGGGTGCAGTAGCTGACCGCGTGCGAGAAGGTCTGCGCCAGCAGCAGCAGCGGCACGAAGCGGTACGCCGGGAGGAAGGCCGGGTCCGACATCACGCCCAGGAAGTCCCGGACGAACAGGGAGATCCCCAGCGCCCCCAGCCCCACCACCACGTTCATGTACAGGAACACCCGCGCGTACACCTCCTTGGCGTCCGGCCGCTTGGCCACCTCGTAGCGGTGCGGGTCCCACACCATGTCGAAGGGGTTGAAGGCCAGCGCGCTGAGCATGAAGGCGAACTTGTACGCCAGCGAGTAGATCCCCACGTCGGCGACGCCCACGTAGTGCTTCAGAAAGAACCGGTCGGAGAAGACCAGCACGAAGCTCCCCAGCGTCCACAGCACCATGGGGCTCCCGAACCGGACCATCTCCCCGAAGCGCCGCCCCGAGAAGCGGATCCCCACCTCCCGGAGCAGGTACCCGGTGAGCCCCGTCGCCATGACCAGCCCCGTGATGGCGCCGCTGAGCAGCACGCCCAGCACCCCCATGCGGAAGTGGACCACGAAGAGGATGTTGAGCGACAGGTTCAGGACCAGCCGCGCCACGTTGAGCGCGACCACCCGGGTCGCCTGCTGCCGGGCGCGCAGCAGGAGCATGGGGACGTGCTCGCAGGTCTGGAAGAGGTAGGTCAGAAAGAAGATCCGCAGGTAGAGCGGGTCGGTCTCCGGACCGATCACCAGGCGGGTGAGCTGCGGCGCGAACAGGATCCCCAGCGCCGCGGTGAGGGCGGCCATCCCCTGGGCGGCGAGCGCCGCGGTGCCGATCACCTCCTGCTTGCCCGCCTCGTCCGCCGCGTCCGAGTAGAACTTGAACACGGCCGAGCCGATGCCGATCCCCGCGATCATCCCGATCACGTCGATGGTCATCGACAGCAGCTCCAGCACCCCGTAGTCCGCCGGGGTGAGAAAGCGCGTGTACACGGGGAGCATGATGAAGCTGGCCAGCTTCCCCAGGACGATCCCCGCCCCGTAGATCGCCGACTGCTTCCCCAGGCTCTTGGTCTTGCCGCTCATGAACGCCGAAAATCCCTGTCGTCTGCGGTCGGGTGCTCCGGTGCACCCGTGGAGGTGAGGGCCGGACGCGGAGGAGGGCGGCCCGCGGGGGCGCCGCCGGCGGCGGCAGGTAGCATACGCCGTTCCGCCCCCGCCGCAACCCGTGCGGGGCCCCGGCGTGCGCCCGGGGAGCGGAGTTGAAGCGGGTGGACCCCGGCCGGGGCGCCCGCGGGGCGGCGGCCGTGTTGCGCCGGTCCCACACCCCAGCGGCACCGGCGCCACAACCGGCCCCCCCGGCGGCTCGGGACCGCGGCCCGGCGGGCGCGGGGTTGCGGGGGCGCGGCGCCCCGGCCAGCTTCCGGTACGCTCCCTGCCCACCGGGCGGGGCGCCGGCACCACGACCGTCCACCTTCCGCAGCAGCTTCACCGGAGCCCAGCCTTGACCGAGCCGCGCGGCGCACGGCGCAGGACCGTCCTCCACCTCATCGACATGGCGGGCCCCGGCGGGGCGGAGACCATCCTCTTCAACCTGGCGGTCGGGCTCGACCCCGACCGCTGGCGGCCGGTGGTCGCCGTGTCCGAGGCGGGGTGGCTCTCCGACGCGCTCCGCCCGGAGGGGATCGAGGCGCTGATCGTCCCGCCGCAGGGCGCCTTCGACCTGGGCTACCTGCGCTCCCTGCTGGGCGTCGTGCGGCGGCACGGGGTGGAGCTGATCCACGCCCACCTGCTGGGGCCCAGCGTGTACGGGAGCCTGGCCGGGCGGCTCGCCGGGGTGCCGGTGGTCTGCACCTTCCACGGGCAGGCGGACGTGGCCCCGGACGAGTCGTACCGCGCCGCCAAGTTCCGCATCATCGACCGCCGCAGGAACCGCGTGGTCTTCGTGTCCGAGTCGCTGCGGCGCTGGGTGCTGGAGGGGAACCGGCTGGAGCCGTCGCGCACGCGCGTGGTCCACAACGGCATCGACGCCCGCGCCTTCCGCCCGGGCTCCGACGAGGGATTTCGCCGGGAGCTGGGCGTGGAGCCCGGCCAGCTCCTGGTGGGCGCGGTGGGCAACCTGCGCACCGCCAAGGCGTACCCGGACCTGCTGCGCGCCGCCGCCCTGCTGCGGGAGCGCTCCGACGCCTACCGCTTCGTGGTGGTGGGCGACAACCGCGGGCAGATGTACCACGACCTGCTGGCGGTGCGCGACGGGATGGGGCTGCGGGAGCACGTACACTTCACCGGCTTCCGCGAGGACGTCGCGCGCGTCATGCACGGCCTCGACCTGTACGCCATCAGCTCGCACGCCGAGGGCTTCTCGCTCTCCACCGTGCAGGCGCTGGCCTGCGGCGTCCCCACCGTGGCGACGCGCTGCGGCGGCCCGGAGGAGATCGTGGAGGACGGGGTGAGCGGGGTGCTGGTCCCCGCCCGCGACCCGGCCGCGCTCGCCGACGCCCTGCACGCCCTGGCCGGCGACCCGGAGCGCCGCGCGCGGATGTCGCGGGCCGGGCGGGCGCGGGTGGAGCGCCGCTTCAGCACCGAGGCGATGGTGGCCGGCTACGAGGCCGTGTACCGCGACGCCCTGGGGATCGCCGCGGGCGCGCCCACCCCCGGCGCCGCCGCGCCCGCGGCGGTGTAGCGTGGCCACGGTCCTGGTCACCGACGGCGAGCAGCGCGCGGCGCTCGCCGCCGTCCGCTCGCTGGGGCGCGCCGGGCACGCGGTGTACGCGTGCTCGCCGCGACGGCGCTCGCTCGCCGGCGCCTCGCGCTGGTGCCGCGCCCACGCCACGGTCCCCGACCCGCTCCGCGACCCGGCCGGGTACGTGGCCGCGCTGCGCGCCCTGGTCGCCCGGCACGGGGTGGACGTGCTCCTCCCCATCAGCGAGCCGTCGCTGCTGGCCGTGCTCCCGGAGCGCGACTCGCTGGGGGCGCTCGTCCCCTTCGCGGGGCTGGCCGAGTTCGAGCGGATCTGCGACAAGGCGGCGGTGATGGAGGCCGCGCGCGCCGTGGGGATCGGGGTGCCGGAGCAGCGCGCCGTGGCGAGCGCGGCGGAGGCGCGGGCGCTGGACCCGGCGGGGCTGCGCTTTCCGCTGGTGCTCAAGCCCTCGCGCTCGGTGGTGCAGGAGGACGGGGTGCGCGCCAAGTCGGCGGTGGCGCACGTGCGCGACGCGGCCGCGCTGCGGGCGGCGCTGGCCGCGCTGCCGGCGGGCGCCTACCCGGTGCTCCTCCAGGAGCGGATCGTGGGGCCGGGGGTGGGGATCTTCGTGCTGCTCTGGGACGACGAGGTGGTGGCCGCCTTCTCCCACCGCCGCATCCGCGAGAAGCCGCCCTCCGGCGGGGTGAGCGTCTACCGCGAGAGCCACCCGCTGGACCCCGCGCTGCTGGAGCGCTCCGTGGCGCTGCTGCGCGCCTTCGCCTGGCGGGGGGTGGCGATGGTGGAGTTCAAGGTGGACGCCGCCACGGGGACGCCCTACATCATGGAGATCAACGGGCGCTTCTGGGGCTCGCTTCAGCTGGCGCTGGACGCGGGGGTGGACTTCCCCGCCCTGCTCCTGGAGGCCGCCGCCGGGAGGAAGCCGCGGCCGGTGCGCGGGTACCGCGCCGGCGTGCGGCTGCGCTGGACCTGGGGCGAGGTGGACCACCTGCTCGCGCGGGCGCGCCGCTCCCGCGAGGAGCTGGCGCTCCCGGACGACGAGCCCGGCCTGGGGGGGGCGGTGGCGAGGTTCCTGGCCGCCTTCGGCCCGGGGAGCCGCGACGAGGTGTTCCGCCCCTCCGACCCCCTCCCCGCGCTCCGCGAGACGGTGGACTGGCTGCGCGGCCGCTGACGCGGGCCGCGGAAAGACCAAGCCTCCGGCGGAGCGGGTCCGCCGGAGGCTCGTCGTCGTCCGCCGCCGGCTACGGCCGCCCGGTGCGGAACTCGATGTTGTCCCAGAGCCGGTAGTCCTTCATCGGCGTCCTCTCGTCCGGCGCCCACTGCTCCTGGTTGCCGACGCCCCACTCGTAGATGAAGTCGGTGGCGGTGCTCGCGCTGGGGTCGAAGATCACCACGTTCTTCCGCTCCTTGACCAGCCGCCCGTCCAGCCACACCCGCACGGTGCCGTCCGAGGCGCCGCGGCGGTTGACGATCAGCTGCATCTCCAGCTTGTGCCAGGTGTCCCAGTTGATGGGGCCCAGCCCGTAGTTCACCTCGGCGTCGCCCAGGGTGCGCTCGGAGACCAGCGCCAGGTCCAGGCCGCTGCCGTCCGTCCTTCCCCAGCTGTTCAGCACCAGCGACGAGGAGCGGTTGCTGGGCTCGCCGAACTTGATGTACAGCAGCTTGCGCTGGTCGACCTGCGGCCGGTTGGGACGGCCGCCGGGGTAGCGGGGCATCCACAGGTCCGCGCGGAAGTAGATGGAGTCGCCGAAGCCGACCCCGTCCGGGTGCCCGCCCGGCGGGTTGGGGCGGATGTACATGCCGCCGTTGACGTCCACCGAGCCGCCGCCCGCCGGGTCGCGCTCGTAGACCACGCGCGCCACCTTGCCGCGCCCGGAGCCCGTGGGGTCGGGGACGACGGTCACGGGCCGGGGGGTGTAGCCGCCCCACTGGCCGAAGGCCCCGATGGTCCCGTCGTCGAAGTCGTGCCCCTGCACCCGGATGCTGTTCCCGGCCGCCGGCAGGGACGGGCCGCCGTTGGCGTTGGGGCCGGACGCCGTGCCGCCGGTGTTCGTCGGCCGGGTGGTGCCGGCGGCCGAGCGCACGGCGATGCTGTCGCGCGTGATCCTGGCGTGCACGGCGGTACGAAGCGTCTGCATCCGGGCGAGCAGCTCCGTCAGCTCCTGGATGGACTTCCGGGTGTCGCCCAGCGCATAGTCCAGCCGCTGCCGCAGCTGGCGGTCGGTCACGGTCGCGGTGTCCTGCGCCCTGAGGGGACTCGTCATGGCGAGCAGGACGACGGCCGGAACGAGAATCGTTCGGGAAAACATCGTCGCTCCTTGGGTCACTTGATGGGTTGCGCGGCGCGGGCAGCTCCCGGCCGACGGCGGACGCCAATTCAATTTCCGCGCACCGGGGCGCGCGCCGCCGAAAACCCGCGCCGGTGCTGGCGGATTCCGACCCGGCACCCGCGGCGGTCCCCCGCGGGCGTGGGGCGCGGCCTCCCCACCCGCGGGACGGCGGCGCCACAGCGCGCCGGGCCCCCTGGGGAGTCTGACCCAGCGGGCTACCGGGGCCCGGCC
>JBFMFL010000112.1:0-19847 GCA_040752145.1 Gemmatimonadota bacterium
CCCCACGCCCCCGCCCAGCCCGGCCACACACGCTACGCGCCCGGCGCTACTCGCGCCGGCCGCCGTGTGCGTCAGAGCCCCGTGGGGTGGTCGAGGAAGGTCCAGGGGAGCCCGAAGCGCTCCTCCAGGTGCGCCGCCAGCGCCTTCACGCCCCAGGTCTCGGTGGCGTAGTGGCCGCCCAGGTACAGGTTGATCCCGCCCTCCTCGGCGTCGAAGAAGTTGTGGTGCGCCCCCTCGCCGGTGACGAACGCGTCCAGCCGCGCCGCCGCGGCCGCGGGCACCATGCTCCCGGCGCCGCCGGTGATCACCCCCACGCGCCGGACCCGCTCCGGCCCGCCTGGTACCATCTTCACGCGGCCGCCCAGCAGCTCGTCCAGCCGCGCGCACAGTGCCTCGCGGCTCAGGTCCAGCTCGCCCCACACACCCAGCGGGTAGCCCTTGTGGTCGCCGAAGGTGCCCACGGGCTCCATCCCCAGCGCGCGCACCAGCACGGCGTTGTTGCCCACGTCCGGGTGCACGTCCAGCGGCAGGTGGGCGCCGTACACGGCCACGCCGCCCTCCAGCAGCGCCCGCAGGCGCCGGTAGCGGCGCCCGGTGACCGGCTGGTTGCCGTCCCAGAACAGGCCGTGGTGCACCAGCAGGAAGTCGGCCCCGGCGCGCACCGCCGCGTCCACGGTGGCCTGCGCCGCGTCCACCGCCGCCGCCACGCGCGTCACCTCGCCGGCGTTCGCCACCTGCAGACCGTTCAGCGCGCCCGCGTAGTCCGGCACCTCGCCGATCCGCAGGTACCCGTCCAGGTAGGCGCAGAGCTCTTCCAGCCGCATCTCGGGGGCCCTTCCGGGGAGGATTCCACGCGCGTGGAAAACTCGCGTGGAAAATCTGTGGACGGAGCTGTGGAAAACCGCAAGCGGCTCACCCACAACGTTTTACAGCGATTTACGCGATGTGGAGAACCCCACCCCGCCGAGTGGATTACTCGCGCGGGGCTTCCGCCGCGGGGAGCGCCCGCATCCCGTCCTCGTCCACCATCTGGATCTGCCCGTTGAAGCGGGCCCCCTCGTCCAGCTGGAGGTGCGCGGTGCGGGCGCGGATCTCCCCGCTGATCTCCGAGGTGCTCTGCAGCTCCAGGCGGCTCTCCGCGAACACCCGTCCCTGCACCCGGCCGCCGATCACCGCGTCCTGGGTGAAGATGTCGCCCACCACCTCGCCGCCCTTGCCCAGCACCACCGCCTTGCCGGCACGGATCGTCCCCTCCACCCGGCCCTCCACCCGGATCGTGCCGTCGGTCACCAGGTCGCCCACGATGCGCATCCCGGCCCCGATGATGGAGATCGCCCCGTCCGCCGCCGCCACGCCCAGCGCGGCGCTCACCCGTTCGCGTGCCACGGCACCCCTTTCCGTAGATTTCTTTCCGAACATGCTCTCTGCGTCACCTGGGAGCCTTCACGAGCGTGCGCGGATCCACCGGCTCGCCGTTCCTGCGCACCTCGAAGTGCAGGTGCGGCGCCGTGGAAAGGCCGGTGTTGCCGCTCAGCGCGATGGTCTGGTCCTGCGCCACCTCCGCCCCCTCCGCCACCAGCACCTCGGAGGCGTGCCCGTACATGGTCTCGTACCCGTCGCGGTGGCGGATCCTCACGAACCTGCCGTACACGCTGTCCTCCCCCGCCTCCACCACCGTCCCCGCCCCGGAGGCGCGCACCTGCGTCCCCTCCGGCGTGGCGATGTCGATCCCCGGGTGCCGCCCCGGGACCCGCGCCAGGTGCTCGCGGGTGACGAAGCCGCGCCGGTCCAGCGGCCAGGACGAGGGGACCGTCGCCTCCCCGCTCACCGGCGGAACCGAGTCCGTCCCGGCCTGCCCCGCGGCGCGGCGGGCGCGGGCCTCCTCCAGCGCCTCCGCCCCCAGCATCATCCGCACCTGCTCGTACTGGCGCTCCATGCGGCCCAGCATGGCGGCGAGCTGCTGCACCCGCACCCGCTCCTGCTCCAGCTGCGCCACCTCGCGCTTCAGGCCGGGGACCCGCGCGGCCTGCGCCGCAACCCACACCCACGAGGCCATGGACACCGCCCAGAGCACCACCGCCGCGGCCGCCACCAGCGCGGCGACGCGCAGCCGGCGGTAGGAGATCTCGAACGACCGCGTGCTCAGCCCGCCTCCGCCGTGGGGGACCACGATGAAGGTCATGCGACGCTCGTCCCGGGGCGTGCCGCCGCCCCTCGGGCGCTGCGACGGGGGCATCAGACCTTCCCCGCCTCCGCGCCGAGCAGCAGCTCCAGCACGCGGTCGAAGTCGTCCGCGTTGTAGAAGGGGATCTCGATGCGCCCGCTGCGCCCGCCGCCCACGCGGATCTTCACCGCGGTGCCCAGCGCGCGCTGCAGCTCCTCCTCCAGGTGGCGGACGTGCGGGTCGGCGGCGCGCTCCGCCTCGCGGGGGGCCGCCTGAGCCGCGGCGGGGGCGCCGCGGCGGGTCCTCACCCGCTCCTCCACCACGCGCACGGAGAGGCCCTGCTCCGCGGCCTCGCGCGCCAGGTCCGCCATCTCGCGCTCGCCGGGGAGCCCCAGGATGGCGCGGGCGTGGCCCATGGAAAGCTCGCCGCGGTTCACCATCCCCTGCACGGAGGCGGGGAGCTGGAGGAGGCGCAGCAGGTTGGCGACCGTCGAGCGGTCCTTGCCCACGCTCTCGGCCACCTCCTGCTGCGTGAAGCCGAAGTCCTCGATCAGCTTCTGGTACCCGGTCGCCTCGTCCAGCGGGGACAGCTCCGCGCGCTGGATGTTCTCCACGATCGCCAGCACCAGCATGGCGCGGTCGTCGATCTCCTTGACGACCACCGGCACCTCGGTCCACTCCAGCCGGCGGATCGCCCGCCAGCGGCGCTCGCCCGCGATCAGCTCCCAGTCGGCGCCGTCCGGGGTGGTCGCCGTGCGCGGCCGCACCACCAGCGGCTGGAGGAGGCCGTTCTCGCGGATGGAGGCCTCCAGCTCCGCCAGCTGCTCCGGGGCGAACTCGCGCCGGGGCTGGAACGGGTTGGGGGCGATGCGGGCGATGGGGACCACGCGGATCCCGTCCTGCGACGGCTGCGCGCCCTCGGGGGGGAGGTACTCGCCCAGCAGGGCGCCCAGACCCTTCCCCAGGCGGGCGGGCTTCTTGGCTCCGGACACGGCTTATTCCCCTCCCGCCGCCACGGCGAGCGGGGCGGCCTCGGCGCGGGCGCCGGCCTTGGGGGTGCGGGCGATCACCTCCTTGGCGAGCGCCAGGTAGCTCTTCGCCCCCACGGAGACGATGTCGTACAGCACGATCGGCTTGCCGAAGCTGGGCGCCTCGGCGATCCTCACGTTCCGCGGCACCACGCTGCGGTACACCTTGGGCCCGAAGTACTCCTTTGCCTCGTCCGCCACCTGCCGCGACAGGTTGAGGCGGCCGTCGTGCATGGTGAGCAGCACCCCCTCGATCTGGAGCCGCGGGTTCAGGCTCTTCTGCACGATGCGGATGGTGTTCAGCAGCTGCGAAAGCCCCTCCAGCGCGTAGAACTCGCACTGGATGGGGATCAGCACCGCGTCCGCCGCCGTCAGCGTGTTGAGGGTGAGCAGCCCCAGCGACGGGGGGCAGTCGATGAGGATGTACTCGTAGCGGTCGCGCAGCGGCTCCAGCGCCTCGCGCAGGATGTTCTCCCGCGCCGCGCGCCCCACCAGTTCCACCTCCACGCCCACCAGGTCCTGCGTCGCCGGCGCCACGTCCAGGTACGGGAAGTGGACCTGCGGGACGATCACCTCGTCCAGCGAGGCGCCCTCCACCAGCACGTCGTACATCGACCGCTCCACGTCGTCCTTGACGATCCCCAGCCCGCTGGTGGCGTTGCCCTGCGGGTCGGTGTCGATGACGAGCGTCTTCTTTTCGGCGACGGCGAGGCACGCTCCCAGGTTGATGGCGGTGGTGGTCTTCCCGACGCCGCCCTTCTGGTTTGCGATGGCGATGATGCGCGACAAGGCTGGTCCCTGCTCTGTGGGTGGGAGTGGAGCGCGAAATATAACCCGGCGGGGTGCGGAGCGTCCAGCGACGCGCGCGTGCGCGCACGTGTGGGTGGTTTTGTGAAACGGATCAGTCAGACCGCGAAGGAGCAGATTTGGGCGTGCCCCCGGCTGCGCCGGGGTCGGGCTGCGGCTCCGTAACGCACGATACAACTGTGCGTAACGGAGTCGAGCCCCGCGAAACTGCCCGCGGGTCTCGCCCCTTCGGGCCGACATCCCTCACGCGGGGCTGGTGCTGGCGTCCTCAGGGGGGAGTGTTTCACGTGGAACACTCCCCGCGCCGAGCGCATCACGTCGCCGGCAGCGGCTCCTCCACAGCCCGGCGCTTGCGGACCTCCATCATCAGGTTCTGCAGGTCGCTGGGGCTCACGCCCGGCACGCGGCCGGCCTGTGCCAGGGTCGCCGGGCGCACGCGGTCCAGCTTCTGCCGCGCCTCGAAGGACAGCGACTCCAGGGCGGGGTAGGGGAGGTCGTCGGGGAGGGGGAACTCGGCCTGGCGGCGCAGCGACTCGGCGCGCTCGCGCTCGCGCACCAGGTATCCCTCGTAGCGCAGCTCCATCTCGGCGGCGGCCAGCGCCTCCTCGAAGGCGGACGGGTCCTCCGCGGGCTCGGCGCCCACCGCGGCGACCAGCGCGCCGGCGGAGATCCCCGGGCGGCGCAGGAGCTGGGCGAGCCGGGTGGGCTCGCGGATGGGGGACTGGCCGGCACCCTCCAGCAGGGCGTTGACCTGCGCGGGGGCGGCGTTGGTGCTCCCCAGCCACGCGTGTACCCGCGACTCGGCCTCCAGGCGGCGGTGCAGCACCTCGCGCTGCTCCGGGGTCAGCAGCCCGGCGCGCTCGGCGACGGGGCCCAGGCGGGCGAGGGCGTTGTCCTGGCGAAGGGTGAGGCGGAACTCCGCGCGGGAGGTGAACAGCCGGTAGGGCTCGTCCGTCCCCCGGGTCACCAGGTCGTCCACCAGCACGCCGATGAACGCCTGGTCGCGCTCCAGCACGATCGGCTCGCGGCCGAGCGCCGTGAGCGCGGCGTTTGCGCCGGCGAGCACGCCCTGACCGGCGGCCTCCTCGTAGCCGGTGGTGCCGTTCACCTGTCCAGCCAGGAAGAGCCCCTCCAGCGCCTTGCTCTCCAGGGTGGGGCGGAGCTGGTGGGGGGGGTAGTAGTCGTACTCGATGGCGTACCCCGGCTTGGTCATCCGCGCCTCCTCCAGCCCCGGGATGCTGTGCAGCATGCGGAGCTGCACCTCAGCGGGGAGGGAGGTGGAGAGGCCGTTGACGTACATCTCCCGCGTGGCGAGCCCCTCCGGCTCCAGGAAGACCTGGTGCCGGGCGGCGTCGGGGAACTTGACGATCTTGTCCTCGATGGAGGGACAGTAGCGCGGCCCGCGCCCGGAGATCTCCCCGCCGTAGAGCGCCGACTCCCCCAGGTGCCGGTCCACGATCTCGCGCAGCGGCTCCCCGGTCCAGGTGATCCAGCAGGGGAGCTGCGGGAGCAGCGGCTCGCGGGCCCACACGGACAGGCGGTAGTCGGGGGACTCGCCCGGCTGCTCCTCCAGGCGCGACAGCTCCACCGAGCGGCCGTCGATGCGCGGCGGCGTGCCGGTCTTGAAGCGGGCGACCTCCAGCCCCAGCGCCTCCATCTGCTCGGCGAGCCGCACCGAGGGCGGGTCGCCGGCGCGCCCGGCGGGGACGGCCGGGGCGTGGCCCATGTGGATCCGCCCGCGGAGGAAGGTGCCCGCGGTGAGCACCACGCAGCGGGCGTGGATCTCGATGCCGCTCTCCGTCCTCACGCCCGCCACCCGGCCGGCTTCCAGCAGCAGGGAGCCCACCATCCCCTGGACGAAGTGCAGGGAGGGGTGCTCCTCCAGCAGCGCGCGCGCCGCGCGCGGGTACAGGCCGCGGTCGCACTGCACGCGCGGCGCCCAGACCGCGGGGCCCTTGGAGCGGTTCAGCATGCGGAACTGGATGCGCGAGCGGTCCGACGCGCGGGCCATGATCCCGCCCAGCGCGTCCACCTCGCGCACCACCGTACCCTTCGCCACCCCCCCGATGGCGGGGTTGCAGCTCATCTGGCCGATCCCCTCCAGGTTGGGCGTGACCAGCAGGGTGGCTGCGCCCACGCGCGCCGCCGCGCCCGCCGCCTCCACCCCCGCGTGGCCGCCGCCCACCACGATCACGTCGTACCGCTGGCTCATCCGCTCCCGCCGTCGCTGGTGTCCCGGGCTCCCGCGCTCCCTGGTACAAGCCCGCCGCCGCCCTGTTCCACGTGGAACACCGCCGGTCGCGGCGGCGCGCTGCGACCCGGGAGCCGGGCCGGCGTAAACACTTGAAAACCCCGGGCTTCGCGCCCCTGCCGCGCCGCGGAACGGATGTGGACCCTGGCACAGGTGTTGCGCATACGCCCCCTCCCGGATGAACGGAGCCTAAACAACCAGGAGGGACCATGGACGACCAGAACAGGGACGTCGGCGGTACCGGCGGATATGGGAGCGGGGCGGGGACGGGAGGCGGCACGTCGGGGCTGGGCGGTGCCGGCCTGGGTGGAAGCACCGGGACGGGGAGCGGCGCCGGGCTCGGCGGCGGCCTGGGCTCGGAGAGCGGGACCGGCGGGCTGAGCGGGAGCGGCACGGGCGCGGGCGCCGCGAACACGCCGAGCTTCGGCGGGACCGGCAGCGGCCTGGGCAGCACGGGTGGAATGGGCAGCACCGGCGCGGCGGGGAGCACCGGGGGGAGCGGGTCGGGGAGCACCGGCGGCTCCGGGAGCAGCACGGCGACCGCGGGATCGGGCGGCGGCGGCGCGGCCGGGCTGGAGGACCGTGCCAACCAGGTGCTCGGCCGGGCGGCCGACGGGCTGGAGACGGCGGCGAACCGGCTGAGCGGCCTGGCGGACCGGGGCGGCTCCCAGAGCGGCGCGATGGGCCGGGCCAACGACCTCGCCTCGCAGGCCGCCGGCACCATGGAGTCCACCGCGCGCTACCTGCGCGACAACGATGTCCGGGCGCTCCAGAGCGACCTCGAGCGGATGGTCAGGGAGAAGCCCCTGCAGACGCTCCTGATGGGTGTCGCGGCGGGCTGGGTGCTGGGCAAGATCCTGCGGTAGGAGAAAACACCATGCAGGACGACATCCACGTGACCCGCACGACGGTGACGGACCACCCCCCCGGGGGAGCCGGTCCCGAGCCGTCGCTCGGCGAGCTGTTCAAGCAGCTCGCGCAGGACAGCGCGACCCTGGTGAAGCAGGAGGTGGCCCTCGCCAAGGTGGAGATGCGCGAGAACCTGCGCACCGCAACCAAGGACGCCGCGATGATCGCGGTGGGCGGCGGGCTCCTGCTGGTGGGGCTGCTGGTGCTCACCGCCTTCCTGGTGGCCGCCCTGGGCGACCTCCTGGACAACTACTGGCTGGGCGCGCTGCTGGTCGGCCTTCTCTTCGTCGTCATCGGCGGCGTGCTGGCGAAGAAGAACCTGGACAACCTCAAGAAGGACGACCTCGGGCCGGACCAGACCATTCAAACTCTGAAGGAGGACAAACGGTGGCTACAGAGCGAAATCCAGCAGGCGAAGAAGGAGCTGGCCTGAGCGGGATGGGGAGCACCGGCTACGGCTCCAGCCCGGGCGACGCCGGGACGGCCGGGAGCTCCGGCCTGACGGGCGGCACCCGCCGCGACGACGCCTCCCTGGACGCGGGGACCACCGGCTCCCGCGCCATGGGCGACCTGGGGACCGCCGGGACGGGCGAGGTCCACAGCGGGCTCAGCGTGGGCCGCGACGTGGACACCGGCTACGGGGCCATCGCGCCGGCCGGCTCCGCGGCCGCGGGCACCGCCTCCGGCAGCTCGTGGGAGCCGGCGGGGAGCTCCGGCGGGAGCGGCGCCATGGACCGGGTTCGCGACGTGGCGGGCCAGGCCCGCGAGCGCCTCCAGGGGCTCTCCGGGAACGTCTCCGGGCGGGCCGGCGACGTGGCCGGTCAGGCCCGCGAGAAGGCCGGCCAGGCGCTGGGCCGGGCCGAGCAGGTGCTGGAGGACCGCGGCGTGCTGGACATGGTCCGCAGCAACCCGCTCCCGGCGCTCGGCGTTGCCTTCGGGGTCGGCTTCCTGCTCGCGGGGAGCGGCGACCAGGTGCAGGGGAAGAAGAGCACCGCCCTGTACAAGGCCAAGAACCAGCTCAAGGGCGCCATCATGGGCGGCCTGAGCGCGGCCGTGGCGCAGGAGGGGCGCAACCTCCTGGGGATGGCGCAGGGCAAGGGGAGCGCCGGCGGCCTGGTCGGCATGCTGCTCCAGAACCTCCAGGGCGGCGGCTCCGGCGGCTCCGGGGGCGCGTCGTCCGGCGGTCCGGCCCCGCACCGTCGTCCCAGCCACCAGGAGATGCGGTGACGGGATGAAGGAGGCAGCCTACCGGGTCCGGGGGAAGGTCCAGGGAGTGGGTTTCCGCTGGTGGACCCGCTCCCGGGCCCGGGGGCTCGGCCTCGCCGGCACGGTGCGCAACTGCCAGGACGGGTCGGTGGAGGTGAGGGTGCGCGGGCCGGAACAGACGGTGGCCCGCTTCCGCGAGCAGCTGGCCGAGGGTCCCCCCGGCTCGCGGGTGGACCGGGTGGAGGAGATCCCCGCCGGCCCGTTCGACGGCGACTCGTTCGAGATCGTCCGCTGACGCGCCGTTTTCCCGAACATCTCCCGAAAACACCCGCCTCAGCATTTCGCGCCTGGAACACGATCGCACCCTCGCGAGGGTGAACGGCCGCGTCCGGGCGCGTCGTCGCTCCTGGAGCCTTCCAGGCGGGGTTTTCGCCGGCTCGTCCGTCGGACGGCGCTCAGGGCCGGCGGCGAGCCCCCGACGGAGACCGGGAGGCCGGAGGAGCGGCGGACTGGCCTCCCCTCGTCGGCGGATGGTCGATGCGGTAGCCCTGCCAGCGCTCCGGCGCGAACACCGCGCCCGCCCCGGCGCCGAGCCCCCCGCCCACCAGCCCGCCCCCGAAGAAGCCGATCGCCGCCGACGCGCCGACGCCGGTCGGCAGGTCCTGCGCGCCGAGCGCGCCGAACGTCGCCCCCAGCCCGGCACCCACCAGCCCGCCGAACAGGGCGCCCCGCCACGCACCGCGCCGGCGGTCCCGCCCCAGGCTCACCTCGATCAGGTCGATGCGCGCGTTGGCGATGGGGACCCGCTCGCCGCGCCGGGCGAGCACCAGGGTGTCGGGGCGCAGCAGCGCGACGTCGCCGGCCAGGCGGGGCGGCTCCAGCGAGGGCGCGGTGACGCGGACGCGCGTTCCCGGCTCCAGCCAGTGCGCGAAGCCCTGCGCGCGCAGCTCGCCGCCCAGGAAGAGGAGGGGAGTCAGGACCAGGATCCGTCGCATGCGGGCGCGCCCGGGGCTCGCGTGAAGGTGCGCAGCGGCCCGCCGGGACCGCCCGTTCTCCCGCGCCCCTTTCGCAAGCATCGCTCCGCCGCGCTACTTCCCCACGCAGAACTGCGAGAACACGCGGTCCAGCACGTCCTCCGTGCCGATCGCCCCCAGCAGGTCCTCCAGTGCCCCCGCCGCGGCCTGGAGGTGGGTGGCGGCGAACTCCGGCGGGATCCCCCCGTCCCAGGCCTCCAGGAACAGCCCCACCTCGCCGCGCGCGCGCCGCAGGGCGCGGGCCTGCCGCTCGCGGGTGACCAGCGGCGCCTCCCCCGGCTCGCCCAGGATCCCGCCGAATGCGCGGCGGAGCAGCAGGTCGCGCAGCCCGGGCAGCCCCTCGCCGGAGGGGGCGGCGACGCGCACCGAGGGAAGCCCGCCGAAGCCCGCGGGCTCCGGGCCGGCGGCCGGGGCGCGGTCGGCCTTGGTCCTCACCAGCACCACGGCGCCGGGGCCGGGGTCGCGCAGGAACGCCTCCTCGTCCGGCTCCAGCGGCCGCCCCGCCTCCACGCAGAAGAGCACCAGCCGGGCCGCGGCCAGGTAGCGGCGCGCCACCTCGATCCCGATCTCCTCCACCCGGTCCGCGGTCTCGCGGAGGCCGGCGGTGTCCACCAGGCGGAAGGGGTAGCCGTCCAGCGAGACCACGGCCTCCAGGGCGTCGCGGGTGGTGCCGGGGACGTCGGTGACGATGGCGCGCTCCACGCCGAGCAGGGCGTTGAACAGCGACGACTTGCCGGAGTTGGGCCGCCCGGCGAGCACCGTGAGCGCCCCCTCGCGCAGCAGCTCGCCCTCGGGCGCGGTGGCGAGCAGGCCGTCGATGCGGCGGAGCACCTCCTCCGCGGCGGCGCGGACCTGCGCGGGGGGGACGGGCGGCTCGTCCTCCTCCGGGAAGTCGATGCCGTAGACCAGCAGCGCCTGCGCCCCCACCAGCGCCTCGCGGAGCTCCACCACGCGGCGGGAAAGGCCGCGCTCCATCTGGTGCACGGCGGCGCGGTGCAGGGCGCGGGAGCGGCCGTCGATCAGGTCGGCGACGGCCTCCGCCTGGAGCAGGTCCAGCCTGCCGTTCAGGTACGCGCGGCGGGTGAACTCGCCCGGCTCCGCGGCGCGGGCGCCGGCGGCGAGGGCGGCGTCCAGCACCAGCTGCGGGGTGAGGAGGCCGCCGTGCGTGGCGAGCTCCACGGTGTCGTCGCCGGTGTAGCTCGCCGGGGCGGGGAAGTAGGCGGCGAGCCCGCGGTCCAGCGTCTCCCCCGTCTCGGGGTGGACCAGCCGCACCAGGCGCTGCACGCGCGCGGGCGGCGCCTCCCGCAGCGCGGGGGCGAGGCGGAGCAGGACGCGCAGCGCGTCCGGGCCGGTGACGCGCACCAGGGCCACGGCGCCGCGGCCCTGCGGGGTGGCCACCGCGGCGATGGTGTCGGCGAAGAGGGAGGAGGGCATGGGCGGAGAATGGCGCGGCCGGCGGGCGGGTGCAACCCCGGGCGGGGGCCGGGCGACGCGGGCATTGCCCCGGGGGACGCCGGCGCGGATATTGTGGCGGGTTTCGGACGGAGCGCGCACGTGTTCCCCGCATGGCTCCCACCGTCACCGGAGTACCCGTTCCCGCGGGTGGTCCCCGGCCCGCCTCCCCAGTCCCGCCCCGCCCCTGGAGGGCAACCTTGGACAACCAGAGCAGCACCCCCCCCCGAGCCCGGCGCCTGCCGCCGCGGCTCGCCCCCGCCGTGCTCTCCCTGCTGCTGGGGGGCTGCGCGGGCGGCACCGCCCCGGCAGTGCAGCCGACGTCCCCCGCTCCCGCACCGGGTCCCGTCGCAGTGGTGCCGGCGCTCCCCTCCGACACGCTGCACGAGCCGTTCACGGTGCGCACCGGCCCCAACGGCGTCCTGGACGTGACGCTGGCGGCGACCTGGGCCCTGCTCCCGGTGCCGGGACATTCCCAGCCCCTGCCGCTGCGGACGTACCGGCTGCTGGCGGCCAACGGGGTGTCGTACGCGGACTCCGGGGTGGTGGGCTTCCCCGGCCCCACCTTCCGGGTGAGCCCGGGCGACTCGGTCGCCCTGCTGCTGCTGAACGAGCTGGTGCGGAACACCGACTCGGGAAGTTCGCAGGGCGGCGGCAACGAGGAGTGCGTGAGCTACCCCGCGACGGACTCCATCGACGCGATGCCGGACTGCTTCCACGGCTCGGAGTGGACCAACATCCACTACCACGGCTTCCACGTCACCCCGGACAGCCTGGGTGACGACGTGCTCCTCCAGATCGCGCCGGGCGACACCTTCCGCTACGCCTTCCGCATCCCGCGGAACCAGTCGCCGGGGACGCACTGGTACCACCCGCACAAGCACGGCTCGGTGGCGCTGCAGGTGATGAACGGGATGTCGGGCGCCTTCGTGGTGGAGGGCGGCGGGCTGGACGAGCTCACCCGGCGGCACGGGATGCGGGAGCGGCTGCTGGCGCTGCAGCAGATCGACACCACGGTGAACCTGCTCCGGCCCGCGGGATCGCCGACCAGCGTTCCCCCCACGCTGGTGAACGGCCAGCTCACCCCCCTGATCGTGATGCAGCCGGGGGAGGTGCAGCGCTGGCGGATCGTCAACGAGAACGTCACCAAGTCCAACCAGTTCCGCGTCTCCTTCGCGGACTCCGCGGGCCAGGAGCCCCTGCTGTACGACGTCGCCCGCGACGGCGTTCAGTACGCCCCCGCCAACTACGCCGCCCCGGGAGGACTCCCCGCACCGGACACCAGCGTTCTCATGGCGCCCGGGAACCGGCTGGACGTGTTCGTGCAGGCGCCCGCCAACCAGGGCGTGTTCGCGGTGCAGGCCGTGCAGGTGGGGCACCTCAACCTGCTCGACCGCACCCGCAAGCCGCGCAGAGCGGGCGGAGGGGGTGGAGGGGGTGGTGGCGGAGGCGGGGGTGGCGGCGGAGCGCTGACCGCGGCCGCCGCGGCGACCCCGCAGCCGCTCTTCTACGTCCAGGTGGCCGACGGCCCGAATTCGCCCACCACGCTGCCGGACGCGCTCCCTGCGCTCCCCGGCTTCCTGGCCAACCTCCCCGGGCCCATGGACCCGGACTCCATCGACGCGGCGCGCACGCCGGTGGTGGTGTTCGCCGACTCCGCCTTCGGCAGCCAGACGCAGACGGACCCCACACGCTTCTTCATCGGCACCGCGTCCGAGCCGTACCAGAAGTTCGGGCCCAGCGTGTACGTGCCGGAGAGCGCGGGCGGGACGGCGCTCCCCATGCGGCTGGACTCGGTGCAGACCTGGAAGGTGGTGAACCAGAGCCTGGCAACCAACCACCCCTTCCACATCCACGTCAACCCGTTCCAGGTGATCCACGTGGAGTACCCGCAGGGCGCCGCGGACCCCAACGCCCCGCTCTACGCGGAGCTGAACGCGGCGGCCGCCGCCAACCGGGCGCCGGTGTGGATGGACGTGGTGGCGCTCCCGCTCCCCGACGCCACGGACCCGGTGGGGAAGCCGGGGTACGTGATCATCCGGCAGCGCTACGCCGACTTCACCGGGCAGTACGTGATGCACTGCCACATCCTGGGGCACGAGGAGCGGGGGATGATGCAGCTGGTGGAGGTGCGCGGCGGCGCCTCGCCGCCGGCGCGCCCCATCCCGGTGCGCAAGGAGGGCGGCGGCCACCGGCACTGACCCCGCCGCGCGGCCCCACGAACGCGAAAGCCCGCCCCCGGACGGGGGCGGGCTTTCGTGCATCCGGCGGCGTGGCGGACCGTCAGCCGCGCCGCTTCTGCTGCCGTGTCGCGGGGGCGTTCCCGCCGCCCGGCTTGCGCGCGGCGGCCTCCTCGGCGGCCTTCTTCGCCTTCATCTCGTCGTTGGCGCGCCGCCGCTCGCGGGCGATGAGCACCTGCTGCGGGAGCCCGGCCAGGTTGCTCGCCGTGTAGTACAGGTTGAGCCCCGACGCCATCTGGAAGAAGAACACGCCCATGGCCACCGGCATGAAGTACATCATGATCTTCATCTGCTGGTTCATCTCCATCCCGCTCAGCTTGGTGCTGACCCACTGGAGCAGGAAGGTGGACGCCACGAACAGGATGGGGATGATGTAGTACGGGTCCATCTGCGACAGGTCCGGGAGCCACGCGAAGGGCACGCCCCGGAACTCGATGGCGTTCTGGAAGACGAAGTACAGGGTGATGAAGATGGGCATGGGGATCAGCAGCGGCAGGCACCCCGCCACCGGGTTGAACCCGTGCTCCTTGTACAGGCGGATCATCTCCTCCTGCTGCTTCTGCGGGTCGTTCTTGTACTTGGTCTGGATCTCCTGCACCAGCGGCTGCACGGCCATGTTCTTCATCTGCGCCCGCGTGGCCTTGGCGTTCAGCGGCCAGAGCAGCAGCTTGACGAGCACCCCGATGATGATGAGCACCCAGCCGTACGAGATGCCCAGCGTGCCGTGCAGCTCGCGCATCACCCAGAGCGTGGCCGAGGCGATGGGGCGCACCACCGGCCGCAGCCAGGCGTACCCGTAGGGCGTCACCTCCTCCAGCCCGCTCCCCACCGCCACCAGGCGCTCGTGCTCCTGCGGCCCCACGTACGCGGAGTACGCGAAGGCGCCGCCCTGGCCCAGCGGGAGCGCCGCGGCCACCTCCAGGCGCGGCAGCACCACCGTCTCCCCGTCCGGGTCGCGCGCCCGCTCGCCGGGGAGGGGGCTGAGCACCGCCTCCCGGAAGGCGCGGCCCTCGCCGGCGACCACCGCGGCCAGGAAGTACTTGTCCTTGACCCCCACCCACGACAGCGGACCCGCGAGCGCCTCGCGCCCCTCCACGTCGTCGAAGCTCCAGCGCTCGATCTCCTGGTCCTGCATGACCACCACGCCTACGTCGTGTGCGGCGTCGCGCGTGGCGAGCCCCGGGCCCAGGCGGGTGAGCAGCGTTCCCCCGGAGGTCCCGGTCACCCGGCCGGCCACGTCCACCAGGTAGTCGCCGGGGCGGAAGGTGTAGGTCACCTCCACCCCCAGGCCGCCCTGCCCGCCGTAGGTGAAGCGGAGCTGCTGCGGGGGGCCGCCCTCGCGCAGCTCCAGCCGGGGGGCGCTGGCCTGGAAGGGGAGGCCGCGCAGGTCCACCGTGTCGCGCCCCACCACCAGCCGGTGCCCCAGCATCCCCCCGGAGCCCGCGGGCACCAGCTCCACCCGCCGGCCGTCCTGCCGCGCGGAGGCGTAGCGGAGCATGCGCGCGCCCACCAGCGACGCGCCCCGGGTGGAGAAGGTGTAGCGGTACAGCGGGGAGCTGACGACCACCTGCTGCGCGGGCCCCTGCGCCGCGCCCGCCGGGAGGGTGGGGGCCACCACGGGAGCGGTGGCCGTGGCGACGGCGGCGCTGTCCCCCTTGGCCGCCCCGGGAGGCTGCTCCTGGGGGGGGAAGAGGAGGTTGGTGGCCATGATGACGGCGGTCATCAGGAGCACCATGAGCAGGACTCGCTTTTCCATCGACTCGGTGTATGCGGGGAAGGCCCGTGCGGCTCAGCCTCCGGGAGTACGGCGCCGCCGGGCCCTCGGTTTCGTGCTAGGAAAAAGGAACAGCCCCCGGACTGCATGCAGTCGTTGCAGGCTGTTCCCTGTAACCTGTTCCCTGTTCCCTCTTCAGGGCACCGGATCGTACCCCCCTTTGCAGAAAGGGTGGCAGCGGGCCAGGCGCCGCAGCGTCAGCCAGCTCCCCCGCGCCGCCCCGTAGCGCTGCACCGCCTCCAGCCCGTACTGCGAGCAGGTGGGGTAGAAGCGGCACGAGGCCGGCGTGAGCGGCGAGATCCCCCGCTGGTAGAAGCGGATGGCGCCGATCAGGACGCGCGCGAGCACAGCTCCTCCGCCAGGGCGCGGAGCTCGTCGCGCAGCTCCGCGAAGGACGCGCCGTACGCCTCGGGCCGCGCGCGCAGCATCAGGTCCAGCGGGACCGGGGCGCCGCGGAGCGCGGGGAGGACCAGGGCGCGCCCGATCTCGCGCAGCCGCCGCTTGAGGCGGTTGCGCTCCACGATGCGGCGCTTGTGCTTGGGGACCACCACCCCCAGGCGCGGATGCGCGGCGGGGGAAGGGGAGAAGAACGCATCCAGGTGACGCGTCCGTCTCCTCTTCCCCCGTCTGAAAAGCCCCCGGATCTCCTCGGACCCGGTGATCCTCGCCGCGCGGGGCAGCCCGAAGCCGCCGGACTCCCCCCCGCCGTCCCCGGGCGCCGCGGCGGCCGGGTCTCCACTCTCCGCCATGTGCGCGGAGGGCGGGAGCGGATTACTTCTTGGGCACCGAGACGACCAGCTTGTGGCGCCCCTTCCTGCGGCGCGAGTTGAGGACCTCGCGGCCCCCCTTGGTCGCCATCCGGGCGCGAAACCCGTGCTTGTTGATCCGCTTGCGGTTCCGCGGACGGTACGAAGGCTTCATTGTGGTATCCTGCGCGATTTCCGTTGTGGTGCGGCAAAGACCGTTAATCTAGCCACGGGGGCGGGGTACGTCAACGGCAGGGAACAGGGGAGAGGGAACAGGGAACAGCCGGCAACGGCCCACGGCAGGCGGGAGAGCGTGTGGAAATCCGCTGTATAAACGGTTCCCGAAAGCATGCCGAAAGGCGGAGAACTTCAAGCAACGGCGCCCCTTCCTTGACTTTTCCACATGGGCTTTCCAGATTGCGCCCCGTTGCCCGTTCCCGAACGCTGTACCCCCCGACAACCACGATGGAGCTTACCGCCGACGAGGTCTGGTCGCGAATCCTGGACAGCGCCCGCTCGGCGCTCCCGGAGCAGGCGTTCCGCACCTGGCTGGCCCGCACCGAGGCCGTCGCGATCTCGCAGGACCTCCTGGTGGTCTCCGCGCCCAACCGCTTCGCCGCGGACTGGGTGGAGGACAAGTACGGGGAGCTGCTCTCGGCCATCGGCGAGCAGCTGTTCGACCGGCGCTTCACCCTGTCGGTGCAGGTGCAGGGGGGGAACGGGCGGCAGACGGAGCTCCCCCTCGCGTCGCCGGCGCCCGCCCCCGCGCCGGCCGCCGCCCCCCATCGCGCGCCCATCGACTACGCCGCCATGGCCCCGGAGCCGCGCCCCGCGCCCGGGCTGTCGCCGCTCAACGAGCGCTACACCTTCGACCGCTTCGTCGTCGGCAACAACAACCAGCTCGCCTCGGCGGCCGCGCACGCGGTGGCCGAGGCGCCGGCGCGCATGTACAACCCGCTGTTCATCTACGGCGGGGTGGGGCTGGGGAAGACGCACCTGATGCACGCCATCGGCCACACCATGCTGGCGCGCGACCCCGGGAAGCGGGTGATGTACCTGTCCTCGGAGCGCTTCACCAACGAGCTGGTGAGCGCCATCCAGGAGGGGTCCATGGCGGAGTTCCGCCGCCAGTACCGGCAGATGGACCTGCTGCTGGTGGACGACATCCAGTTCCTGGAGGGCAAGGAGCGCACGCAGGAGGAGTTCTTCCACACCTTCAACGCGCTGCACGACGCCCAGAAGCAGATCGTCCTCACCAGCGACCGGCCGCCCAAGGAGATCGGGCTGGAGGACCGGCTGATCTCGCGCTTCGAGTGGGGGCTGGTGGCGGACATCAAGCCGCCCGACTTCGAGACGCGCATGGCGATCCTCCGCAAGAAGATGGAGGAGGAGGGCCTGCAAATGGCGGACGCGGACGAGGTGCTCACCTACATCGCCCAGACGCGCACCTCCTCGGTGCGGGAGCTGGAGGGCGCGGTGACCAAGCTGTACGTGCACTCCTCGCTGTACCGGCGCGAGATCAGCGTGGAGTTCGCGCGCGAGGTGCTGGGCGGCGGCGGGCACGACGGCCGGGGCGGCGCCGCCGGGATCACCCCGGACGTGGTGCGCCAGCGGGTGGCGGCGGCCTGGGGGGTGACCACGGACGCGCTGCAGTCCAAGAAGCGCACCAAGGACCTGACGGTGCCGCGCCAGGTGGCGATGTACCTGATCAAGGAGCTGTTCGACCTGCAGCTGGTGGAGATCGGCAAGCTGTTCGGCGGGCGCGACCACTCCACCGTGATCCACTCCATCGCCAAGGTGGAGGAGGACATGGCGGCGGACCCGGCCTTCCGCGAGCGCGTGGACGGCCTGCGCGCGGCGCTGCGCTGATGACCGACCGTGACAGGGCGTCCGGCGGGCCGTTTCCGGTGTGTGGAAACGGGTGTGGAAGCGCTGTGGACTGCGTGTGGAGATCGGGCAGAAGTGGCGTGCGGCGTGGACAGCGTGGAGAGCGCGGGCGTTCTCCACAGCTCCGTCCACAGCCCCCTGAGGGGGTGCAGGTGAGTGCGGGACGCGGAGATGCGAGGGGGCGGAGGGCGGCTTTCCACACGTCCACACCCTCTATTACTGATACTGGTTTATATAACCTGAGTCTGGTAGGACTGCTTCCCGGTGGACAACCGTCAAACTCCAGAGGCTGGGGACATCGATGAGATTCACGATCACGCGTGAGAACCTTCAGCAGGGGCTGGGGGCGGTGGCCGGGAGCATCCCGACCCGCACCACGCTCCCGGTGCTGGCGAACATCCTCCTGGAGGCGGAAGGCGACGCGGTCCGGCTGAGCGGCACGGACCTGGACACCGCGGTGTCGGTGCGGATCCCCGCGGAGGTGGCGGAGCCCGGGGCGATCACGGCGCCGGCCAAGAAGCTCCAGGAGATCGCGCGCGAGCTCCCGGGCTCGGTGGAGGTCTCCACGCAGGGCGACACCATCACCATCGCCAGCGGCCGCTCGCGCTTCCGCCTGAACGGCCTGCCGCGCGACGAGTTCCCGGCCTTCCCCAAGGTGGCCTTCGAGGAGACCTGGCGGCTCACCGGGCGCGACCTGGCCCGGCTGATCTCGCACGTGAGCTTCGCGGCCAGCACGGAGGAGACGCGCCCCATCCTGAACGGGGTGCTCTGGCAGCTGGGCGAGCAGGAGATGCGGATGGTGGCCACCAACGGCCACCGCCTCGCCAAGATGACGCTGCCCCTGGATGGAGAGGCCCACGTTGCCGCAGGAGACCTGATCGTCCACCCCAAGGCCCTGGGACAGGTCCAGAAGCTTTTCGGGCCGGAGGAGGCCGTGGAGGTGGCCCGCTCGGAGAACCACCTGGGGTTCCGGACCGACTCGGTGCAGGTGTTCACGCGCCTGATCGAGGGGCCGTATCCCAACTACGAGCAGGTGATCCCCAAGGACAACGACAAGACCATGGTGGTGGACAAGGCGGCGCTGAACTCGGCCGTCCGCCGCATGGCCATCGTCGCCAGCGACCAGACGCACCGGATCCGCATGTCGCTGGGCGGGCCGATGATGAAGTTCTCGGTGCAGACGCCGGACCTGGGCGAGGCCAGCGAGGAGCTGCCGGTGGAGTACGACGGGGACCCGCTGGAGATCGGCTTCAACGCGCAGTACCTGCTGGAGCTGATGCGCTACATGCCCACCGACGAGGTGAAGATGACCTTCAAGGCGCCGGAGCGCGCGGCGACCATGCAGCCGGTGGGGAACGAGGACACGCCGGACTACATGTGCCTGGTGATGCCGCTGCGGCTGCTGAGCTGAGAGACGAAGGAAAATGCTGGCTCGCAGACGAGTCGGCTCCGATCGATAAAGCCCTGTTCAGGACGAATGCAGTTTTGCGCCCGGGACGCTACCGCGTCCCGGGCGCATCTGTGTACCGGCGGCGCCAGGGTCAGGGCCAATGCGAAGGCAACGTCGCTACGGCAGGAGCGCACTGCTCGCATCGATTGTGAGTTCTCCGGTGGGACCGATGTTGGTACGGATGCCGGCCTCGTCTGGCCGCGCATTCGACAGCTCCAGCAGTACCTGTGTCGTCCGTGTCCGCCCGCTCACGTACACTCGGTACAGCCACCGCCGGTCGCGGATTCTCGGATCGGATAGAGGCCGGGAGGAACTGAGCTTCTGAGCCGGCTTCGCACGTGTCAGTTGCAGTGAGGGAATTGCAATCCCGTCAAGCACCTGTGGCTCCAGCCGCTCCGCGAAAATCTGGAGCGCGTACTCGTACGTGGCGGGGACCGTCGGACACACCGTGTCGCTGCTCCCGAGCAGGCGGAGCCTGACCTGCACCGCCGAGTCACCCTCCTGCTGGACCCCCTCGACGACGAACCGCTGCACCTGAGCAGTCGGAACGACCGGGTTGCCTACCGTCCTTATCTTCCAGCGCGGCGGCACAGAGTGCCGGTCGATCACGGTCGTGTCCGAGCCGCAGTTGGTAGGGCTCAGGAGCAACCTCCGGATCTCCTGGACCGTGTCGTGGGCGATCTCCACGCGTGGAAAGATCCGCACGTCGAGGTCCAAGCGCGGCTCGTTGGTGGCGGCGTCTCTCACGAATTCCGTGTAGAAGTCGCGCAGGGGGTTGTCACCCCATGCAGGGCTGAGAAAGGAACTCGGCCCAGGACCAGAGGTGCTCAGTCAAGCCCAGCGCTATCGCAGGTGAGCGTCGGCGGTAGCTGCGGCCGGTCGAGGGATCCGGTTCAGCC
>JBFMFL010000113.1:0-19846 GCA_040752145.1 Gemmatimonadota bacterium
CGGCCGGGGGGAGCCGCGCCCGCCGCGGCTCCGCCACGTCGCCGCGCACGAACCCGGAGGCGGCGCCCTCGCCCTCCGCCAGCGCGCGCCGGGCGCCGGCCGCGTCGGCGCACACCGCGGCGAAGCGGTGCTCCCACTGCGCGCGCCCGGCCTGCAGCGTCCAGGCCACGTCGGCGAGCGGGACCTCGGGATGGGCCTCCAGGTGCGCGCCCAGCCGATCGCGCGCGGCGCGCAGCGCCGTCCCGGTGCGGGCGCTCAGCACCAGCAGCTGCCACTCCGCGCCCGGGTCCGACGGGACGAGGGCGGGAGGCTCCTCCAGCACCAGGTGCGCGTTGGTGCCGCCCAGCCCGAACGAGGACACCCCGGCGCGCCGCGGGCCCTCCACCTTCCAGGCCGCGGGCGCGGCGTTGACGTACAGCGGCGTCCCGGCCAGCTCCAGCCGCTCGTCGCAGGCGCGGAAGTGGAGGGTGGGCGGGATGATGCCGTGCTTGAGGGCGAGCGCCGCCTTGATCAGCCCGGCGGCGCCCGCGGCCGCGTTGCAGTGGCCGACGTTGCCCTTGACCGAGCCCACCGCCAGCGTCCCCGGCGCGCGCTCCCCGTCGGCGAACACCCTGCGGAGCGCGCTCATCTCGATCTGGTCGCCCAGCGGCGTCCCGGAGCCGTGCCCCTCCACGAACCCCACCGTGGCCGGGTCCACCTCGGCCATGGCCAGGGCGTCGGCGATCACGCGGGCCTGACCGTCGACGCCGGGGGCGGTGAAGCCGATCCTGCCGGCGCCGTCGTTGTTGACGGCGGAGCCCCGGATGACGGCCAGCACCGTGTCGCCGTCGGCGAGGGCGTCCTCCAGCCGCCGCAGCGCCACCACGCCCGCGCCGGAGCTGGCCACGGAGCCGCGGGCCTCCGCGTCGAACGGGCGGCAGAGGCCGTCCGGCGACGAGATCCCGCCCTCCTGGTACGGGTAGCCGACCACCGGGTGCGTCACGGACACCCCGCCCGCCAGCGCCAGGTCGCACTCGCCGGCCAGGAGGGCGCGGCAGGCCAGGTGCGCCGCCACCAGCCCGGTGGAGCAGGCGGTGCGCACGGGGACGCTGGGGCCGCGCAGGTCCATCCGGTACGACACGCGCGTGGTGAGGAAGTCGACCTCGTTGGCGAGGGTGACCTCCATCTCCCCGGCGAGCGCCACCAGCTCCGGGTTGCTCGCCAGGTTCACCATCAGGTAGCGGCTGCTCCCCGAGCCGGCGAACACGCCCACCGGCCCCGGGACGCGGGCCGGGTCGTACCCCGCCCGCTCCAGCGCCTCCCAGCAGCACTCCAGCAGGACGCGGTGCTGCGGGTCGGTGATCTCCGCCTCGCGCGCCGTGAAGCCGAAGAACGCGGCGTCGAACCGGTCGGGCCAGGGGATCTCCCCGCCGACGGGGACCCAGGCCGGGTCGTCGAGCGCCTCCCGCGGCAGCCCGGCGCGCTCCAGCTCCTCGCGCGACAGCCGCCTCAGCGTGTCGGCGCCGGCCAGCAGGTTGCGCCAGAACGTGTCCAGGTCCTCGGCGCCGGGGAAGCGGCCGGCCATCCCCACGATGGCCACCTCCGCCCCGGTCAGCGTGGACTCGTAGTCGGGGTCGAGCGTCCAGCTCATCTGCCTACCGTTCCGTGTCCCGGGTACGCCTGCGCAGCTGCCCCAGCCTCCCCTTCCCCGCCGCCAGCTTCTCCTGCCGTCCCTCCGAAGCCGGCTCCGCCCCCGCCTCCTCCGCGCCGCCGGCCAGGCGGCGCGCCAGCGCGGCCACCGTGGGGTGCCGGAACAGCTCCAGCACCGGCACCTCCCGCCCCAGCGCCGCCTCCAGCCGGGCGGCGGCCCGCACCACCAGCAGCGAGTTGCCGCCCAGGTCGAAGAAGCTGCGGTTCACCCCCGCCACCGGGGCGCCGAGCACCTCCTCCCACGCCGCCGCGACCGCCCGCTCCAGCGCGGTGCGCGGCGCGGCCTCCCCCGCGTCGTCCGCCGCGGCCTCCGGCGCGGGGAGCGCCCCGCGGTCCAGCTTGCCTCCGGGGGTGAGCGGAAAGGCGTCCAGCACCACCACCGCGGCGGGTACCATGTACTCCGGGAGCGCCGCCCGCGCCAGCACCCGGGCCTCCTCCACGGGGAATCCGGCGTCCGCCTCCAGGTACGCGACGATGCGCCGGTCGCCCGGGCGGTCCTCCCTCACCAGCGCCACGGCCCCCCGCACGGCCGGGTGGCGGGCGAGCACGGCCTCGACCTCGCCCGGCTCCACGCGGAAGCCGCGCAGCTTCACCTGGCCGTCGATGCGCCCCAGGAACTCCAGCCCGCCGTCCGGGAGCCGCCGCACCAGGTCCCCCGTGCGGTACAGCCGCGCCCCCGGTGCCCCTCCGAAGGCGTCGGGGACGAAGCGCTCGGCCGTCATCTCCGGGCGGCCCAGGTAGCCGCGCGCCAGCTGCGCGCCGCCCACCCACAGCTCGCCCGGGACGCCCACGGGGAGCAGCTCGCCGCGCGGCCCGCAGACGTGCAGCGCCACGTTCCCCAGCGGCGTGCCGACGGCGTTCCGCTCCGGGATCGCCTCCCCCACCAGGTACGCGCTGGAGATGACCGTGGCCTCGGTGGGCCCGTAGAGGACGCGCAGCTCGGCCGCCGGGAACGCCTCGCGGAGCTCCCGCACCAGGTCGGGCGGCACCACGTCCGCCCCGCACACCACCCGGCGCACGCCGGGGAGCGTGCGCCCCTCGGCGCGCAGCCGCGCCGCCACCGCCCGCGCGAGCGGCGGCACGGTGGAGACCGCCGTGGTCCGCTCGATCTCCGCCACCAGCCGCCCGGGATCGAGCACCTGCTCCTGCGGGACGGGGCGCACCGCCGCCCCCGCGGCCAGCGGGAGCAGCACCTCCATCACCCACACGTCGAAGGAGAACGACCCCTGCGACAGCATGGTGTCGCCCGGCCCGGTCCCCCACTCCGCCGCCGCCGTGGCCGTGAACGCCGCCACGGCGCCGTGCGGGACGACGACGCCCTTGGGGCGGCCGGTGGAGCCGGAGGTGTAGACGACGTAGGCGGACGACGAGTGCGAAAGTGCGAAAGTGCGGGAGTGCGAAAGTGCGGGCGCGCCCGCGGCGTCGTCCGCGTCGAGGAGCACGACGGTGCCCGCGAAGTCCGGGAGGCGGGCGGCGAGGGCGGACTGCGTCAGCACCACGGGGGCGGCGGCGTCCGCCAGCATGAAGGCGAGGCGGTCGGCCGGGTACTCGGGGTCCAGGGGGACGTAGGCGCCTCCCGCCTTGAGCACGGCGAGGGCGGCGGCGATCAGCTCCGGGCCGCGCGCGAGGGCGATCCCCACGCGCACCTCCGGGCCGACGCCCAGGGCGCGCAGGCGGGCGGCCAGCGCCCCGGCGCGGGCGTCCAGCTCCGCGAAGGTGGTGACGGAGTCGCCGAAGCACACGGCGGGGGCGCCGGGGCGGGCACGGGCGTGCCCGGCGATGCGCTCGTGGACCAGCCCGGGCGGCAGCTCGCGCGCGGTGTCGTTCCAGGCGGCGAGCAGGCGGCGCTCCGCCTCGCCGGCCAGCGGCAGCTCCGAGAGGCGGCGGGCGGGGTCCGCGCCGATCCCCTCCAGCAGGGTGGCGAGGTGCGCGGCCATGCGCTCCACGGTGCCGGCGTCGAACAGGTCGGCGCTGTACTCCAGGGCGGCGAAGAGCCCATCGGCGGCGTCCACCAGCGACAGCGACAGGTCGAACTTGGCGGTGCCGCTCCCGGCCTGCACCGGCTCCAGCACGAGCCCGGGGAGCTGGAGGGCGGCGGCGGGGAGGTTGGCGAGCGAGAACATCACCTGGAAGACCGGGGAGTGCCCGGTCTCGCGCCGCGGCTGCAGCTCGTCCACCAGCTTCTCGAAGGGGAGGTCCTGGTGGGCGTAGGCGCCCAGCGTCGCCTCGCGCACCCGGCCCAGCAGCGCCCGGAACTCGGGATCGCCCGCGAGGTCGCCGCGCAGGGCGAGCGTGTTGACGAACATCCCCACCATCCCCTCCAGCGCCTCGTGCGTGCGCCCGGCGACGGGGGTGCCGACGACGACGTCCTCCTGCCGGGAGTACTTCGACAGCAGGAGCTGGAAGCCGGCGAGCGCGGCCATGAACAGCGTCGCGCCGCCGGCCCGGGAGACGGCGCGCAGGGCGTCCAGCGTGGCGGCCGGGAGGCGGAAGTGGTGCGCGCCGCCGCGGGTGGACCGCACGGCGCGGCGGGGGCGGTCGGTGGGCAGCTCCAGCCGCGGCGGCGCGCCGGACAGCGTTTCGCGCCAGAACGCCACCTGCCGCTCCAGCACCTCGCCCGCGAGCCAGCCGCGCTGCCACACGGCGAAGTCGGCGTACTGCACCGGCAGGGGCGCCAGCGGCGAGGGCTCGCCGCGGAGCAGGGCGGAGTACAGGGCGCTCAGCTCGCGGAAGAGCACGCCCATGCTCCAGCCGTCGGTGACGGCGTGGTGCTGGGCGAGCACCAGCACGTGGTCGTCCGCGGCGACGCAAAAGAGCGCGGCGCGGAAGAGCGGGCCCGCCGCCAGGTCGAACGGGCGCCACGCCTCCTCCGCGGCCGCGGCGAGGGCGCGGGCCTCGCGCTCGTCGCCGGGGACGCCGTCCAGCGGCTCCCGGCGGAAGGGGGCGCCCGCGGCCGGGCGGACCAGCTGCACGGGCCGCCCCTCCGCCGCCGGGAAGACGGTCCGCAGCGACTCCTGCCGCTCCACCAGCGCGTCCAGCGCGGCGCGCAGCGCGTCCTCGTCCAGCTCCCCGCGCAGCCGCAGGGTGAAGGGCATGTTGTAGGCGGCGCCGCCCGGGTCCATCCGGTCGATCACCCACAGCCGCTCCTGCGCGAACGAGAGGGGCAGCGGCCCGGCGCGCTCCGCGCGGGCCAGCGGCGGCAGCTCGATCCCCTGCCCCGCCCGCACCGCCGCGTCCACCCGCTCGGCCAACCCGGCCGGGGTGGGCGCCTCGAAGATAGCGCGCACGGGGACGTCCACGCGGAAGGCGGCGCGCAGCCGCGAGGCCACCTGCGTGGCGAGCAGCGAGTGCCCGCCCAGCGCGAAGAAGTCGTCGCCCGCGCCCACCCGCGGCAGCCGCAGCACGTCGGCCCAGACGGCGGCCACCACCTCCGCGGTGGGGGTGCGGTGCAGCCCCATCCCATCGGCCAGCTCGGCGAGCGGACGCTCCGGCGCGGGGAGTGCGCGGCGGTCCACCTTGCCCGTGGCGGTGAGCGGCAGCGCCTCCAGCGGCAGCACCTCCGCGGGGACCATGTGCTCCGGCAGGCGCTCGCGGAGCCAGGCGCGCAGCTCGCCCGCGGACGCGGGCGGCGCCCCGCCGCCGGTCGAGACGTAGCCCACCAGCCGCCGCTCGCCGTGCGTGTCGTCCCGTGCCACCACCGCCGCCTGGCGCACCGCGGGGTGCGCCGCCAGCACGGCCTCCACCTCGCCCGGCTCGATGCGGAAGCCGCGGATCTTGACCTGCGCGTCCGTCCTCCCCAGGAATTCCAGCGTGCCGCCGCCCAGGCGCCGCGCCCGGTCCCCGGTGCGGTACAGCCGCGCCCCCGCCTCCCCGCCGTACGGGTCGGGGACGAAGCGCTCCGCCGTCAGCTCCGGCCGCCCCAGGTAGCCGCGCGCCACCCCGCGCCCGCCCACGAACAGCTCGCCGGCCACCCCAAGCGGCACCGGCTCGCCGCGCGCGTCCAGCACGTACGCCCGCACGTTGCCCAGCGGCGCGCCCAGGAGGCTGCGCTCCACCCGCTCGCCCCCGGACTGGCGGTGGCTGGTCGCGAGGATGGTGGCCTCCGTGGGTCCGTAGAGCACCCGCAGCTCGGCGGCCGGGAAGACCTCGCGCATCTCGGCCAGCAGGTCCGGCGGCACCGCGTCGCCGCCGACGAAGACCAGCCGCACGCGCGGCAGCGTCCCCCGCCCGGAGGCGCGCACCTCGGCGGCGACCTGGCGCATCAGGGCGGGCACGGCGTGCAGCACGCTGACGCCCTCCAGCTCGGCCACCAGGCGCCGCACGTCCACCACGTCGTCGCGCGGCACCACGCGCACCATCCCGCCCGCGAGCAGCGGCAGCAGCGCCTCGAACGCCCAGATGTCGAAGGCGCAGGAGGCCAGCACCGCCGCCACGTCGCAGCCCTTGAAGCCGAACTCCTCGCGCGCGGCCAGCAGGGTGTTGGCCAGGCCGCGGTGCTCGACGACGACGCCTTTCGGCGTCCCGGTGGAGCCGGAGGTGTAGACGAGGTAGGCGGCGGACGACGGCCCCCCACCCCCGACCCCTCCCCCGCAAGCGAGGGAGGGGAGAACGGCTTCGGAGCCGGCTGAGACCGGACTGGCGTCCGCGAGGGGGCCCCCACCCGGCTCGCTCAGGCTCGCCACCCTCCCCCAATTCTGGGGGAGGGCTTCCTGACCCTCGGCAGAGTGATCGACCGACACACCGCCGTGCTCCCCCTCTCCCAGGATTGGGAGAGGGGGCCGGGGGGTGAGGGCTGCCGTGTCGTTCTCCCCCTCCCCCCTTGCGGGGGAGGGGGCCGGGGGGAGGGGGGTCCCGCCGTCCACCAGGACCACCTCGACGCCCGCAGTCGGCACGGACTCGACCAGCGCCGGCTCGGTCAGCAGGACGGACAGGCCGGCGTCGGCGGCGACGAAGCGCAGGCGCTCGGCGGGATACGCGGGGTCGAGCGGGACGTAGGCGGCGCCGGCCCTGAGCACGCCGAGCACGGCGGCCAGCATCGCGGGGCCGCGCTCCAGGCAGATGCCCACGCGCGCCTCGGGGCCGACGCCCAGGGCGCGCAGGCGGGCGGCGACGCGCCCGGCGCGGGCGTCCAGAGCGGCGTAGGTGACCAGCTCGGAGCCGAGGGCGACGGCCACGGCGCCGGGGGTGGCGGCGGCCTGCGCGGCGAACAGCTCGTGGACGAGCCCGGCCGGCAGCTCGCGCTCCGTGGCGTTCCAGCCGTGGAGGGTTGCCGCGGCCTCCTCGGCGCGGAGGAGCGGGACCGCGGAGATGCGCGCGTCCGGGGCGGCGGCGACGGCGCGGAGCAGCGTGTCGAAGTGCCCGGCCATCCGCTGGACGGTCGCGGCTTCCAACAGGTCGGCGTCGTACGAGAAGGCGCCGTGCAGCCCGTCCGGGTGCTCGGCGAGGACCAGCTCCAGGTCGAACCTGGCGACCTCGGCGGGGGGCTGGAGGAGGGTCTGCTCCAGCCCGGGGAGCTCCGGCGGCCGGCCGGGCGCGCTCTGCAGGGTGAACATCACCTGGAAGAGCGGGGTGTGGGCGAGGCTGCGCTCCACCTTCAGCTCCTCCACCAGGCGCTCGAAGGGGACGTCCTGGTGCCCGAAGGCGCCCAGCGTCGCCTCCCGCACCCGGCCCAGCAGCTCGCGGAAGGTGGGGTCGCCGGCCAGGTCGCCGCGCAGGGCGAGCGTGTTGACGAAGAAGCCGACCAGCGGCTCCAGCTCGGGGCGGGTGCGCCCCGCGACGGGGGTGCCCACCACCACGTCCTCCTCGCCGGTGTAGCGCGACAGGAGGAGCTGGAACGCGGCGAGCACGGCCATGAACGGCGTCGCCCCCTCCGCGCGGCCCAGGCCGCGCAGCGCGGCGGCCAGCTCCGCGTCCACCGAGAAGCGGAGCCGCGCGCCGGGGCGGCGGGCGCGGGCGGCCGGGCGCGGCCGGTCGGTGGGCAGCTCCAGCAGCGCGGGGGCGCCGGCCAGCCGCTCCCGCCACCAGGCGAGCTGCCCCTCCAGCACCTCCCCCGACAGGTGCTTCCGCTGCCACACCGCGAAGTCGGCGTACTGGATGGGCAGCTCCGGCAGCGGCGACGGGCGGCCCGCCAGGAAGGCATCGTACAGCGTCCACAGCTCCCCGAAGAACACGCCCGCGCTCCACCCGTCGGTGACCACGTGGTGCATGGTCACCAGCAGCACGTGGTCGTCCGCGGCGGCGCGCAGCAGCACGACGCGGAAGAGCGGCCCGCGCGCCAGGTCGAACGGCCGGCGGCTCTCCTCCGCGGCCAGCGCGGAGACGCGGGCGCGGCGCTCCTCCGGCGGCAGCCCGGACAGCTCCTCCACCCGGATGCGCGCCTCGGCCGTGGGGGCGACGGTCTGCACGGGCTCGCCGTTCAGCGTGGAGAACGTGGTGCGCAGCGACCCCTGGCGGCGCACCACCTCGGCCAGGGCGCGCTCCAGCACGTCCGCGCGCAGCGGGCCCTCCAGCCGCACGGCGGTGGCGAGGTTGTACGCGGCGGAGCCCGGCTCCAGGCGGTCCAGGAACCAGAGCCGCTGCTGCGCGAAGGACGCCGGGTACGAACGCGACTCCCCCGCGCGCCTGCGCAGGATCTCCGCGAGCCGCCGCCGCTTCTCCTCGGCGGAGAGGCCGTCCACCACGCCCGTCGTGTCGCTCATGCCGGCAGGTTGTTCAGTCTGGGGACAGGTCGGCCAGGAGCCGCTCGACGTCCGCCTCGGAAAGCTCGTCCAGCCCCTCCAGGAGCTGGTCCTCCAGCGCGGACCCCGCCACCTCGATGGCCTCCGCCGCGGGGATCGCCTCCCCCGCGAGCGCCGCAGTCGCCGGGAGCAGCGCCGCCAGCCCGGCCACCGTGGGGCGCTCGAACACGGCGCGCAGCGGCAGCTCCGCCCCGAACGCCTGCCGGGCGCGGGACACCACCTGCGTCGCCAGCAGCGAGTGGCCGCCCAGCGCGAAGAAGTCGTCGTGCGCGCCCACGCGCTCCACCCTCAGCACCTCCGCCCAGATCTCCGCCAGGCGCCGCTCGGCCTCCGTCCGGGGCGCGACGTACGCCTCCGCAGACGCGGTCGGAGCCCCGGGCGCGGGGAGCGCCCGCCGGTCGGTCTTGCCGCTCGCGGTCCTGGGCAGCGCGTCGAGGAAGACGAACGCGGCCGGGACCATGTACTCCGGCAGCTCCGCCTTGAGGTGCGCCCGCAGCTCGGCCACGGACGGCGCCTGGCCGATGGGGACGACGTAGCCGACCAGCCGCGCGCGCCCGGGCTCGTCCTCGCGCGCGGCCACCACCGCATCGCGCACGGAGGGGTGGCGCAGCAGCACGCCCTCGATCTCGCCCGGCTCGATGCGGAAGCCCCGCACCTTGACCTGGTCGTCCGCCCGCCCCACGAACTCCAGCTCCCCCGTCCTCCGCCAGCGCGCCACGTCGCCCGTCCGGTACAGCCGCGCCCCTGCGTCGGCCGAGAACGGGTCCGGGACGAACTTCTCCGCCGTCAGCTCGGGCCTGCCCAGGTAGCCCCGCGCCACGCCGAGACCGCCGACGTACAGCTCGCCCCGCGCGCCGACCGGCAGCGGGCGCATGTCGCCGTCGAGTACGTAGACGCGCCCGTTCGGCACCGGCTTGCCGATGGGCACCGGCGGCAGCGGCTGGTCGGCAAGCGGCGGCGCCTCTTCCCTGCCCTGCAGCTCCGCCAGCGTGGCGACGACGGTCGCCTCCGTCGGGCCGTACGTGTTGACCAGCCGCACGCCGTCCCCGACGTGCCGGCGCCAGGCGGCCACCCGTTCCGGCAGCGCCCGTTCCCCGCCGATGATCACCAGACGCACCGCATCGGGCAGCCGCACCGCGCCGCGCTCCAGCTCCGCCACCAGCTCGTGCCAGTACGCCGTCGGCAGGTCCAGCACGGTGACGCCCCACTCCGCGCAGCGCCGGAAGAACGTCGCCGCGTCCCTCAGCATCTCCTCGGTGCGAAGGACGAGCGAGGCGCCGCCGAGCAGGGCCGGGTAGATCTCCTCCGCGCTGGCGTCGAAGCTCAGCGAGGCGAACTGGAGCACCCGGTCGGCCGGCGTGATGCCGTACAGCTCCACCGCGGCGGCGGCGTAGCTGGCCAGCGCCCGGTGCGGGACGACGACGCCCTTGGGACGGCCCGTGGAGCCGGACGTGTAGATGACGTAGGCGGCGGAGTCGGCAAGACCCCCCTCCCCCGGCCGCTCCCCCGCAAGGGGGGAGGGGAGAACTGCTTCTTCGACGGCAGACACGGAGCTAGCGTCCTCGGGGGCGCCCCCACCCGGCTCGCTTAGGCTCGCCACCCTCCCCCAATTCTGGGGGAGGGCTTCCCGACCCTCGGCAGAGTGCGCGACCGACACACCGCCGTGCTCCCCCTCTCCCAGCATTGGGAGAGGGGGCCGGGGGGTGAGGGCCCGGTCCGACGCAGCGAAGGCCGCCTCCGCACCGTCGTTCTCCCCCTCCCCCCTTGCGGGGGAGGGGGCCGGGGGGAGGGGGGTCCCGTCGCACACCACGATCTCGCCGCCGAACTCCGGCAGCGCCCCGACCAGCCGCTCCTGCGTCAGCAGCACGCGCGCGCCGCTGTCCTCCAGCACGTACCGGATGCGGTCGGCCGGGTACGCGGGATCGACCGGGACGTAGCAGCCGCCGGCCTTCAGGACGGCGAGCAGGGCGACCAGCATCTCCGGGGAGCGCTCCAGGCAGAGCGCGACCCGCACCTCCGGGCCGACGCCGAGGGCGGCGAGGCGCGCGGCGAGGGCGTCCGCGCGGCGGTCCAGCTCGGCGTGCGTGAGCGTCGCCGCGCCCTCCTGCACCACGGCGGGCGCGTCGGGCGTGCGCAGCGCCGCCGCGC
The DNA here is from genome assembly GCA_040752145.1 of Gemmatimonadota bacterium. GTDB lineage: Bacteria > Gemmatimonadota > Gemmatimonadetes > Longimicrobiales > Longimicrobiaceae > JAFAYN01. The sequence continues at coordinate 10,575 of JBFMFL010000113.1, forward strand.
GGACGAGGTGGTGTACGGGGTGGCCGGACGCGAAGGGGCGGGCAGTCTCGTTCCAGCGCTCCACCTGCAGCGCCCTCTCCTCGTCCAGCACCGGCACGAGGGCGGAGAGGCGCAGCGACGGGTCCGCGGCGCCCGCGGCGAGGACGCGCGCCATGTGCGCCGTCATCGCCTCGACCGTCGCGGCGTCGAACAGGTCGGCGTTGTAGGTGGCGGAGAGGTACAGCCCGCCGTCGCGCGCCGGGCCGGCGGTGAGGGCGAGGTCGAGCGCCGCGGACTGGCCGCCCGCGTCGATGGGCGAGACGCGGATCCCCGGGAGGTCCAGGGTGAGCCCCCCGGCGTCGGGGAGGTTGATGGACACCTGGTAGACCGCGGCGTGGCCCAGGCTCCGCTCCACTTTCAGCTCCTCCAGCAGCTTCTCGAACGGGATCTCCTGGTGCGCGTAGGCGCCCAGCGTGGTCTCCCGCACGCGCCCCAGCAGCTCCGCGAAGCTGGGATCGCCCGACAGGTCCACCCGCAGCGCGAGCATGTTGAGGAAGAAGCCGATCATCCCCTCCGTCTCGGCGCGCGTCCGCCCGGCGATGGGCGTGCCCACCACCAGGTCGTCCTGTCCCGCGTAGCGCCGCAGCGTCGCCGCGTAGCCCGCGAGCAGCGCCATGAACGGCGTCGCCCCCGCGCGCCGGGCGGTCTCCCGCAGGGCGTCCGCCGCCTCGCGCGGGATCGCCAGGAGGTGGATGCCGGCGCGGTGCGTCTGCACGGCGGGGCGCGGGCGGTCGGTGGGGAGCTCCAGCAGCGCCGGGGCGCCCTCCAGGCGGCCGCGCCAGAAGGCGATCTGCCGCTCCAGCTCCTCGCCCGCGAGCCGCTCGCGCTGCCACGCCGAGAAGTCCGCGTACTGCAGCTCCGGCTCGGGGAGCGGCGAGGGCTCGCCGCGCGCGAAGGCCCGGTACAGCGCGGCAAGCTCGCGGTACAGCACCCCGAACGACCAGGCGTCGCTCACCGCGTGGTGCAGCATCAGCACCAGCACGTGCTCCTCCGGCGCCAGCCGCAGCAGCCGGACGCGCACCAGCGGACCGGCCTCCAGGTCCACGGGGCGGCGCGCCTCCTCGCCCGCGATCCGCCGGGCCGCGGCCTCGCGCTCGTCCGGTGGGAGGGGCGACAGGTCCTCCACCGGGAGCGGGAAGTCGCCCGCGGGGGCGACGACCTGCACCGGCTCGCCGGCGGTCTCGCGGAACACCGTGCGCAGCGCCTCGTGCCGCCGCACGACCTCGGCGAAGCAGCGCTCCAGCACGGCGGGGTCCAGCGGCCCGGAGAGCCGCAGCCCGCCGGCGACGTTGAAGTGCGCGTTGACCGGCTCCATCCGGTCCAGGAACCAGAGCCGCCGCTGCGAGAACGAGAGCGGCGCCGGGACGGACCGGTCGCGCGGGAGGACGGGGGGCGCGGAGGCCTGCCGCGAGGCGGCCACCGCCTCCGCCAGCGCGGCCACGGTGGGGTGCTCGAACACCGCGCGGAGCGGCACCTCCACGCCCAGCGCGGCGCGGATGCGCGAGACCACGCGCGTGGCCAGCAGCGAGTGCCCGCCCAGGTCGAAGAAGCCGCGGTCCACGCCCACGCGCGGGACGCCCAGCACGTCGGCGAAGATCCCCGCCAGCACCTCCTCCGTGGGCGTCCGCGGCGCGGCGGCCTCCGCGTCCGCGCCCGGCGCCTCCGGAGCGGGGAGGGCGCGCCGGTCGGTCTTGCCGTTGGGGGCCAGCGGGAGCGCGTCCAGGGCGACCAGCACGGACGGGACCATGTGCTCCGGCAGCCGCTCGCGCAGCCAGGCGCGGAGCGCCGCCGGGTCCGCCGCGTCCGCGCCGGCCGGCGCCACGTAGCCCACCAGCCTCCGGCCGCCCGGCGCGTCCTCGCGCGCGACCACCACCGCGTCCGCGACGCCGGGGTGCGCGAGGAGCGCGACCTCCACCTCGCCGGGCTCGATGCGGAAGCCGCGGATCTTGACCTGGAAGTCGACGCGCCCCAGGAACTCCAGGCTGCCGTCGGCCAGCCGCCGCACCCGGTCGCCGCTGCGGTACAGGCGGGCCCCGGCCCCGCCGCCCAGCGAGTCCGGCACCCAGCGCTCGGCGGTGAGCTCCGGCCGCCCGTGGTAGCCGCGCGCGGTCCCCGCCCCGCCGATCCACAGCTCGCCCGGCACCCCGTCCGGCACCGGCCCGCCGGCCCGGTCCACCACGTACAGCCGCGCGCCGGGGAGCGGCCGGCCCAGCGTGTGCCGCCCCCGGGGAAGGCCGTCCGCGAGCCCGTGGGCGGAGCACATCACCGTGGCCTCGGTGGGGCCGTACCCCACCCGCACGTCGGCGGCTGGGAAGGCGGCGCGCATCTCCCGCAGCAGCTCCGCCGGCACCGCGTCGCCGCCCACGAAGGCGCTCCGCACCCGGGCCGCCCCGCCGCCGCGCGCCGCGGCCACGACCTGCCGCATCAGGGCGGGGACCCCGTACACCAGCGTCACGTCGTCCAGCTCGGCCGCCAGCCGCTCGGTCTCCATGGCGCGGTCGCGGGGAACCAGCCGAACCGCCGCCCCGGCGGCGAGCGGCACCAGCACCTCCAGCACCCACACGTCGAACGCGAACGAGGCGAGGCTGGCCGACACGTCGCCGGGCCCCATCCCCAGCTCGCCGCGCCAGGAGACGAGCAGGGCGGCCAGCCCGCGGTGCTCCACGCGCACCCCCTTGGGCCGCCCGGTGGAGCCCGACGTGTAGATCACGTACGCCGCGCCCTCCGGCATCGCCCCGCCGTCCACGGGCTCCGCGCTCTCCTCCGCGATGCCGGCGGCGGGGTCGTCCACCCGCACCACCTGCCCCGCGTGCTCCGGCAGCCCCGCGGCGACGGCCGAGTGCGTCAGGACGACCGGCGCCGCCGCGTCCTCCAGCACCAGGCGGATGCGCCCGGCCGGGTAGGAGGGGTCCACGGGGACGTAGCAGCCGCCGGCCTTCATCACGCCGAGCGCCGCGGCCACCGCGTCCGCCGGCGCGTCCGTGCAGATCGCCACCGGGACCTCGGGGCCCACGCCGAGCGCGCGCAGCCGCCGCGCGATCCGGTTGGAGCGCGCGTCCAGCTCCGCGTACGTCACGGTCTCCGCGCCGGAGAGCACGGCCGGGGCGTCCGGGTGGAGCCGCGCCGCCTCCGCGAACAGGTCGTGCGCCCGCAGCCCCGCGGGGACCTGCGCCTCCGGCCCCGCGGCGGCCGCGAGCACGGCGCGGCGCTCCGCGGCGTCCAGCAGCGGCAGCGCGGAGAGCCGCGCGTCGGGCGCGGCGGCGATCCCCTCCAGCAGCACGCCGAAGTGCCGCGCCATCCGCTCCACGGTCGCGGCGTCGAACAGCGCGCGGGCGTAGCCCAGCCCCGCCGCGATGCCGTCCGCGCGCTCGTGCATCCCCAGCGACAGGTCGAACTTGGCCGCGAAGCTCCCCGTCGGCAGCGGCGACGCGGCCACGCCCGGCAGCTCCAGCTCCGCGGCGGGGGCGTTCTGCAGCGCGAACAGCACCTGGAAGACCGGGTTGCGGTCGAGGGCGCGCTCGGGGTGAAGCTCCTCCACCAGCTTCTCGAAGGGGAGGTCCTGGTGCGCGTAGGCGTCCAGCGTCCCCCGCTTCGCCCGCCGCACCAGCTCGCGGAAGCCGGGATCGCCGGACAGGTCGGCCCGCAGCGCCAGCGTGTTGACGAAGAAGCCCACCAGCTCCTCCGTGGAGCGGTGGGTGCGCCCGGCGATGGGGGTGCCCACCACCACGTCGTCCTGGTCGGCGTACCGGGCCAGGAGCAGCTGCCAGGCGGCCAGCAGCGCCATGAACAGCGTGGCCCCCTCGCGGCGGGCCAGCGCCGCCAGCGCCGCACGGACCTCCGCGGACACGGCGAAGGGGTGCAGCGCCCCGTCCGTGCTCCACGACGCCGGCCGCGGCCGGTCGGCCGGCAGCTCCAGCGCCGGGGGGGCGCCGGCCAGCCGCCCGCGCCAGAAGGCGAGCTGCCGCTCCAGCGCCCCGCCCGCGAGCCAGCCGCGCTGCCACGCGGCGAAGTCGGCGTACTGGAGCGCGGGCGCGGGGAGCGGCGAGGCCCGCCCCTCCGCGGAGGCCGCGTACAGCGCCGACAGCTCGCCGAGGACCACGCCCATGCTCCACCCGTCGCCCACCACGTGGTGGAGCGAGAGGAGGAGGACGTGCTCGCCGGCGTCCAGGCGCAGCAGCGCGGCGCGGAAGAGCGGGCCCGCCGCCAGGTCGAAGCCACGGCGCGCCTCCTCCGCCGCGAGCGCCCGCGCGCGGGCGGGGCGCCGGTCCTCCGGCAGGCCGGACAGGTCGAGGAGCGGGAGCGGCACCGGCGCGGCGGGGAGCACGCGCTGCACCGGCCCGCCCTCCGCCTCGGGGAACACGGTCCTCAGCGACTCGTGCCGCTCCGCCAGCGCGTCCAGCGCCGCGCGGAGCGCGTCCACCCGCAGCGCCCCCGCCAGCCGGAAGGCGGACGGCATGTTGTAGACGGCGCTCCCCGGGTCCAGCCGGTCGATCACCCAGAGCCGCTCCTGCGCGAACGACAGCGGCGCGTCCCCCCGGCGCGCGGCCGGGAGGAGCGGCGGCAGCCGGATCCCCTCGTCCGCGCGCCGCGCGGCCTCCACGCGCCGCGCCAGGGCGTCCAGCGTGGGCGCCTCGAACAGCGCCCGCAGCGGCAGCTCCACCCCCAGCGCCGCGCGGATGCGCGACTGCACGCGGGTGGCGAGCAGCGAGTGCCCGCCCAGCGCGAAGAAGTCGTCGCGCGCGCCCACCCGCTCGGTCCCCAGCACCTCCGCCCACGCCGCGGCCAGGACCTCCTCCACGGGGGTGCGCGGCGCGACGTGCTCCGCGCCGGAGGGGAGGCCGGGCTCGGGGAGCGCCTTCCGGTCGATCTTTCCGCGGGAGGTCACCGGGAGCGCGTCGAGCACCACCACCGCGGCGGGGACGACGTGCTCGGGGAGGCGCTCGCGCAGGTGCTCGCGCACGGCGGCGGGCGTGGTCTCCCCCGCCACGTAGCCCACCAGCCGCCGCTCGCCCGGCGCGTCCTCCCGCGCCACCACCACGGCGCCGCGCACACCCGGCGCCCCCGCCATGGCGGCCTCCACCTCCCCGGGCTCGATGCGGAAGCCGCGGATCTTGACCTGCGCGTCCGTGCGGCCCAGGAACTCCAGCACGCCGTCCGGCCGCCAGCGCGCCCGGTCGCCCGTGCGGTACAGCCGCGCCCCGGGCTCCCCGCCGAACGGGTCCGGGACGAAGCGCTCCGCCGTCGCGTCCGGCCGCCCCAGGTAGCCGCGCGCCACCCCCGCCCCGCCCAGGTACAGCTCGCCCGGGGTCCCCACCGGCGCCGGGGCGCCCGCAGGGTCCAGCACGTACGTGCGCGCGTTGGGCAGCGGCCGGCCGAGCAGGCTGCCGGCGACCGTCTCCCCGGCGCGCACGCGGTGGCTGGCCGCGAGCACGGTGGCCTCGGTGGGCCCGTACAGCACCCGCGTCTCCGCCTCCGGGAAGGCCGCGCGGATCTCAGGGAGCAGGTCCGGCGGCACCGCCTCCCCGCCCACGAACACGCGCCGGACCCCCGTCACCGGCCCCGCCGGCGACGCCGCCACCGCCTCCGCCACCTGCCGCATCAGCGCGGGCACCGCGTGTACCGCCGTCGCGCCGCGCAGCCCGTCCGCCAGCCGCGGCACGTCCACCACCTCGTCCCTGGGGACGATGCGGATCGCTCCGCCGGAGACCAGCGGCACCAGCGCCTCGAACCCCCAGATGTCGAACGAGTACGACGCCAGCACCGGCACCACGTCGCCCGGCCCGAAGCCGAACCCGTCCCGCGCGCCCCGCAGCAGGCTGGCGAAGCCGCGGTGCGAGACCTCCACGCCCTTGGGCTGCCCCGTGGAGCCCGAGGTGTAGATGACGTAGGCGAGGGAGTCGGGGGACGGCGAGTGCGAGAGTGCGAAAGTGCGGGAGCGCGAAAGTGCTTCGCCGGCCGCGGTGCCGTCCACCAGGACGACCTCACCCCCGAAGTCCGGGAGGATCGCCGCGGTCGCGGCTTCGGCGACGACCAGCGAGATGCCCGCGTCGGCGAGGACGTAGCGCAGGCGCTCGGGTGGGTAGGCGGGGTCCAGGGGGACGTAGGCGGCGCCGGCCTTGAGGGTGCCGAGCACCGCGGCGGGCAGCTCGGGGCCGCGCTCCAGGCAGAGGCCCACGCGCGCGTCGGGGCCGGCGCCGCGCTCGCGCAGCGCGCGGGCGAGCAGGTCGGAGCGGCGGTCCAGCCCGGCGTAGGTCAGCGGCTCGCCGCCGGTGAGGACGGCGGGGGCGTCCGGGGTGCGGGCGGCCTGCTCGGCGAACAGCTCGTGAACCAGCGCGTCCGGGTAGGGGCGCGCGGTGTCGTTCCACTCCGCCACCACCCGCTCGCGCTCGGCGGCGCCCAGCAGGGGCAGCTCCCGGGCGCGCGCGTCCGGGGCGCGCACGGCGGCCTCCAGCAGCACGCGCAGGTGCCCGCCCAGCCGCTCGACGGTGGCGGCGTCGAACAGCGCGGTGGCGTACTCCAGCGCCACCCGGATCCCGCCGCGCGCGTCGAAGGCCTCCACCGAAAGGTCGAACTTGGCGGCGTCCGGGGCCACCCGCACCGGCCGCAGCGTCAGGCCGGGGAGCGACAGGCCGGCGGGGGCGGCGGCGTGCAGCGCGAACATCACCTGGAACACCGGCGAGTACGCCAGGCTGCGCTCCACCCGCAGCTCCTCCACCAGCCGCTCGAAGGGGACGTCGGCGTGCGCCTGCGCCTCCAGCACGGTCTCGCGGGTGGCGGCGAGGAGCTGCCGGAAGGTGGGGTCGCCCGACAGCTCCGCCCGGATCGGGAGCGTGTTGACGAAGAAGCCGATCAGCGGCTCCAGCTCGGGCCGCCCGCGCCCGGCCACCGGGGTTCCCACGACCACGTCGTCCCGGCCCGACCAGCGGGCGAGCAGGAGCTGGAACGCGGCCAGCAGCGCCATGAACGGCGTCGCGCCCTCGCGCCGCGCCAGCTCGCGCAGGCCGGACGCCAGCGATTCCTCCAGCACCACCTCGTGTACGGCCCCGGCGCGGCTCTGCACCGGCGGGCGCGGGTGGTCCAGCGGCAGCTCCAGCAGCGGCGGGGCGCCGGCCAGCCGCTCGCGCCAGAAGGCCGCCTGCCGGTCCAGCGCCTCGCCCGCCAGGTGCCTGCGCTGCCACACGGCGAAGTCGGCGTACTGGAGCGACGGCTCGGGGAGCGGCGAGGGGCGGCCCTCCAGGAACGCGGCGTACAGCTCGCCCAGCTCGCGGAAGAACACGCCCGTGCTCCAGCCGTCGGTGACGACGTGGTGCATCACCAGCACGAGCAGGTGGTCCCGCTCGTCCACGCGCAGCAGCGTGGCCCGGAAGAGCGGGCCGCGCTCCAGGTCGAAGGGGCGGCGCGACTCGGCCTCGGCCAGCCGCAGCGCGGCGGCCTCGCGCTCGCCGCGGGTCGCGCCGGCTACCGGCACCGTGGGGAGGCGGAAGTCGCCGGGCGGCGACACCAGCTGGGCCGGGTCGCCGGCGGCGGTGGTGAACACGGTGCGCAGCGACGCGTGCCTCCGGACGATCTCGCCCAGGGCGCGCTCGAGCACGTCGGCGCGCAGCTCGCCCTCCATCCGCACCACGCGCGACAGGTTGTACGCGGCCGAGCCCGGGTCCATCCGGTCCAGGAACCAGAGGCGCTGCTGCGAGAAGGAGAGCGGGAACACGCGCGGCTCGCCCTGCCGCCCGCGGAGCACCTCCGCCAGCAGCCGCCGCCTCTCCGCCGACGATTCCTGCTGCGACGCCTGCGTGCTCATGCTCCGATCCCCGTGTCCGGCGACAGGCCGGCGAGCAGCCGCTCGATCTCGGCGTCCGAAAGCTCGTCGATCCGCTCCAGCAGCTCGTCCTCCATCCCCCCGTCGCCGCAGGCGACGATCACGTCGTCCGGCACGCGCGCCGCGGCGGCGCCCTCCGCCGGGAGCAGCGCGGCCAGGTCCCCGAGCGTGGGGCGCTCGAACACGGCGCGCAGCGGCAGCTCCGCCCCGAACGCCTGCCGCACGCGGGAGACGACCTGCGTCGCCAGCAGCGAGTGCCCGCCCAGCGCGAAGAAGTCGTCGGTGGCGCCGACCCGCTCCACCCTCAGCACCTCCGCCCAGATCTCCGCCAGGCGCCGCTCGGCCTCCGTCCGGGGCGCGACGTACGCCTCCGCCGGCACCGTCGGCGCCCCGGGCGCGGGGAGCGCCCGCCGGTCGGTCTTGCCGCTCGCGGTCCTGGGCAGCGCGTCGAGGACGACGAACGCGGCCGGGACCATGTACTCCGGCAGCTCCGCCTTGAGGTGCGCGCGGAGGTCGGCCGCGGACGGCGCCTGCTCGATGGGGACGACGTAGCCGACCAGCCGCGTGCGCCCCGGCTCGTCCTCGCGCGCGGCGACCACGGCGTCGCGCACGGCCGGATGCCGCAGCAGCACGCCCTCGATCTCGCCCGGCTCGATGCGGAAGCCGCGCACCTTGACCTGGCCGTCCGCCCGCCCCACGAACTCCAGCTCGCCCGTCCTCCGCCAGCGCGCCACGTCGCCCGTCCGGTACAGCCGCGCCCCTGCGTCGGCCGAGAACGGGTCCGGGACGAACTTCTCCGCCGTCAGCTCCGGCCTGCCGAGGTAGCCCCGCGCCACGCCGAGACCGCCGACGTACAGCTCGCCGCGCGCACCGACCGGCAGCGGGCACATGTCGCCGTCGAGTACGTAGACGCGCCCGTTCGGCACCGGCTTACCGATGGGCACCGACGGCAGCGGCTGGCCGGCGAGAAGCGGCGCCTCCACCCTGCCCTGCAGCTCCGCCAGCGTGGCGACGACGGTCGCCTCCGTCGGACCGTACGTGTTCACCAGCCGCACGCCGTCGCGGACGCTCCGGCGCCAGGCGGCCACCCGCTCCGGGAGCGCCCGCTCCCCGCCGATGATCACCAGCCGCACCGCATCGGGCAGCCGCACCGCGCCGCGCTCTAGCTCCGCCACCAGCTCGTGCCAGTACGCCGTCGGCAGGTCCAGCACGGTGACGCCCCACTCCGCGCAGCGCCGGAAGAACGTCACCGCGTCCCTCAGCATCTCCTCAGTCCGCAGCACCAGGGACGCGCCGCCGAGCAGGGCCGGGTAGATCTCCTCCGCGCTGGCGTCGAAGCTCAGCGAGGCGAACTGGAGCACCCGGTCGGCCGGCGTGATGCCGTACAGCTCCACCGCGGCGGCGGCGTAGCTGGCCA
>JBFMFL010000114.1:0-19628 GCA_040752145.1 Gemmatimonadota bacterium
GGCCGGGGGGCTGGCCTCCGGCGCGGCCGTGCCCGGCCCGTTCCGGCCCGACGCGGCGGCGGAGCCGGGGGTGGGCTCGTTCCCGCTCTCCCCCGGGCAGCGCGCGCTCTGGTTCCTGCACCGGCTGGCGCCGGAGAGCGCCGCGTACAACCTGGCGGCGGCGGTGCGCGTGCGCGGTCCCCTGGACGCCGGGCTCCTGGGCGAGGCGTTCGCCCGGGTCGCGGAGCGCCACTCGGCGCTGCGCACCGTGCTCGACGCGGAGGAGCCGGTGCAGCGCGTGCTGGGCCGCCCGGACACTCCGCTGGCCGAGCGGGACGCCGCGGGGTGGAGCGATGGCGGGCTGCGCCGCGGGCTGGAGGAGGAGGCGGGCCGCCCGTTCGGCTTCGCGGACGGGCCGCCGCTGCGCGCGCACCTCTTCCGCGGGGCGGAGGGCGGCGACGTGCTCCTCTTCGCCGCACACCACGCGGTGCTGGACTTCCGCTCGCTGGAGATCGTCTTCGACGAGCTGTTCCGCGTCTACCTCGCCCTGGCGGAGGGCGCGTCGCCGTCGCTGCCGCGGGCCGTGCAGCCTTCCGCCTTCTCGCGGTGGCAGGAGGAGATGCTTGCCGGGCCGGAGGGGGCGCGGCTCCGCGCCGGCCTCCTGGAGCGCCTGGTCGGCGCGCCCACCGTGCTCGCGCTCCCCACCGACCGGCCCCGGCCCCCGGTGCGCGGCCACCGCGGGAGCGCCCACGCATTCCGGCTGGACCCCGCCCTCGCAGCCCGCCTGCGCGCGGCCGCGCGTGCCGAGGGGGTGACGCCCTACGTGCTCCTCCTGGCCGCCTTCCAGGTGCTCCTCCACCGCTGGTCGGGGCAGGACGACTTCCTGGTGGGCTCGCCGGCCTCGGGGCGGACCCGGGCGGGGCTCGCGGGGACGGTGGGCTACCTGGTGAACCCGGTGGTGCTGCGCGCCCGCCCGGGGGACGCGCCGTCCTTCCGGGATCTCCTGCGCCGCACCCGCGACGACGCGTTCGCCGCCCTGGGGGCGCAGCTCTACCCCTTCGAGCGGCTGGTGGAGGATCTCCACCCGGAGCGCGACGCGAGCCGGACCCCGCTGGTGCAGGCGCTCTTCGTCCTCCAGCAGGCGGACCGCCTCCCCGCCGCCACCGCCTGCGCCCTGGGTGTGGACGGCGTGGGCGAGGCGCGGGGGGCGCTCATCCTGGAGTCGGTGGCGGTGGAGACGGGGGGCGCGCAGTTCGACCTGGCGCTGGCCGTGGGGGAGGTGAAGGGGACGCTCGCGGGGAGCCTGCGCTTCGACGCGGAGCTGTTCGACGCGGCGACCGCCCGGCGGATGGCCGGCCACTACGTGCGGCTGCTGGAGGGGGTCGCCGCCGCGCCGGAAACGCCGGTCGCCCGGCTGGCGCTCCTCCCCCCGGAGGAGGCGCGGGAGGTGGTGCTCGGCTTCAACGCGACCGACGCCCGGTTCGACGGGGGCGGCGCGCCGCTCCACCGCCTCTTCGAGGAGCAGGCGGCGCGGACGCCGGACGCGGTCGCCGTGGTCTTCGAGGGCGGGGAGCTGACCTACGCCGCGCTGGACGGCCGCGCCGCCCGGCTCGCCCGCCGCCTGCGGGGGCTCGGCGTGGGCCCGGAGACCCGGGTGGGCGTCTGCGCGGAGCGCTCGCCGGAGCTGGTGGTGGCGCTGCTGGCGACCCTCAAGGCGGGCGGGGCGTACGTCCCCGTGGACCCGGACCACCCCGCCGAGCGGATCGCCTACGTGCTGGCCGACGCGGGCGTCGCCGTCCTCCTCGCGCAGGCGGGCGCCGCGGCATCGCTCCCGGAGCACGCGGCGGCGGTCGTCCTCCTCGACGCGGAGCCGGCGCCGGGCGAGGCCGCTCCGGGGGGCGCCCCCGGCGTCGAGGTCCCGCCCGACGCGCTGGCGTACGTCATCTACACTTCCGGGTCGACCGGGCGGCCCAAGGGGGCGATGAACGCGCACCGCGGCGTGGTCAACCGGCTGCTCTGGATGCAGGCGGAGTACGGGATCGGCCCGGGGGACGCGGTGCTGCAGAAGACGCCGTTCTCGTTCGACGTGTCGGTGTGGGAGCTCTTCTGGCCGCTGATCACGGGCGCGCGCCTGGTCCTCGCCCGGCCCGGGGGGCACCGCGACCCGGCCTATCTGTCGCGGCTGGTGGAGGAGCAGTCCGTCACCACGCTCCACTTCGTCCCCTCCATGCTCCGGGTGTTCCTGGAGCACGGCGAAACGGAGCGGTGCGGGTCGGTCCGCCGCGTCGTCAGCTCCGGCGAGGCGCTCCCCGCCGACCTCGTGGGCCGCTTCTTCGAGCGGCTCCCCCACGCCGGGCTCCACAACCTGTACGGCCCCACCGAGGCCGCGGTGGACGTCACCTCCTGGCGGTGCGGCCCGGCGGACGCGGGGCGCCCGGTGCCGATCGGCCGCCCGGTCGCTAACACGCGGGTGTACGTGCTCGACCGGGGCGGCGAGCCCGCGCCCGTGGGCGTGCCCGGCGAGCTCCACATCGGCGGGGTCCAGGTGGGCCGCGGCTACCTGGGCCGTCCCGCGCTCACCGCCGAGAAGTTCGTCCCCGACCCGTTCTCGCCGCGCCCCGGGGCGCGGCTCTACCGGACCGGCGACCTGGCGCGCTGGCTGCCGGGGGGCGTGGCCGAGTACCTGGGCCGCACCGACTTCCAGGTCAAGGTGCGCGGCTTCCGCGTGGAGCCGGGGGAGATCGAGGCGGCGCTCGCCGCGCACCCCTCGGTCCGGGAGAGCGTGGTGGTGGCGCGGGAGGACGGGCCGGGGGAGCCGCGGCTGGTGGCCTACGCCGTGGCCGACGGCGGCGCCGCCTCGCCCGACGCCCTGCGCGCCTGGCTGCGCGAGCGGCTCCCGGAGCACATGGTGCCCTCCACGTTCGTCCTGCTGGACGCGCTCCCGCTCTCCCCCAACGGCAAGACGGACCGCGGCGCGCTCCCGGCGCCGGAGCGCGCCGCGGGCAGCGCCGCGGCGTACGCGGCGCCGCGCAGCGAGGCGGAGGCGGCGCTCGCCGCGATCTGGGCCGACGTGCTCGGCGTGGAGCGCGTGGGCGTGCACGACCACTTCTTCGACCTGGGCGGCACCTCGCTGCTCGCGGTCCGGGTCGGCTCGCGGGTGCAGGAGGCGTTCGGCGTCGGCCTCCCCCTGCACGCGCTCTTCCAGGCTCCCACCGTCGAGGCCCTCTCCCTCCGCATCGCCCGCGCGCAGCTCGACGCGGTGCCGGCGGACGAGATGCTGGGGCTGCTGGCGGAGATGGAAGCCGCCGAGCTGGTCGCGGAGTGATGAGACGGTCCCGTCCCGGCGCGCGCGCCTCCGTCTGAATCCCCGCGAGGACATGGATCAGATCTCAGAACGCCTCGCCCGGCTCTCCCCGGCGCAGCTCGCGGAGCTGATGCAGCGGGTCCGGGAAAAGGGCGCCGCGGGCGCGCCCGCCCCCTCCATCCCCCGACGCTCCGGGACGGGTCCGTCCCCGCTCTCGTTCGCGCAGCGGCGGCTCTGGTTCATCCAGCAGCTGGACCCGGAGAACGCGGCCTACAACGCGGTGGCGGCCACGCGCCTGGACGGCGCCCTGGACGCCCGGGCGCTGCGGCGCGCCCTCGCCGCCGTGGTGGAGCGGCACGAGGCGCTGCGCACCGTGATCGTGCTGGTGGGCGGGGAGCCCGCGCAGCAGGTGCTCGCGGATATGCGGGTGGAGCTGGAGGTGGAGGAGATGACGGCGGTCCCGGAGGCGGACCGCGAGGCGGAAGTGGAGCGGCGGACGCGGCGGGAGCAGGGGCGCCCCTTCGACCTGGCGGCCGGGCCGCTGCTGCGCGCCACGCTGCTGAGGCTGGCGCCGGAGAGGCACGTCCTGCTCCTGGCGATGCACCACGTCGTCAGCGACGGGTGGTCGCGCGGTGTGATCGTCCGGGAGATCTCGGAGGCGTACACCGCCGGGGTACGGGGCGAGGAGCCGCGCCTCCCGGAGCTGCCGGTGCAGTACCCGGACTACGCGGCGTGGCAGCGGGAGCGGATGCGCGGCGACGTCCTGGCCGGGCAGCTGGGCTACTGGACGGACAGGCTCGCGGGCGCCCCCGAGGCGCTGGAGCTGCCGACTGACCGCCCGCGCCCGCCGGTGCAGTCCTTCGCCGGGCGCACCCACCGCTTCCGGCTCCCCGGCGGGGCGGCCGAGGCGCTGCGCGTCCTGGGCAGGGAGGAGGGCGCCACGCCGTTCATGGTGCTCCTGGCCGCCTGGAAGGCGCTGCTGGCCCGCTACACCGGGCAGACGGACCTGGTGGTGGGCACCCCCGTGGCGAACCGCGGGCGGAGCGAGACCGAGGGGCTGGTGGGCTTCTTCGCCAACACGCTGGCGCTGCGCACCGACCTGGGGGGCGAGCCCACCTTCCGCGAGGCGCTGCGCCGCGTGCGGGCCACGGCGCTGGGCGCGTACGCGCACGAGGAGCTGCCCTTCGAACGGCTGGTGGAGGAGCTGCACCCGGGGCGGGACCTGAGCCGCAGCCTGGTCTTCCAGGTGATGTTCCTGCTGGACGAGTCGCCGGCGCGCCCCTTCCGCCTCCCGGGGCTGGAGCTGGCCCCGGTGGAGGTGGACACGGGGACCTCCATGTTCGACCTGACGCTGGGGGTGGACAGGTCGGACGGCGGGCTCGCGGCCCGGCTGGAGTACTCCACCGCCCTCTTCGATGCCCCCACCATCGTACGGATGGCGGAGCACCTGTGCGTGCTCCTTGGCGACGCCGCTGCCCGGCCGGACGCCCCCGTGTGGGAGCTGGCGCTGGCGGGGGGCGCGGAGCGCGCGCTGCTGGAGGAGTGGAACGCCACCGGCCGCGGCTACCCCGCCGGGCCGTGCGTGCACGAGCTCTTCGCCGCGCAGGCGGCGCGCACGCCGGACGCGCCCGCGCTGGTCTTCCGCGGCGAGGCGCTGACCTACGCCGCGCTGGACGCCGGCGCGAACCGGCTCGCCGGCCACCTGCGCGGGCGCGGCGTGGGCCCCGAGACGCGCGTGGGCGTGTGCCTGGAGCGCACGCCGGAGCTGATCGTGGCCCTGCTCGGCGTGCTCAAGGCCGGCGGCGCGTACGTCCCCCTGGACCCCGCGTACCCGCGGGACCGCCTGGGCTGCATGGTGGAGGACGCCGGCATCCGCCTGGTCCTCACCACCGGCGCGCTGGCGGGGCGCCTCCCCGGGGCGGCGGAGCCGGTCCGCCTGGACGCGCTCCGCGACCGGATCGCCTCCGAGCCCTCCGAAGCCCCCGCGAGCGGCGTGCTCCCCGGGAACCTGTCGCACGTGATCTTCACCTCCGGCTCCACCGGCCGGCCCAAGGGGGTGATGGTCCGCCACTCGAGCACCGCCGTCCTCCTCCACTGGATGCGGGACGAGGTGGCGGACGCGGAGCGCGCGTCGGTGCTGGCGGCGACGTCGGCCAGCTTCGACGTGTCGGTCGCGGAGATCTTCGGCGCGCTCTGCTGGGGCGGGAAGCTGGTGCTGGTGGAGAACGCGCTGGAGCTGTCCGCCGCCGCGGACCAGGAGATCCGCTACGCGAGCATGGTCCCCGCCGCCGCCGCCGAGCTGCTGCGGACGGGCGGCATCCCCGCGAGCGTCCGCACGCTCAACCTGGCGGGCGAGGCTCTGCCCGCCGACCTGGCGCGGGCGCTGTACGCGCTCGGCACCGTGGACACGGTCCGCAACCTGTACGGGCCCACCGAGGACACCAGCTACTCCACCTGCTCGGTGGTGGAGCGCGGGGCGGAGCGCGTGCTCATCGGCAGGCCGCTGGCGGAAAGCCGGGCGCACGTGCTGGACGGCGGGCTGCGGCGGGTCCCCGTCGGCGTGCCCGGCGAGCTGTACCTGGCGGGCGAGGGGCTGGCTCGCGGATACGAGGCGCGGCCGGACCTCACAGCTGAGACGTTCCTCCCGGACCCGTTCGGCCCCGCCGGCTCGCGGATGTACCGGACCATGGACCGGGTCCGCTGGACGGGGGGCGGAGAGCTGGAGTACCTGGGGCGGACGGACTTCCAGGTCAAGGTGCGGGGCTTCCGCATCGAGCCGGGCGAGGTGGAGGCCGCGCTGCGCGCCCATCCCGGCGTCGCCGACGCCGTCTGCGTGGCGCGCGAGGACGAGCCGGGGGAGCGCAGGCTGGCGGCCTACCTGGTGCCGCGCGGCGGCGTGGACGCCCCGGCGCCCGCCGCGCTGCGCGCGCACCTGCGGGAGCGGCTGCCGGAGTACATGGTCCCCTCCGCGTTCGTGCCGCTGGCGGCGTTCCCGCTCACCCCCACCGGCAAGGTGGACCGGAGGGCGCTCCCCGCGCCGGCCGCGGCGGAGGCGGAGGGCCGGGAGGCGCCGCTCACGCCCGCGGGGGAGCTGCTGGCCGGGATCTTCGCCGGGGTGCTGGGGGTGGAGCGGGTGGGGGGGCGCGACGACTTCTTCGCGCTGGGCGGGCACTCGCTGCTCGCCACGCGCGTGGCGGCGCGCGTGAGGGAGGCGTTCGGGGTGGAGCTGCCGGTGAGGGCGCTGTTCGAGGCGCCCACGGTGGCGGAGCTGGCCGCGCGCGTGGAAGCGCTCCGGAGGGGAGCCCCCGACGGCGCCCCCCCCCTGGCGCCGGCGCCCCGCGACCGGCCGCTCCCCCTTTCCTTCGCCCAGCACCGCCTCTGGTTCATCGACCGGCTGGAGCCCGGGGGCGCGGCCTACAACGTCCACTTCGCCCTGCGCCTGCGCGGGCGGCTGGACGTGGGGGTGCTGGAGCGGAGCCTGGCGGAGGTCGTCCGCCGCCACGAGTCGCTGCGCACCACCTTCGCGGCCGAGGGCGGCGACCCGGTGCAGGTGGTCCACCCCGCGGCGGCGGTCCACGTCCCCGTGGAGGACCTGCGCCGCCTGCCGGAAGGTGGGCGGACGGAGGAGGCGCGCCGGCGCGCCGCGGAGGAGGCGCTGCGCCCCTTCGACCTGGCGCGGGGTCCGCTGCTGCGCAGCACGTTGTTGCGGCTGGGGGAGGAGGAGCACGCGCTGCTCTTCACCGCGCACCACGCCGTCACCGACGGCTGGAGCATGGGCGTGCTGGTGCGGGAGGTCTCCGCCCTCTACGAAGCCTTCTCGCGCGGCGCGGAGTCCCCGCTCCACCCGCTTCCGCTGCAGTACGCCGACTACGCCGCCTGGCAGCGGGCCTGGCTCACCGGCGAGGCGCTGGAGCGGCAGCTCGCCCACTGGCGCGAGGCGCTGGCGGACGCGCCGCCGCACCTGGAGCTCCCCGCCGACCGGCCCCGGCCGCGGGCGCCGGACGGCCGCGGCGCGGCCGCGCCCCTGGCGCTCGCGGCGGAGCCCGCGCGCGCCCTGCGGGCGCTGTCGCGGAGGGAGGGGACCACGCTCTTCATGACGCTGCTGGCCGCCTGGCAGCTCCTGCTGTCGCGCTACGGCGGACAGGAGGACGTGCTGGTGGGCACCCCGGTGGCGGGGCGCGGCCGGGTGGAGCTGGAGGGCCTGATCGGGCTCTTCGTGAACACGCTGGTGCTGCGCGCCGACCTGTCGGACGGGGCGCGCCGGCCCTTCACGGGACTGCTGGCGCGGGTGCGGGACACGTCGCTCGCCGCCTACGCGCACCAGGAGGTGCCGTTCGAGAAGCTGGTGGAGGAGCTGCAGCCGGAGCGCTCGCCGGCGCGCTCACCCTTCTTCCAGGTGATGTTCTCGCAGCGGGAAGAGGCGCGCGCCGCTCTGCGGCTGGGCGACGTGGAGGTGGAGGGCCCCGGCGCCGACGCACGCTCCGCCCGCTTCGACCTGAGCCTCACCGTGGCCGCGGAGGGCGACGGGCTGGGCGGGTCGCTGGTGTACCGGACGGACCTGTTCGACGGCGCCACCGTGGAGCGGATGCTGGCCGGCTACGCCGCGCTGCTGGAGGAGGTGGCGGCGGACCCGTCCCGGCCCCTCGCGGAGTACGGGCTGCTCCCGGGCGCGGAGCGGCGGCAGGTGCTGGAAGCGTGGAACGCCACGTCCGCGGAGTTCCCGGCCGGAGAGACCGTGCACGGGCTGTTCGCGGCGCAGGCGGCGCGCACGCCGGACGCCCTCGCGGTCGTCTTCGAGGACCGCGCGCTCACCTACGCCGAGCTCGACTCGGAGTCCAGCCGCCTCGCCCGCCACCTGCGCGGGCTGGGCGTGGGCCCCGACTCCCGCGTGGGCGTGTGCCTGGAGCGCGGCGTGGAGCTGGTGGTCGCCGTGCTCGCCGCCCTCAAGGCGGGCGGCGCCTACGTCCCGCTCGACCCGGCGCACCCCGCGGAGCGGCTTGTCCTGCTGCTGGACGACGCCGGGGCGAGCGCCGTGGTGACCGCGGGCGCCGCCGCCGGGCGGCTCTCCGGCTACGCCGGGGCCGTGGTGCGCCTGGACGCCGACGCGGAGCGCATCGGCCGGGAGAGCGCGGCGGCGCCGGCCGTGGCGGTCTCGCCGGAGAACCTGGCCTACCTGATCTACACCTCCGGCTCCACCGGGCGGCCCAAGGGCGTGATGGTGGAGCACCGCTCGGTCGTCAACCTGTGGGCGGCGCTGGAGCGCGCCGTCTACTCGCGGCGCGGCGCGGCGGCGCCGCCGCGGGTGAGCGTCAACGGCCCGGCCACCTTCGACACCTCGGTCAAGCAGCTGGTGCAGCTGCTCGGCGGGGCCGCGCTGTGCGTGGTCCCCGAGGCCGCGCGCTACGACGCGGACGCGCTCGGCGCGTACCTGCGCGCCCACGCGGTGGAGGTGCTGGACTGCACGCCGGCGCAGCTGCGGCACCTGCTCGCGGACGGGCTGCTGGCGAAGGCGGGCCCCGCGCTGACCGACCTGCTGGTGGCGGGGGAGGCGATCGACGCGGAGCTGTGGCGCACGCTGGCCGGGCTGGAGGGGCGGCGCGCCTGGAACCTGTACGGGCCGACGGAGTGCACGGTGGACGCGGCGCTGCGCCGGGTGGCGGGCGCACGGCCCGCGCTGGGTCCGCCGATCGCCAACGTGCGCCTGTACGTGCTGGACGCGGCGGGCGCGCCGGCCCCGGTGGGGGTGCCCGGGGAGCTGCACGTGGGAGGCGCGGGAGTGGCGCGGGGGTACGCGGGGCGGCCGGAGCTGACGGCCGAGCGCTTCGTCCCCGACCCGTTTTCGGGCGACCGCGGCGCGCGGCTCTACCGCACGGGCGACCGGGTGAGGTGGACGGCGGCGGGCGAGGTGGAGTACCTGGGGCGGGCCGACTTCCAGCTCAAGGTGCGCGGCTTCCGCGTGGAGCCCGGCGAGATCGAGGCCGCGCTCTGCGCCCATCCCGCGGTGCGCCGGGCCGTGGTGGTCGCGCGCGCCGACGCGTCGGGCGGGAAGCGGCTGGTGGGCTACGTGGTCGCCGTGCCGGACGCCGCCGCGGACCCCTCCGAGCTGCGCTCGCACCTGCGGGAGCGCCTGCCGGACTACATGGTCCCCTCCGCGTGGGTGGCGCTCGAGGC
The DNA here is from genome assembly GCA_040752145.1 of Gemmatimonadota bacterium. Classification (GTDB taxonomy): domain Bacteria; phylum Gemmatimonadota; class Gemmatimonadetes; order Longimicrobiales; family Longimicrobiaceae; genus JAFAYN01. Next base: position 9,455 of record JBFMFL010000114.1, read on the forward strand.
GGTCCCGCTGACCCCCAACGGCAAGGTCGACCACCGCGCGCTCCCGGAGCCCGCCGCGTCGGGGGACGCGGAGGCGCACGAGGCGCCGCGCACCCCCGCGGAGGCGGCGGTGGCCGGGATCTTCGCCGCGGTGCTGGGCGTGGAGGGAGTGGGTGCGCGCGACGACTTCTTCGCGCTGGGCGGGCACTCGCTCGTCGCGGCGCGCGTCGCCTCCCGCGTCCGCGAGGCCTTGGGGGTGGAGCTGCCGCTGCGCACGCTCTTCGAGCACCCCACGGTGGAGGGGCTGGCCGGAGCGCTCGCCGCGCTGGCCCGCGAGGCCTCCGGCCCACCCGCCCCGCCGGTGGTCCCCGTGCCGCGCGACGGAGCGCTGCCGCTCTCGTTCGCGCAGCAGCGGCTCTGGCTGGTGGACCAGCTCGCCCCCGGGCGCGCCGCCTACAACCTGCCGTACGCGCTGCGGCTCAGGGGCTCGCTGGACGCCGCCGCGCTGGAGCGGAGCCTGGCGGAGGTCGTCCGCCGCCACGAGACGCTGCGCACCCGCTTCCCGGCCGTGGGCGGCGAGCCGGTGCAGGCGATCGGGCCGGCGGGAGCGTTCCCGCTCGCCCGGGTGGAGCTGCGCGGGCTTGGGGAGGAGGCGCGCGAGCGCGCGCTGCGGGAGCTGGCCGCGGCCGAAGCGCTCGTCCCCTTCGACCTGGCCAGCGGGCCGCTGCTCCGGGGCACGCTGGTGCGCCTGGGCGGCGCGGACCACGCGCTCCTCTTCACGCTCCACCACATCGTCTCCGACGGCTGGTCCACCGGCGTGCTGGTGCGCGAGGTGTCGGCGCTCTACGCGGCCTTTTCCCGCGGGGAGGCGTCCCCGCTCCCCGCGCTGCCGGTGCAGTACGCGGACTACGCCGTCTGGCAGCGGGCCCGGCTCCGCGGCGAGGTCCTGGAGCGGCAGCTCGCCTACTGGCGGGAGCGGTTGGGGGACGCGCCGCCGCTGCTCGGAATCCCCACCGACCGGCCGCGCCCCGGCGTGCAGGGGGAGGCGGGGGGGCGGCTCGACTTCGCGCTCCCCGAGGAGGCCACCCGCGCCCTGCGGGCCCTGTCCCGGCGCGAGGGGGCCACGCTCTTCATGACCCTGCTGGCCGGCTGGCAGCTGCTGCTGTCCAGGTACTCGGGGGAGGAGGACGTGAGCGTCGGCACGCCCGTCGCCGGCCGCACGCGGCTGGAGCTGGAGGGACTGATCGGCTTCTTCGTCAACACCCTGGTCCTCAGGACCGACCTGTCGGGCGGGCCCGCCTTCCGGGCGCTGCTGGGCCGGGTGCGGGAAGCGACGCTGGGCGCCCACCAGCACCAGGAGGTTCCCTTCGAGAAGCTGGTGGAGGAGCTGGCGCCCGAGCGCAGCCTGGGCCACACCCCGCTCTTCCAGGCCCTGCTCGTCCTCCAGAACGACGCGCGGGAGGCGCTGCGGCTGGGGAGCGTGGAGGCGGAGCCGATGGACGTGCGCGGCCAGGCCGCCAAGTTCGACCTGGCGCTCGCCGCGGCGGAGGCCGGGGACCGCCTCGTCGGGACGCTGACGTACCGGGCCGAGCTGTTCGACCCCGCGACGGCCGGGCGGATGCTGGAGCACCTGGGCGTCCTGCTGCGGGCGGCGGCCGCCGAGCCCGACCGTCCGCTGGGCGAGATCGCCCTCCTGGACGACGCCGAGCGGCGGCGCGTGGTGCGGGAGTGGAACGCCACGGACGATCCCTTCGACCAGGACCTCTGCGTCCACCAGCGGGTGGACGTGCAGGCGCGGCGCACGCCGGGCGCCGTGGCGGTGTCCCACGGGGCCCGCTCGCTCACCTACGCCGAGCTGGAGGCGCGGAGCAACCGGCTCGCGCACGCCCTGCGCCGCCGCGGCGTGGGCCCGGAGGCGTGCGTGGGGGTGTGCGTGGAGCGCTCCCCGGAGATGCTGGTGGCCCTGCTGGGGGTGCTCAAGGCGGGCGGCGCCTACGTGCCGCTGGACCCGGCGCACCCGGCGGAGCGGCTGCGCTGGGTGCTGGAAGACGCGCGCGTGCGGGTGCTGCTGGCGGGGGAGCGGCTTGCGGCGGCGCTCCCGGCGGAGGGGATCGAGGTGCTGCGCCTGGATGCGGACCGGGCCGCCGTCGAGCGGGAGAGCGGCGACACGCCCGTGGGCGGCGCCGGGCCGGAGAACCTGGCGTACGTCATCTACACCTCGGGCTCCACGGGCCGTCCCAAGGGCGTGCAGGTGGAGCACCGCAGCGTCGCGGCGCTGATCCACTGGCTGGGACGGCAGGTGCGCCCCGAAGAGGCGGCGTCGGTGCTGGGCTCCACCGCCGTCACCTTCGACGTGTCCGTGGCCGAGATCTTCGGCACCCTGTGCCGGGGCGGAAAGCTGGTGCTGGTGGAGAACGCCCTGGAGCTGGCGGACGTCCCCGCCGCGGAGGAGGTGCGCCTGGCGTACATGGTCCCCGGCGCCGCCGCCGAACTGCTGAGGATGGGGGCGCTCCCGGGGAGCGTGCGGACGCTGAACCTGGCCGGCGAGGCGCTGCCCGCCCCGCTCGCGCGGGCGCTCCACGAGGCGGGCGTGGAGCGGGTGGTCAACATCTACGGCCCCACCGAGGCCACGGTCTACGCCACCTGCGGCGAGGTGGGGCGCGGTGCGGAGCGGGTCTCCATCGGCAGGCCGGTCCCCAACACCCGCGCGTACGTGCTGGACGCCGGGCTGGGTCCCGTGCCGGCGGGCGTGGCCGGGGAGCTCTTCATCGGCGGGGTGCAGGTGGCGCGCGGCTACCTGGGCCGCCCGGAGCTGACCGCGGAGAAGTTCGTCCCCGACCCGTTCTCCGGCGCGCCGGGGCTGCGGCTGTACCGCACCGGGGACCGGGTGAGGTGGTCGGCGGACGGGGAGATCGAGTACCTGGGGCGGATCGACTTCCAGGTCAAGGTGCGCGGCTTCCGCATCGAGCTGGGGGAGATCGAGGCCGCGCTCCGCGAGCAGCCGGGCGTGGGCGAGGTGGTGGTGGTGGCGCGCGAGGACGCGCCCGGCGAGCGGCGCCTGGTGGCGTACCTGGCCGCCGGCGGGGCGGCGCCCGACCCCTCCGCGTTGAGGGCGGGCCTCAGGGAGCGCCTGCCGGAGTACATGGTGCCCTCCGCCTGGGTGGTGCTCGACGCGCTCCCCGTGAACTCCAGCGGCAAGGTGGACCGGCGGACCCTCCCCGCGCCGGAGTCCGACGCGGGCGCGGACGCCGGCGCCGGGCCGCGGACCGCGGCCGAGGAGGTGGTGGCGGGGCTCTTCGCCGCGGTGCTGGGGGTGGAGGCGGTCGGCGTCCACGACGACTTCTTCGCGCTGGGCGGGCACTCGCTGCTGGCCGCGCGGCTCGTCTCGCGCGCCAGGGAGGCGCTGGGGGTGGAGCTGCCGCTGCGCGCGCTCTTCGAGGCGCCCACGGTGGAAGCGCTCGCCGCGCGGACCGACCGGCTGCTGCGCGAGGGGCGGACGGCGCAGGCGCCGCCGCTCGTCCCGGCGCCGCGGAGCGAGGCGCCGCCGCTGTCCTTCGCGCAGCAGCGGCTCTGGTTCATGGCCCAGCTCGACCCCGGCAGCCCCGCCTACAACATGCCCTACGCGCTGCGGCTGCGCGGCGCGCTCGACGCCGCCGCGCTGGGGCGGAGCCTGACGGAGATCGTCCGCCGCCACGAGTCGCTGCGCACCCGCTTCCCCGCCGTGGACGGACGCCCGGTGCAGCGGGTCGACCCGGCGGGCCCGGTGAGGCCTGCCCTGGTCGACCTGGGCGGGCTGCCGCCGGAGGAGCGCGGGAGCACGCTCCGGGAGCTGGCCGCCGCCGAGGCGCTGCGCCCCTTCGACCTGGCGGCCGGGCCGCTGCTGCGGAGCACGCTCGCGCGGCTGGACGAGGAGGACCACGCCGTGCTCCTCACCCTCCACCACGTCGTCTCGGACGGGTGGAGCACGGGCGTGCTGGTGAGGGAGCTCTCGGAGCTTTACGCGGCCTGCTCGGAGGGGTGCGAGCCGTCGCTGCCGGAGCTGCCGGTGCAGTACGCGGACTACGCCGCGTGGCAGCGCGCCTGGCTCGCCGGTGACGTGCTGGAAGCGCAGCTCGCCTTCTGGCGCGAGAAGCTGAAGGACGCCCCCCCGGCGCTGGAGCTGCCCACCGACCGTCCGCGCCCGTCCGTCCCCGGCGACCGGGCGGGGCGGGTGGACCTCCGCCTCGCGGCGGAGACCGCGCGGGCGCTGCGCGCCCTCTCGCGGGAGGGGGGAGCCACGCTGTACATGACCCTCCTGGCCGGGCTCCAGCTCCTGCTGGCGCGCTGGTCGGGGCAGGACGACGTGGTGGTGGGCACCCCCGTCGCCAACCGCACCCGCCTGGAGACGGAGGGGCTGATCGGCTTCTTCGCGAACACCCTGGCGCTCCGCACCGACCTGTCGGGCGACCCCACCGTCCGCGGGCTGCTCGGCCGGGTGAGGCGGGAGGTGCTGGAGGCGCAGGCGCACCAGGACCTCCCCTTCGACCGGCTGGTGGAGGAGCTGCAGCCCGAGCGCTCGCTGCAGCACTCGCCGCTCTTCCAGGTGCTCTTCGTCTTCCACGCCGGGGAGCCGGCTCCGCCCGCGATGGGCGCCCTGGCCGCGGAGCCGCTGCCGCTGCCGCCGGGAGCGGAGTCGGCGCGGTTCGACCTGCAGCTGACCCTGGCGGAGAGCGGCGGCGAGGTGAAGGGCGCCCTGTCGTACCGCGCGGAGCTGTGGGACGCCGCCACCGCGGAGCGCATGGCGGGGCACCTCCGCCTCCTGCTGGAGGGGATGGCGGCGGACCCGGAGCGCCGCGTCTCCCGGCTGGAGCTGCTCCCGCCCGCCGAGCGGCAGCGGCTGGAGGAGTGGAGCCACGCGGCGGCGGACTACCCCGCCGGGCGCTGCGTCCACGAGCTCTTCGCGGAGCGGGCGGCGCGGACGCCGGACGCGCCGGCCGTGGTCCACGCGGGAGGGACGCTCACCTACGGGGAGCTGGACCGGGGCTCCAGCCGCCTCGCGCACCACCTGCGGGGGCTGGGCGTGCGCCCCGACACGCGCGTGGGGCTGTGCCTGGAGCGCGGGCCGGAGATGATGGTCGCCGTGCTCGGCGTGCTCAAGGCGGGCGGTGCGTACGTCCCCGTGGACCCCGCGTACCCGGCCGAGCGCGTGGCCTACATGCTGGCGGACTCGGCCGCGCCCGTGCTGCTCACCCTGCGCGGCCTCGCCGGGGGGCTCCCGGCCTCCGGCGCGCGGGTGGTGTGCCTGGACGCGGACGCCGGCGAGATCGGCCTGCGGAGCGCGGAGGCCCCGGAGAGCGGGACGCTCCCGGACAACCTGGCGTACGTCGTCTACACCTCCGGCTCCACCGGCCGGCCCAAGGGCGTGGCGATGACCCACCGCCCGCTGGTCAACCTGCTCGCGTGGCAGGAGCGGGAGTGGAAGCACCCCTCCGCGGCGGCCACGCTGCAGTTCACCACCCTCTCCTTCGACGTGTCCTTCCAGGAGGTCTTCTCCTGCTGGCTCTCCGGCGGGCGGCTGGTGCTGGTCTCCGAGGACGAGCGGCGCGACCTGGCGGCCGTGCTCGACCGGCTGGACGGGGACGGCGTCGAGCGGCTCTTCCTCCCCTACGTGGCGCTGCAGCACCTCGCCGAGCTGGCGGTGGAGAGGGGGACCGCGCCGCGGCGCCTGCGCGAGGTGCAGACCGCGGGCGAGCAGCTCCGCGTCACGGAGCCCATCCGCCGCCTCTTCACGGCGACGGGGGCCACGCTCAGCAACCAGTACGGCCCCTCCGAGACGCACGTCGCCACCGCGCACGTGCTGGAGGGGCCGCCCGGGGCGTGGCCGCTCCTGCCGGGCATCGGGCGCCCGGTGGACAACGCGCGCTGCTACGTGCTGGACCGCGGGCTGGAGCCCGCGCCGGTGGGGGTGCCCGGCGAGCTGTACCTGGGCGGGGTCTGCCTGGCGCGCGGCTACCTGGACCGCCCGGAGCTGACGGCCGACCGGTTCGCTCCCGACCCCTTCGGCGGGCCGGGGGCGCGGGCGTACCGCACCGGCGACCGCGCGCGCTGGCTGGCCGACGGCACGCTGGAGTTCATGGGCCGCCTGGACGACCAGGTCAAGGTGCGCGGCTTCCGCATCGAGCCGGCCGAGGTGGAGGCCGCGCTGGAAGCCCACCCCGGCGTGCGCGAAGCGGCCGTCGTGGTGCGCGAGGACGCGCCGGGAGACCGGCGGCTGGTGGGCTACGTGGTCCCGGCGCCCGGGGCGCGGGTGCTCGCCGCGGAGCTCCGCGCGCACCTCGGGGGGAGGCTCCCGGAGCACATGGTGCCGGGCGCGTTCGTGGTGCTCGAAGCCTTCCCGCTCACCCCCAGCGGCAAGGTGGCGCGCCGGGCCCTCCCCGCGCCGGACGCCCCGGGGGCGGACCTCCACGCCGCGCCGCGAACCCCCGCGGAAGAGATCCTCGCCGGGATCTTCGCGGAGGTGCTGAAGGTGGAGGGGGTGGGCGCGCGCGACGACTTCTTCGCCCTGGGCGGGCACTCGCTGCTGGCCACGCAGGTGGCGACCCGCGCGCGGGCGGCCTTCGGCACCGAGCTGCCGCTGCGCGTCCTCTTCCGGGAGCCCACGGTCGCGGGGCTCGCCGCCTGGCTCGCCGCCCGGCGCTCCGGCGCCGCCCGGGACGCCTCGCCCATCGAGCGCGTGGCGGAGCCCGGGGCGTGGCTCCCGCTCTCCTTCGCCCAGCAGCGGCTCTGGCTGGTGAACCAGATGGACGCGGAGAGCCGCGTCTACAACCAGCTCCTCGGCTTCCGGCTGACGGGCCGGCTGGACGCGCGCGCCCTGCGCCGGGCGCTGGCGGAGCTGGTGAGGCGCCACGCCGTGTTCCGGACCCGCTTCGTGGACCGGGACGGCGTGCCGGGGCAGGTGCTCGACCCGCCCCGCGGGCTCCCGCTCCCCCTGGTGGACCTGGCCGGGACCGCCGGCCGGGAGGCGGCGCTGCGCGGCATCGTCAGGGAGCGGAGCCGCGAGCTCTTCGACCTGCGGTCGGGAAACCTGCTCCGGGTGCTGCTGGTCCGGCTCGCGGCCGACGAGCACGCCCTGGTGGCCACCATGCACCACATCACCAACGACGGCTGGTCCGCGGGGATCATGTTCCGCGAGGTGGCGGAGCTCTACCGCGCCTACTCCGGGGGCGGGGAGTCCCCGCTGCCGGAGCCGGCGGTGCAGTACGCCGACTACGCCGTGTGGCAGCGCGCGTGGCTCACCGCGGAGCGCGAGGCGGAGCAGCTGGAGTTCTGGCGCCGGCAGCTCGACGCGCTCCCCGCGATGCACCTGGCCGCCGACCGCGCGCGCTCGGCGGACGGGACCGACGGCGAGACCCAGGCCTTTTTCCTCCCCGCGGAGCTGTCGGAGGGGGTCCGCCGGCTGAGCCGGTCGCTGGGCGCCACGCCCTTCATGACGCTGCTGGCCGCCTTCCAGGTGCTCCTCCACTGGCAGGGCAGGGGCGACGAGGTGGTGGTCGGCACCGACGTCGCCAACCGCAACCTGCGCTCCGAGACCGAGGGGCTGATCGGGTTCTTCGTCAACCAGCTCGTCCTGCGCACCCGGATGGACGGGAGCCCTTCGTTCGGCGAACTGGTGGCGCGCGTGCGCGAGGTGACGCTCGCCGCCTACGACCACCAGGACGTGCCCTTCGACCGGGTCGTCGAAGCGCTCAGGCCCCGGCGGGCGGCGGGCGAGACCCCGTTCTTCCGCGTCAAGTTCGTCCTGCAGAACGCCCCGGCCGCGGAGTTCGCCGAGCTGCCGGGGCTCCTGCTGGAGCCCCTGCCGACGGAGCGGAGCGCGGCCCAGCTGGACGTGCTCCTCGCCATGCACGACGCGGGGGAGCGGATGTCGGGTCTCTTCGAGTACCGCACCAGCCTCTTTTCACGGGAGCTGGTGGGCCGCTGGATCCGGCGCTTCCTGGCCGTGCTGGAGGCCGCGGCCGCCGATCCCGGGACGGGGCTGGACGAGCTGGAGGCGCGCCTCGACGCGGAGGAGCGCAGCGAGGGGCAGGGGGCGCGGGAGGCGCTCAGGGAGAAGCGGCGGGCGCGCTTCGCGGGGAGATAGCGGGCGGAAGGGACGGAAGGCAACTCACACCACAACGAGGTGACACATGGAACGGAAGGGTTTCTCCGCGGGCGCCGGCTCCTGGGCGGACCGCCGCAAGACGATCCAGCCCGTCAGCATCTCGCAGACCCAGCTGGTGGAGATCGGCCACCTCCCCGGCCGGGAGGACGCCCTTCCCCTGGTGGTGGAGCCCGTCGCCGAGTACGCCGGCACGCTCAAGCTCCACGAGTGGGCCGCGGACCACCTGCAGATGATCGAGAAGAGCATGCTCCGCTACGGGGGGATCCTCTTCCGCAACTTCGACGCGAAGGGCCAGGAGGACTTCCACCGCTTCCTGGACGCGCTGGGCACCCCGCTGATCCAGTACAACGAGAGCTCCACCCCGCGCACCCAGCTCAAGAAGAACGTCTACACCTCGACGGAGTTCCCCAACGACCAGACCATCGCGCTCCACAACGAGCTTTCCACCTCGGCCACCGTGCCGGCGCGGATCTTCTTCTTCTGCGACCTCCCCGCCGACGAGGGCGGGCAGACGCCGATCGCCGACGTGCGCCGCGTCTACCAGCGGCTGTCGCGGGAGACCCGCGAGCGCTTCGAGGAGAAGGGATGGAAGCTGGTGCGCAACTACGGCGACGGCTTCGGCCTCACCTGGCAGGACTCCTTCCACACCACCGACCGGGCCGAGGTGGAGCGCTACTGCCGCGAGCAGGCGATCACCTGGGAGTGGAAGGAGGGCGACCGGCTGCGCACCTGGCAGGTGAGGCCCGCGGTCCTCGACCACCCGGCCACCGGCGAGAGGGCGTGGTTCAACCACATCGCCTTCTGGCACGACTCCAGTCTCGCCCCCGACGTCCGCGAGGTGCTGCGCGCGGAGTTCGAGCCGGAGGACATGCCCTACCAGACCTTCTACGGCGACGGGACGACCATCGAGGACGAGGTCGCGGCCGAGCTGCGCGAGGCCTACCTGCAGGAGCGGATCGTCTTCGACTGGTACCGCGGCGACCTGCTGATGATGGACAACCTGCTGGCGGCGCACGGGCGCATGCCGTACCGGGGCGACCGCCGCACCCTGGTCGCCATGGCCGAGCCGTACCGCCGCCCCGACCTGGAGCGCTTTCCCACCCCGGCTGGCGCGGGCGCGTAGCGCCCCCGGAAGCGGCCTCCCACACCCGAACTCCCAGCGCGGGCACACGTCCATGGAATCCATCGTAGGGTACCGCCTCTCCCCCCGGCAGCGTCACCTCTGGGCCCTCCTGCAGGACGGGGGGCCCGGCGAGGCCCGCGCCCTGCTCCGCCTCCGCGGCGCGCTCGATCCCGCCGCGCTCGCGTCCGCCCTGGAGGCCCTGGTGGCGAGGCACGAGGTGCTGCGCACCTCCTTCGAGCGCCTCCCGGGGATGCCCGAGGCGCTCCAGGTGGTGGAGGACCGCGGCGTCGCCCTGGAAGCCGGCGAAGAGCTGGCCGCCCTCCCGGCGGAGGCGCGCCAGGCGCGGCTGGAGGCGGCCTGGGCCGGCGGGGAGGGGAGCCCGCTCCCGGCCGGCCGCCTCCTCCGGACCGGGGAGGCGGAGCACCTCCTCCTGCTGCGCGTACACGCGCTGGGCGCGGACGAGGCCTCCTTCGAGCACCTGGCGCGGGACCTCGCGGCGCTGTACGCGGCGGAGCGGGGGGGCGGGGCGGTGGAGGACGAGCCCGTCCCGTACCTGGCCGTCTCGGAGTGGCTCAACGAGGTGGCCTCGGCGGAGGAGGCGCAGGCGGGGCGCGCCCACTGGGCCCGCCAGTGCGAGGGGGAGGAAGCTCCCCTCGCGGTCGAGCGGGACGACGAGCCGGCGGCCGGGTCCGCCGCCGCGCGCCGGGCGCTCCCGGCGGCGCTGGCCGCCTCGCTGGAGGCCTTCGCGGAGCGCGCCGGCATCCCTGCCGACGCCGTCCTGCTGGCGGGGTGGATGGCGCTCCTCCACCGCATGGGCCGGGCGGGGAGCGTGCGCGTGGGCGTCGCCTTCGACGGGCGCGCGGACGACGAGCTCCGGCACGCGGTGGGGCCGTTCACGGAGCACCTCCCCGTGGCCGCGCCCGTGGACGCGG
>JBFMFL010000115.1:0-19552 GCA_040752145.1 Gemmatimonadota bacterium
GGCGGCGGTAGGCGACGCCCGCGCCGGTCTGCACCACCTCGCAGGGGACCAGCCCCGCGAGCGGGGGATCGGAGGCGCCCAGGAAGAGCCAGCCGTCGGGGGCCAGCGACTCCAGCAGGCGCGCGGCCACGTGGCGAGTGGTGGCGTCGTCCAGGTAGATGAGGACGTTGCGGCAGAGGACCAGGTCCATCCCCCAGGCGCCGGCCGCGACGTACGCCCGGCGCGGCGCGGCCAGGTTGAGCGGCGCGAAGCCGACGGAGGCGCGCACCCCGTCGCGCACCCGGAACCGGTCGCCCTCGCGCCGGAACCAGCGGCCGACCGCCTCGTCCGGGACGCCGCGCAGCGACCAGCGGCGGTAGGTGGCCTGCCCGGCGGCGGCCAGCCGGGTGCGCACCACGTCGGTGCCCAGCACGCGGAAGCCGGAGCACCCCGCGTCGCCCAGCAGCATGGCCAGGGTGTACGCCTCCTCGCCGGTGGCGCAGGCGGCGCTCCAGGCGCGCAGCCCCCCGTCGCGCGCGGCGAGCCCCGGGAGCACGGTGTCGCGGAGGAAGGCGAGCTGGTCCGGCTCGCGGAAGAAGTACGTCTCCCCCACGGACAGCTCTTCCAGCAGCAGCTCCCACGCGTCGCCGCCCGCCTCGGCCAGCCCGAAGAAGGCGGCGGGCTCGCCCACCCCGGCGCGCTGCATGGCGCGCTTCACCGCGGCGGCCGCCAGCTCCGCCTGCCCGGCGGAGAAGACCAGGCCGGCCCGCTCCTCGGCCAGGCGGAGCACCGCCGCGACGGCGGGGCTCACGCGCCGCGCCCCGCGGCGGCCAGGGCGGCGTCCACGCCGGCCGCCTCCGCTTCGGACAAAAAGGTGCCCAGGTCGTGGATCAGCGCCAGCCCGTCGGGGAGCCGGGCGACGCCGCCCACGTGCCCCGGCCGCGCGACCACCCGGGCGGCGGGCACCACGTCCCCCTCCTCCACCCGGGCGATGCCGAGCGCGGCGTCGGCGCGGAGGACGACGGTGCGCGCGCCCACGGCCACGACCACGAACACCTCGTCGGGGCGGAGGAGGCGGTCGGGGAGGGCGAAGCGGCCGCGCAGGTCGAGCACGCCCTCCACCACCGGCGGCGCGCCGGGGAGCGGGGCCACGGCCGCCGCGGGGACCACGCGCAGCACGTCGGCCACGGGGAGGGCGCAGCGCTCGCCGGCCACGTCGAAGAGCAGGATCTCCATCGGCCGCGCGCTACGCCGGAGAGGCCAGCGGGACGGTGACGGTGAACGTGGTCCCCCGCCCCGGCACGCCCTCGGACTCCACCAGCACGGCCCCGCCGTGGGCCTCCACGATCTCCTTGACGATCAGCAGCCCCAGCCCGGTCCCCTTGATGCCGCGGGTGGCCTCGCCACGCACGCGCTGGTAGCGGGCGAAGAGGAGCGGCTGCTTCTCGGGGGGGATCCCCTGGCCGTCGTCGCGCACGCGGAAGGTGGCCGCCTCGGCGTCGGCCTGCAGCGACACCTCGATGCGGCCGCCGTCGGGGGTGTACTTGATGGCGTTGGAGACCAGGTTGTCGAGCACCTGCTCCAGCCGCGCCGGGTCCACGCGCGCGGGAACGGGCCCCTCCGGGAGGGTGACGGCGAGGGTCTGCTGGCGAACCTCGGCCTGGGGCGCGGCCTGGGCGACGCTGGCGCGCACCACCTCGGTCAGTTCGGCGTCGCGCACGTCCAGCCGCAGGAAGCCGGCGTCGATGGCGGCGAAGTCCAGGTAGTCGTCGATCAGCCCCACCAGCTTGCCGGCGGAGGTCTGCGCCAGGGTGAGGAGCTGCTCCTGCCGGGGGTTGAGCGGGCCGGCCTTGCCGGAAAGGAGCATCCGCACCACGCCCCACACGTTGCCGGCGGGGTTGCGCAGGTCGTGCGTCACCATGGAGTAGAAGTCTGCCTTCATCTCCTGGAGCTGCCGCTGGGCCACGTGCCCGGCGCGGTGCTCCACGGCCTGGCGCAGCGCGTACAGGAACGAGCCCTCGTCGCTGGCGATGTCCAGGTGCTGCTTCTCGATGTAGCCGTCGGCCCCCTGCCGCACGGCCGCGGTGGCGGAGTTGATGCCGCCCGCGCCGGTGAGCATCACCACGGGGGTCTCGTCGTCGCTCTCGCGGATCCGCCGCAGCACCTCGATTCCGTCGGTGTCGGGGAGGTGCAGGTCCAGCAGGATCAGGTCGAAGCCGTCGCCCTCGCCGCAGCGCTCCAGCGCCTCGGCGCCGGTGGCGGCCTCCTCCACCCAGGCGCCGTGGGAGGCCAGCACCTCGGACAAAAAGATACGCACGGCGCGGGAGTCGTCCACCGTGAGGACGCGCCGGTTCTCGAACGTGGTCCAGGGGGTCATGCGGGAGACGTCTTCAGCGGGATCGGCAATGGGCGGGCGCGGCCGCGGCTCCACGGGAGGGGCCGGCGGCGAATGGAGCCGGGAAACATGTGTCGAAGAAGACAAAAATCGCACCGGAGCGGCGTGGGCACAAGCGGCCGGCGGCGCCGGGCGGGGGCGGTCTCATTGGCGCCCGCGGAGAGTATCGGCAGGGCGGAAGCGGAAGTGAAGCCGGGCGTTGCGGCGGCGGCGACCGCGAGTCGGGAAACGAGGCGAGCCCCCGCCACGAATGCGCCGGAGGCTCGTCAGTCGCCACCATGTCTCGGAGAGAACAAAGCAGGACGTCGGCCATCAGGATCGGTACCGCCTCCATGCTTCAAGGACGGCCTCGCGCTCCGATCGGAGCTGCCTCAGGCCGTTGACGCTCTGCTTCGGCGGGCTGGGCGGAGCTCCGAGCGCCGGGTTCCACTCCACCCACTCGACCGGGTGGCCTACCGTGTGAGCGTAGTCATAGGCGCCGTGATACTGGTACGATTCGCAGGCGTCGAACGGCAACTCGCAGATGCCCCGGACCGTCGTTCCTTCGATGCCGACCACGACGTCGCCCTGCCGGAGACCGAGCAGGTTCCACATCACGCTCGGCGTCCGCGTGGGCTTCCGGTCCTCTGCCCACCAGTCGTACGCCGTACATTCGACTTCGCCGAAGAGCTGAACGGCGGCCTTGAACGCGTCTTCATGGGCCGGCACGAACCGGCAGAGGGCGGAGAGATCGCCGAGCATGGGCCATCCCTGGGCGACCACCTTCCGGTGCTTCAGCTCCTCGAAGGAGGTGGTCTGCGTGTTGATCGCCAGCCACCAGACGTTCGGGGATGATTCAGCTACGGCCATTCCGAGATGCCTCCGTTGTGAGGGAGATCTGTGCGAGAAGACAAGGTGCAAGGCGTTCCGTCGAGAGCGCGGTGGTCTTCAGAGGCTACTTCTCATCCGGCGCCTCGCGCGGCTGGTGGTCCCGGGCCTGGCGGGCAGCCCGACCGAGGAGAATGCGAAGCTGGGTCGAGGTAAACGGTTTGGCGATGCAGTCGAATGCTCCCGCCCGGATCGCCTCGGTACGAAAGCCCGCCGCGGAGTCGGTGATCATGACGACCAGGGTCTCCGGGGAGGCGCTGCGGATCCATTCGAGGAGCGCCATCCCGCGCATGTCGGGCAACTCCAGCGCGACCAGTACGATCTCGGGCCGCCTCTTCCGGACGTACTCCAGGGCGAGCCACCCTCTTCCCGTGGACGTGGCGATGAATCCATCGGCCATGGCGATCCTGACACAACTCCCCGCCAGGATCGGCTCATCATCGACGATCAGCACGCTCACGGGGTCGTCGGCCGGGGCCGGGTAGCTCATCAGGGATTCGCCGCGTAGAGGTCTCCACCCTTCGCTTACGGCCCGATCATCCCGCGGCGCATGCGCACCCTCGGCCGACGTGGCAGGTCTTGTTGCGGGCGATGCAGGTGTCACCGCAAGGCTTGCCCTTCTTGCAGCGCTTGCAGCACGCCGCCCCCGAGGAAGCCACGTTCGCGCAGGCCGAGGCCTCGGGGATCCCGGAGGCGGCCGGCAGGAGGAGGAGCGCCGGGACGAGGAGGAACTGGAGGAGTCGCGTGCGCACGGGCGGGTCGGAACGGGTGATCCGGGACAGGAGTGCATGTCCCTGGGAGTGACGGAATCAACACGGGCGTGCGCTACCAGTTTGTGGTGCGGAACGGCGGCGGGCAAGATGCTGTGTCGGCCGTCAAAGCTGTGGCGGGGGGGCCGGACCCCTGTCGCTCCTCCTACCGACTAGGCCAGGCCGCTTGCCCCACAGGAGGAGGGACAAGCGGCTGCCGTCAAATGGGCCGTGGGTTGCAGTCGGTGCAGTCCCGGATTGCGATCCCGGCTTCTTGCGCCCACTGGCGAAGATCGGCCACCCGCTCCGCGCAAACCTTGCGGCGCTGGGCGAGCCGGACCGGCTCGTGGAAGACGTAGTGCCCGCAGGGGGCACGGTGGAGCGTTGCCTGGTGAGCCCCGTGCTGGTTGAGGAAGAACGCTTCTCCGGTCTGCTGCTGGTACCAGCGTCCGAAGGCCTCATCTGCGGTCGGGTCATCCCGGCTGTCGTAGAGAGTGATGATCATGGATGCACTCCGGCTAAGTGTCCCCGCCGAAGCGGCGCTTCAGCATGCGCAGGATTTCCGGGATCTCGACCACGATTGGCCCGATCTCGTATCGCTTCACCGAGACGGCGCGGGGGATGATCGCCTCCGAGTCGTCCTCCCCGGCTGCCGCGGCAGCGCCTGGAGCAGCCGCCTGCACTTCGCCACCAGAGATCTGACGCAGGCGGAAGTTCGACAGTTCCAGCGCCTCAATGCTGTGCGCCTGCGCGGCGATCGTCGCGTTCTTGGCCTCCACAATGTCCTGCTGGAACTCTAACCGATCGCGCAGGTGCCGGACCACCGCCTTCAACTCCCACACGGCGGGGTCTTGACCGCTGGAGGGCACAAGGGCGAGCGACGAATCGGCGGGCAGGCGCAGGTAGGCGTCCAAGGCCACACGGACCCGCTCCAGCGCTTCGCGGCCTTCGGTCGGGGTCACCCGGAAGAGCACCTCGGCGGCCTCGTGCTTTACCTCGGCTTGGGCCTCAATGCCGAGGTCGGCCAAAAACTGGACGAAGTACAGTAGGTACTGCTCGCAAGCCGTAGCGATCGCTGGCGGAAAGTGGAAAGTAGTGGTCAGCGCCTCGGTATGCTGAGCAGCGATGAGTTGAGTAGTTGCCTCCTCGTGGACGGAGAGGACGATGTCGGACCAGTAGCGGATCTCCTCGGTGATGATCGCATCTAGACTTCGGACGTGGCACGTAAGCCCGAAGCCATTGATCACCAACGGATCGTTTTGTTTATACTGGAGACCAATTCCCTCCCGACCGTCCGCAGTATGTTTGAGGGATGCCGCATAATCCTTGATGGACCATGGTCCGGCCCATTCCACTGGCGAAATTGTGATCTCGAAATTTAGAGTCGGAGTGCTGTCGAGGTCAAATTCAATGTTGTCGCCATCCTTTCGAAACGTCCACATCGCAATGCGTATATCGTTGATGTACCTGATGGGACTGAGTTGAACCGGTACGTACAACTGCAAGAAGTTCTGCTGTAGGTCTGCAAACGTAAATGCCTCTATCACAGGGGCATCCTCTAGCCGAGTCGCGTTGACCATCTCTGCGTCCCGCCGACGAAACCAGGCGGCCGGGGTTGGGAACCCGTTGATGTACGTACGGAATCGCTCACCCTCGTGATGGGGACCGTTATCTACAAATTGGATCCGAAGCGGCTCCATCACTGATCTCACAGAAATCGTAGGAGTACGAGAGGAGGCGTGAGGGTCGAACGACTAGCCCTCTGCGATGTGCAGCCACGACTGTATGGATGTAACATCATGTGCCCGGATCCCGACTTTCCGCAAGTACCTTGCGAAATAAGCAACTCAGATGGAAACGTAGGAAGGCGTAGTCAAAATGCTCACCAGGCGAAAACATTAATGCCGCGCGCGGGTAGTCGCGCGGGGCTCGTGACTTTGCAGATTTTCAGTGCCCCGTAAGGAGTGGCCCCCACGCCGCCGAATGCTTGCACCCAGCCTCGCTCTTGGGGCGCTGGGGCGCGACGGGGAGGTGCACCATGGGAGTACCGGGGGCCTATGGTGTGTGGGATCGAAACGGCGGGTAACGAAATCGTGCAAGAAAATGGTGCATCCGTCAGGATTCAGCTCCAAACGGAAACCGACCCCCTCGCGCTAAGTGGTCGCGAGAGGGTCGGTGTCGATGACAGTGCGCCCGACAGGATTCGAACCTGTGACCCTTGCCCTCCGGAGGCAACGCTCTGCTACGGTCCTGGGTCCGGCGAGGCGCGGGGGCGCCGGGCTCGCCCCCGGCGAAGGTCCTGCCATCCGAAGCGTTCCCCGCTCCTCGCGCCTACTCGGTCCGGAAGATCGTCAGGCGTTCGCCGGCACATGCACCGGGCCGGTAGCATCTCGCCCCCTGTCTCCGTCCTTCACCGCAGCATCCGGCAGGTCCTGGGCACGCTCCTCGAGCACCTTCTTCTCGGCGCGCGACAGGCTCATCTCGTAGCTCTTCACGGCCCAGTACGCGGAGAACGCCCAGATCCCCAGCGCCTCCACTACGAAGACGTAGCGCGCCCTGTCACCAGAAACGAGCGTGTAGACGAACGCCCCGACCGGCGCGGCGAACATCGACCAGCCGATGATCTTATACGCCCGCCGGAACGCCTGCTCCTTGCCCTTGTGCGCAGGGGGCAGCAGCCTGAGCGTCTTGCCCGCGCACGCGACCGCGACGTACGCGAGGCAGGCGAAGAGCAGGAGCGCGGACGCCCCGTGGATGGACAGCTGCGAGGCCACCGACTGCTCGGCACCCGCCGCATCGTCCCGGTCCATCGGGAACACCGCCACCATCACCGCGAAGACGCCGGCGAGGTTGAGGGCGAAGTTCTCCCGGTCGGTGAAGCCCTTGTAGAGATAGAGGAACCCGCCGATGGCGAAGAGCAGGCCGACGAACCAGGTGCGCATGGGGAAGGCGTCGGAGCCCGGCGTGGAGACGGCGAAGTAGTACGCGCTCATCGAGCCTTGCAGGTCGATGCCGTACAGCAGCCGGCCGAGGATCCAAAGCAGGAGCGGAAAGGCGGCCGCCATGATCGCCATTCCCCGGCGCAGGGTGATGTACGTGCCGAAGACGTGGTCGTGGAGGGACTCTCCCTTCTGCTGCAACAGGCCTGTGAGCATGGCGGTCTCCTGGACGGCTCGGGTGAGGGGTGACGCGGAGGACGGATTCCGGCAGAGCCGGCGGCCGGGCGGTCCTGGCCAGTGGCGGCGCTGCGGGACGGAGAGCGTCGTCCGCCCGGATGATGAGACGGACAGCAGCGCCGGTTTTCACGAGAATTTCGGAAAGAGCCGCAAGGCGGACATCCCGGGAGGAAGCTCGCCGGGGAGGAGCGAGAAGCCTCCGAGCGAGATGGCGCCGGGGGGAGGCCGCAGCCGGGAACACAAGATAATCGCCCCGGGGCAGGGGGCCAGCCTCTTGTTTATCGCACCCGGAGCGAGTGCCGCGAGGAGCCGAATACACGAAGGCCCCGCGCGATCGCTCGCGCGGGGCCTTGTGACTTGCAGATTCTTCAGTGCGCCCGACAGGATTCGAACCTGTGACCTTTGCCTCCGGAGGGCAACGCTCTATCCAGCTGAGCTACGAGCGCAAGACTGTGGGAGACGGTGTAAGCCGAGTTCTGTTCCCCGCCGAAGCGGAGGAGGATCATTTCTCTGGGACCGGCGTTGCCGCCGGCCTCTAGCAGCCTACCCGGGATTCGACGGGGCGGGCAGCCCCTCATCCCCTATTTGGCCTTGCTCCGGGTGGGGTTTACCATGCCGCCCCTGTTGCCAGTGGCGCGGTGCGCTCTTACCGCAACCGTTTCACCCTTGCCTGTGCCCCGGAGACCGGAGCCATCGGCGGTCTGTTCTCTGTTGCACTTTCCGTCGCCTCGCGACGCCCGGCCGTTAGCCGGCACCCTGCCCTGCGGAGCTCGGACTTTCCTCGACGCCCGGAGGCGCCGCGATCCTCACTCGTCTCCCGAATTTTCAAACACCGGCAATGCCCAGGAGAGGACTCGAACCTCCACGCCGTTTCCGGCACCAGATCCTTAGTCTGGCCTGTCTACCAATTTCAGCACCTGGGCATTCCAACCCGACAGAACCGCGAAAGTGCTCCCGAGAGGACTCGAACCTCCACGGGCTTACGCCCACTAGATCCTGAATCTAGCGCGTCTACCAATTCCGCCACAGGAGCGAGCAGATCGCGGTCCTTTCCATCAGCGATGGCGTGGGCCTTTCAGCTCACGCCGCCGCAGTGCGCCCGGAGAGATTCGAACTCCCGACCTTCTGATCCGTAGTCAGACGCTCTATCCAGCTGAGCTACGGGCGCAGGAACGTCTCTGTTGTCAAATGCACCGAGTAGGAATCGAACCTACAACCTTGGGATTAAGAGTCCCCTGCTCTGCCAGTTGAGCTATCGGTGCGTCGTCGAACAGGAAGGTAAACTTACCCCGGAAACCCTGTTCTGTCAACCCCTGGCGGCACCTTCCGCCGGCTCGCGGCGCCCCTTCCGGCCGGTTCCGCGAGCCGACGAAAGTAACAGCGGGGCCGGGGAACTGCAAGGGGACAGGTTACAGGGGACAGCCGGCAACTGCGGACAGCACCAGCCGCCGTTGTCGTTGCAGGCTGTAACCTGTCCCCTGTTCCCTGTAACCTGTCAGTACGCGGCGTGCCCCGTGATGTCCTGGCCCAGGATCAGGCCGTGGACGTCGTGCGTGCCCTCGTAGGTGTACACCGACTCCAGGTTGGCCATGTGGCGCATGGCCTGATACTCGATGAGGATGCCGTTGCCGCCCAGCAGGCGGCGCGCCTCGCGGGCGACCTCCGTGGCCATGTCCACGTTGTTGCGCTTGGCGAGCGACACCTGCTCCGGGCGCATGGTCCCCTCGTCCTTGAGCTTGCCCAGGCGCCAGCAGAGCAGCTGCGCCTTGGTGATGTCGGTGAGCATCTCCGCCAGGCGCGTCTGCTGGAGCTGCGTGGCGGCGATGGGCTTGCCCGCGAACTGCACCCGGTTCTTGGCGTAGGAGAGCGCCTCGTCGTAGCAGGCCATGGCCGCGCCCACCGCGCCCCAGGCGATGCCGTAGCGCGCCTGCGTCAGGCACATCAGCGGGCTCTTGAGCCCGCCCGACTTGGGGAGGAGCGCCGACTCGGGGACGTGTACGTCCTGGAGCACCAGCTCCGAGGTGTCCGAGGCCAGCAGCGACAGCTTGCCCTTCTGGTCCTTGGCGGTGAAGCCCGGGGTGTTCGTGGGGACGATGAAGCCGCGCACGGACTTGGTGTCGTCCAGCTCGCCCGTCTTGGCCCAGACGATGGCGATGTCGGCGGTGGAGCCGTTGGTGATCCACATCTTGGCCCCGTTGATCACGTACCCGTCGTCCGTCTTGCGGGCGCGGGTCACCATGCCGCCCGGGTTGGAGCCGAAGTCGGGCTCGGTGAGCCCGAAGCACCCGATCACCTCGCCGGCGGCCATGCGCGGCAGGTACTCGCGCTTCTGCTCCTCCGAGCCGAAGGCGTAGATGGGGTACATGCAGAGCGCGCCCTGCACCGAGGCGAAGGAGCGGATGCCGGAGTCGCCCCGCTCCAGCTCCTGCATGATCAGGCCGTACGAGACGTTGTCCAGCCCCGCGCAGCCGTACTCCTCCGGCAGGTTGGCGCCGAACACGCCCAGCTCGGCCATGCCAGGGACGAGCTGCTTGGGGAGGTAGCGGCCGATGTATGCGTCGTTGATCACCGGCAGCAGGTTGTCGTCCACCCACTCGCGCACGGTGTCGCGGATCATCCGCTGCTCTTCGGTGAGCAGCGAGTCGATGTCGTAGTAGTCTACGCCCTGGAACTTGGCCATTGGCTGCGGACGGTTGAGGGTCGGGATCGGAAAACGCCGAACCGGCGAAAGCCCGTCAAGATACGGGCTCTCGCCGGTCCGCGGCAACCGGGGCTGCGAGTGCGGGAGTGCGAAAGTGCGGGAGTGCGGAACGGCCCGACCGCGGTCAGCCCTCGCGCGTGCGGATCTCGTCGATCTCCGTGGCGGCGACGCCCCGCACGTAGGTGCGGTTGACCATGGGGTGGTGGTCGTGCGTGGGCCCGAAGTCGCTGTCCGGGTGCCAGGCGAGCACGTCCAGCGCCTCGCCGCGGGTGAAGAAGGAGTGCAGGCACCCGGTGGGGATGCGCCACCCCATCCCCGGCCGCAGCGCCCAGGTGCCGCCAGGGGTGCGGCACTCGCCGGAGCCACGCACGATCACGCCGATGCGCTCCGAGGGGTGGGTGTGCGCCGTCTGGTCCGTCCCCGGCGGCATGTGCAGGTGGTTGAGGCAGGGCTCCCCCAGCGCCGGCGGGCACACCAGCAGCGTGTCCGAGCACCCGTCGATGTAGCGCAGCCGCCCCTCGGCCTCCACCGGGCCGCCCACCTGGAAGAGCCCCCGGTACCCCAGCCGCGACACAACCAGCCCCGCCCCGCCGCGCACGATCCCCTGCCCCGGCACCACCCAGAACATCCCCGCCCGCAGCCCGAAGCTCCCGGCCTCCGTCTCCAGCGCGCACGCCCCCTCCACCACCATGCCGTAGTGGGTGGCGCCGCCCTCCAGCCCCAGCCAGCCGTCCCGCCAGCCGGCCACCCGGGTGGGGAACGCGTCCCCGCTCAGGTCCACCAGCGGCCCGTGCTCGATCTCCAGCGGTACGAAGTCGCTCATGCAGCCACCCTCACGTCGGCCTCCGTTTCCGTCGCACTCCCGCACTTTCGCACTCCCGCACTTTCGCACTTCCGTTCAGTCGTTCCCCCGCAGCCACAGCTCCAGCGTCAGCAGCAGCCAGATCTTCACTCCCCGCCTGGGCGCGCGGGGCGTGTCCAGCCAGTGCTTCACGACGGCCGCGTCGAGGTACGGCCGGGTGCGGGCGCGGCGGTCCAGCAGCACGTCGCGGGCGCAGGCGCGCAGCTCGCCGGCGAACCAGGCCTGCACCGGCACCAGCATCCCGCTCTTGGGGCGGTGGACGATCTCCGCGGGGAGCAGGTCGGCGACGGCGGCCTTGAGGACGGCCTTCTCCACGGAGCCGGCGAGCTTGTGCTCCGGCGGGATGGCGAAGCCGGCGTCCACCACGCGCCGGTCGGCCAGCGGCGAGCGACCGAGCAGACCGTTGGCCGCGGTGAGGTTGCTCACCTTGGTGAGGATGTGGTCGGCGCCCTTGAAGCGGACGTTGACGTCCAGCAGCCGGTTGAGGTAGTTCGCCATGCCGCCCGCGCCGAGCCGCGCGGCGAACCAGTGCCCCGGCGGCGGCCCGTCCCGCAGCGCCCCGTGCAGCTCCGGCGTGAGCAGCCGCGGCAGGTCGTCGTAGCACTTCTCGAAGGAGCGCAGGTAGGCGGTGACCCCGTCCTCCGCCCCGCCGTACAGCCCGTGCAGCAGCATGGGGACGTTCTTGGGCCCGCCGAAGCTGGGGTCGCCGCCCTCGCCGTTGAGGACGACGTCCACGTCGCGCGCGGCGGCCCGGCCCAGCAGCAGGTTGGGCGTGGTGAGCGGGTCGCCGATGGGGTCGTCCAGCGCGGCCAGGCTCTCGGCGAGGTGCGCGCGGATGGTGGCGGCCGGGAGCTCCAGCACGTGGTGGACGGTGCCGCAGTGCTCCGCCACCCGCCCGGAGAAGCGCAGCTCGTTGGGGAACGGCGCGCCGAAGTGCAGCGCGTAGGTGTGCACCGGCCCCGGCGCCGTGCGCGCGGCGAGCGCCGTCACCAGGCTGCTGTCCACCCCGCCGGAGAGGTAGACGCCGACCGGGCCGGAGCGCGGCAGCCGGACCCGCACGGCCTCGTCCAGCACGGAGCGCAGCCGCGCGGCGTGTACGTCCAGCGGCGCCTCCGGGTCCTCGACGCGCTCCCGCGGCTCCCAGAACGTGTGCGCGCGCCCGTCCGGGAGCGACAGGGCGGTCCCGGGCCGCAGCTCGCGCACCCCGCGCCACATCGTCCGCTCGCCGGGGACGAAGGCGCAGGTCAGGTAGTCGCGGATCGCGACCGGGTCCGGGTCCCCCGGGACGCCGGGCGCGCGGCGGAGCGTGCACAGCCGCGCGGCGAACGACCACCCGTGCTCGCGGTCCCCGGCCAGGTACAGCGTCCGCGCCCCCGCCCCGTCGCGCAGCAGCCAGAGCCGCCGCTCGCGCGCGTCCCACACGGCCGCCGCGTACATGCCGAGCGCGTGCAGGCCGGCGTCGGGCCCGTACGCGCGGACCAGCTCCGCCAGCAGGGCGAGCGGACCGGCGCGCGGGAAGTCCAGCGCGCGCCGCAGCTCCTCCGCGTTGTCCAGCACCACGTCGCCGCACGCGAACAGGCCGCCCGAGCGGTCCGTGGCGACCGGCGCGCCGCCGAGCGCCACGCCCTCGCCCCGCCAGGCCGGCTCCGCGCCGAGCCGGCCGAGCGCACCGGCGGGATCGGGCCCGCCCAGCACGCCCGCGAAGCCGCCGTGCGCCGTGAAGGACGCGGGCAGCGGCACGTCCGCGGCAGGCCTGCGGAAGAGAGACCTCAGCATCGCCACTCCCTCAGCCGAACCCGTCCACCGTGGCGGTGTCGCGCCGCTCGTCGTGGACGTCGCCCACCCAGATGATCCCGGGGTAGCCGTAGTATCCCACGTCCGACCCCGAGTCAGCTCCCGAGACGGAGGCGGGGTCGCCCGGGTGACCCACGCGCCGGATCCCGTCGTAGGCGGCGCGGAGCACCTGCGCGGGCCGCAGCGCCGCCAGCTCCGTGAGGTTGCCGGCGAGCAGCCACCCCAGGTCCTCCGGCGGGAGGATCTCGGAGAGGCGGGGCGGGAGCTGGCCGACGGGCTGGTTCAGCACGGGGAGCTTGAGGCGCTTCGCGGTCTCCGGACGCAGCCCCAGGTCCACCACGCGGACGGTGGGCTCGGGGAACCAGTCGGGCCCGCGCAGGTCCAGCGGGAGGAGGCACCCCGAGGGCGAGGCGTCGTGCAGCGCGAACACGGTGAGCTGCGGGTTGCGCCGCAGCATGGTCTTGACGGTGCCGCCGATCGCCTCCGGGAAGCCGTCGCGGCTGAGCACCGCGCAGTTGTGCTCGAAGTGGAAGCGGTTGGCGACCAGCATGGCCGCCGTCTCCCAGCGGTCCGTCACCACCGCGCGGTCGAAGCTGAAGGCCGACACGTCCGCCGCGATGGAGGGGAGCTGCGCCGCGGGCGTGGCCGGGCGCGGGTCCACCAGCCCGTGGACCGGCCCGTGCGCCTGCGGCCACCTGGCCAGGTAGTCCGAGACGAAGTGCTCGAAGGGGAGGCGCGGCGGGGGCGCGGCGGGTGCGGCTGACTTGCGGGCACGGCGGCCCAGGAGCCGGGCGAGCCAGGGAAGGGGCGACTGCCAGAAGGCGGGGCGCATCCACCTGCGGTTGAGCTCGTACCAGAGCTGCCGGTCGGTGAAGGCCACGCTGCCGTCCCCGGAGACCCGCTGGACGGCGCCGTGGAAGAGGCCGTCGGTGATCCCGAGCGGGTCCTTGAGCGGCTCGAAGGCGAAGCGGTGCCTGCACCCGGAGCAGCGCCCCCCGTTGGAGGCGCGGTCCGGGCCGCGCGTGTCGGTCCCGCAGTGGATGCACTTCATGGGCGGGGCAGCTCCAGCGGGGGGTCCTGCACGTCCATCCAGGCGTGCAGCATCAGCAGCGTCCACAGCTTCTCGCCGGCGCGGCGGCGGCGCGTCTCGCGGGGGACGTCGCGGCCGGCGCGCAGCTCGGCCACGTACGCGGGATCGAACCAGCCGTCCCGCCGCAGCCGCCGGGGCGACAGGCGCCGCGCCACCTCGCCGCGCACGGGCCCGAGCAGCCCCCACAGCGAGCCGCGGCACCACTCGGTGGCGGGGACGCCCATCCCCCGCTTGGGGCGCCACACCACGTGTGCGGGGAGGAGCGGCGCGGCGGCGACCTTGAGCAGGTGCTTCTCCTCGGCGCCGCGCAGGAACGGCGAGGGCGGCAGGGTGAAGGTCCACTCCGCCAGCTCGCGGTCGAGGAAGGGCGCGCGCACCGCCAGCCCGTGCGCCGCGGCGAGCTGCGCCATGCGCGGCGCGATGTTCTGCGCGCCCTTGAGCCGCAGGTTGGCGGCGCGCAGCCGGTGCAGCAGCGTGGGGAAGCCCTCCGCCTCCAGCGCCGGGCGGATCCACGCCCCCGCGTCCGCCGGGCCGAGCAGCGCGCGGGCGCCGGGGGTGAGCAGCCGGTCCTCGGCGCCGTGGAAGCGGTGGTAGGTCGCCATGTAGGCGGCCTCGCGGCTGTACCCCGCCCCGCCGTACGCCTCCGCCGCGATCATCGGCTTGGTGGCCCACCCGCCGAAGAGCTGGTCGCCGCCCTCGCCGTTGAACACCGTGCCCACGCGCCCGCGCGCCGCCGCGCCGAGCAGGAAGAGCGGCACGGTGACCGGGTCGCCGAAGGGCTGGTGCAGCGCGCGGGCCGTGGGCTCCAGGGCGGCCCGCACCTCGCGCGGCCGCACGGGGACGCGGTGCAGCGGGCGCCCCAGGTGGGCGGCCACGCGCGCGGCGTGCTCCACCTCCTCGTTCCACGGCGGCCCGAAGTCCAGCGTGAACAGGTGGACGCGCGCCCCGGCCTCCGCGAGCAGCGCCGCCACCAGCGAGCTGTCCAGCCCGCCGGAGAGGAACACGCCCACCTCGCGCTCCGCGCCGAGCATGCGCCGCACCGAGGCGCGCAGCAGCTCCAGCAGGCGCCGCGCAGCCGCCGCGTCGTCGATCTCCGTCGGGGCGGACTCGCGCCAGGGGGCCGGCGGCTCCGCGCGGCGGACGCCGGCGAACAGCGTGGCGGGGGACGGCGGGTGCGAGAAGCACAGGTAGCCGTGCAGCGCCGCCGGGTCGAGGCCGCGCGGCGCGCCGGGGAGGCGCCGCAGCTCGCGCGGGTCGCCGGAGGCGTGCGTCCGCCCCCCCAGGCGCAGCTCGTACGCGGGGCAGACGCCGAACACGTCGGGACCGGCGGACGAGGCCCCGACCGCTCCCCGCGCGGGGAGCTCAGTCGATGCGCAGGTCGTCGACCTCGACACGGCCGCGGGCGTCGGGCGGGTTGAAGGGCTCGCCCACCTTGACGGAGACGCGGGTCAGCCGCTCCGGGGAGCCGCCGCCGCGCCCGCGCCAGGGCGAGCCGGTGTCCTGCCGCGTCTGGTGCTCGAACTGGTCCAGCCGGAACGTGACGGTGCGCCACTCGGGCCCCACCACGACGTCCGGCGAGCGCCAGCGCTCCGTGGGCCCGTTCTCCAGGAAGACGCGGGCGTGCTGCAGCCCGACCCCGCGCACCCGCAGCGTCACCTCGCTCGCGCCGCGCAGCGACGCCGGCACCGCGGCGGTGTTCAGGTTGGCCCAGTAGCGCCCGTCGGCCTCGGGGCCGAAGCGCTCCACCTCGATCACCCCGCGCCCCCCCTCCTCGCGGATCCGCGCGGCGGTGCGGCCGTTGGTCTCGCCGGACCACGCCCGCGACGCGTCCTGGAAGGTGTAGACGGTGGGCTCCGGCGCGGGCGGATTGGCGAGGCGGTAGACGCCGAAGGCGGCGAGCGCCGCCACGCCCGCGGCGACGACGCCGTTGCGGACGCGCCGCCGCCGCCGCACCTCCGCCACGCGGCGCGCGTGCGCCGCCGCCGCGGCGCGGTCCAGGTGCTCGGCGCCGACCCCCATCTCGGTCGCGGCCTCCTGGATGGAGGCGCGCTCCAGGTCGCGCTCGCGCTCCTGCTCCCGGTCGCGCACGGCCGCGCGGAGCACCTCCGGCATCTCGTCCGGCTCCAGGTCGTCGAATCGGCGCACGGGCGCCTCCTGCGGATGGAGTGGCTGACGGCGGGCCCCCACCCGGCGGCCCTCACCCGGCTCGCTTGAGGCTCGCCACCCTCTCCCAATCCTGGGAGAGGGGGCAACTGAGGGAGATCGGAATACGGCAGGCAGTTGCGTGAGGGATGTCGGCCCGAAGGGGCGAGACCCGGCGGCAGTTTGCCGGGGCTCGCCTCCGTTGAGCAGCGTAGTTTGCTGCTCTACGGAGCCGCAGCCCGACCCCGGCGCGAGCCGGGGGCACGCCCAAATCAGCGGTTAAACGCTTCTAAATCACTCGATGGTGTGCGAGCCGTCCGCCTCGCTCTCGGGCGTGCCGGGGCGCGACTTGCGCGAGTCGGAGATGGCCCACCAGAGCAGGATCACCCCCAGCACCGAGTATACCGCCGCCAGCACGCCGGGGCGCGCCAGCATCCGCCCCAGGCCCAGCCCGAGCGAGATGCCGCCGAGCACGGCGACCGCGACGGCGATCCAGGGAGAGCGGAGGAAGGCGAGCCGGGCCATGGCTACCCCCGGGTGCGGGCGATGCGCGAGCGGATCACGTCGAAGGCGACCCGCCGCGCGACCTTGTACGTGCCGAAGGCGAGCAGCGCCCCCAGCGCCAGCCAGAACACCAGGAAGTTGGTGGACTCCAGCGCGCCCGTCCACGTGAGCACCACCAGGTACAGCACCGCGAAGAGCACCGCCACCGCGAACGCCGACGGGGTGGCGCGGCGCACCACCGCCTTCCGGCACTCCGCGCACCACTGTTCCGCGTCCAGCTTCCCCCCGTCGGGCGCGCGGCCGCAGCGGCCGCAGGCGGCGTGTACGTCGTGGGCGGTCACAGGCGGCGGATGATGGCGTCGGCGAAGGTGTCCGTGGTCCCGGTGCCGCCCAGGTCCGGGGTGGTGCTGTCGCCCTCGCGGATGGTGGTCTCCAGCGCGGCCTGGATGCGCGCGGCCTGGTCGTGCATCCCCAGGTGCCGCAGCATCATGACGGCGGCCAGCATCAGCGCCGCGGGGTTGGCGATCCCCTTGCCCGCGATGTCCGGCGCCGAGCCGTGCACCGCCTCGAAGATCGCGGCGTCCTTGCCGATGTTGGCGCCCGGCGCCAGCCCCAGCCCGCCGACCAGCCCGGCGATCTGGTCGGAGAGGATGTCCCCGAACATGTTCTCGCAGACGATCACGTCGAAGCGGTACGGGTCCATCACCAGGAGCATGGCGGTGGCGTCGATGATCCGGTCCTCGAACTCCACCCGCCCCTCGTACTCCTTGGCCATCTCCTTGCCGATGTCCAGGAAGAGGCCCTGCGTGTACTTGAGGATGTTGGCCTTGTGCGCCAGCGTCACCTTCTTGCGCCCGTGCGACAGGGCGTACTCGAAGGCGTACCGGACGATGCGCTCCACCCCGAAGCGGGTGACCAGCATCACCGACTCGGCGGCGGCGCGCGGGTCGCTGCCGATGCCGACGTAGTGCTCCACGCCGCTGTACAGCCCCTCGGTGTTCTCGCGGACGATGACCAGGTCGATGTCCTCGTAGCGCCCGCCGGGGACGATGGTGCGCGCCGGGCGGACGTTGGCGTACAGGTCGAACTCCTTGCGGAGCGCCACGTTGATGGAGCGGAAGCCGGTCCCCGACGGCGTGGTGAGCGGCCCCTTGAGCGACACGCGGCTCTCGCGGATGGACTGGAGCGTCTCGTCGGGGATGGGGGTGTTGTGGAGCGCCAGCGCGGCCATGCCGGCCTCGCGGCGGTCCCACTCGATCTCGGCGCCGGCCGCCTCGATCACGCGGACGGTTGCCTCGGTGATGGCGGGTCCGATCCCGTCTCCGGGGATCAGGGTAACGGTCTGGGGCATGAAAGCTGGATGCGAAGTTGGGCCGACGGCGGGACCCGGTGGTCCGGCCGCCAGCGGTGTGGGCAAGGTGCGTTCCAGGCGGACGGGCTCAGCGCGCGCCCGCGGCGGCCATGCGCGCGGCCAGCGCCGCGGCCGCGCTGGCGACCGCCTGCGCGTCGGCCTCGGGGCGGGGGTCGCCCTCGGCCTCCCCCCACCAGACCACGTCGCCGCTGCGCGCGTCGATCACCGCCGCGTCGATGCGCACGCGCCCCTCCGCCGCCCCGGCAGGCCGCACGAACGCGGCCGATCGCGGCAGCAGCACCAGGCGCACGTCCGTGAGCGCCGCGTAGCGCCGCAGCTCGCCGGCCAGCGGCTCCACCGCCTGCCGGACGCGGTGGTGCACCAGCGGGTCGGCGGGGAGGGCGCGCGGCGATCCCGCGAACCCCGGCGAGCGCCGCAGCGCCCGCTCCAGCACGTCTGGCGCCACCAGCGTGGCCCGCGGCTCCCGCTCCCCCAGCGCGAAGAGCAGCTCCCGCCCCAGCCGCTCGTCGGCATCCGCGGGGAGCCCGCTCACGGCCTGGAACGGCAGCACCAGCAGCCGCA
The DNA here is from genome assembly GCA_040752145.1 of Gemmatimonadota bacterium. Taxonomy (GTDB): domain Bacteria; phylum Gemmatimonadota; class Gemmatimonadetes; order Longimicrobiales; family Longimicrobiaceae; genus JAFAYN01. Next base: position 18,193 of record JBFMFL010000115.1, read on the forward strand.
GCCCGGCCAGGCGCATGGGCGGCGCCGTCGCCCTGAGCGCGGGCGCGGCCGGCTCCGGCGCGCCCGCGGCCGGCGGGGGCGCCGAGGCGCAGGCGGCCAGGGAGACGGCGAGTGCGAGAGTGCGAAAGTGCGTGAGTGCGGAACGGCGGCCCCCACCCAGTGGCGTTAGAGCCGCCACCCTCTCCGTTGCAGGGAGGGGCCGGGGGAAGGAGTCGCCGTTGCAGTTTACTTCCGCACTTTCGCACTCCCGCACTTTCGCACTGCAGTTGCAGGCTGTTCCCTGTGGCGCTTCACGCTGCGCGTGAACCGTTACATCCCTGTTCCCTGTTCCCTGTCGTCTCAAAGCAGGTGCCCCCCGTCCACGGGGATGACGGTGCCGGTGATGTGGCGGGCCAGCTCGGAGCACAGGAACACCACCACGTTGGCGACGTCCTGCGGGTCGCCCAGGCGGCCCAGCACGGCGCGCTCGCGGGCGCTGTCCAGGATCTCGGCGGGGACGCCGCTGGTGAGGCGGGTGGTGCGGATGTAGCCGGGCGCCACGGCGTTGACGTTGACGTTGCTGGGGCCCAGCTCCAGCGCGGCGGAGCGGGTCAGCCCCAGCACGCCGGCCTTGGAGGCGGAGTAGTTGGCGAGGCCGAACTCGCTGCGGATGCCGTGGACCGAGGACACGTTGACGATCTTGCCGTCGTTGTGCCGGCGGAAGTGCGGGGCCACGGCGCGGATCATGTGGAAGGCGCCGGTCAGGTTGGTGTCCAGCACCGTCCTCCACTTCTCGTCGGAGAGGCGCCACAGGGCGCCGTCGCGGCCGATGCCTGCGTTGTTGACCAGGATGTGCAGCCCGCCCATCCGCTCCAGCACGTCGTCCACGAAGCGGCCCACCGCCTCGGAGTCGCGCACGTCGCACTCGCGGTAGTGGCAGCGGACCTCCAGCTGCGCGACCTCGCGGGCGGTCTTTTCCGCCTCGTGGGCCATCTCCCCCGTCTCGTCGTACGAGAAGTAGTTGAAGGCCACGTGAACCCCGTGCCGCGCCAGCTCCAGCACGATCGCCCGCCCGATCCCCGTGGCCCCCCCGGTGACGATGGCCACCCTCCCTCGTAGCGACGACCCGTACATGAGCCCCTGCGGCTGCGTCTCCTCCACCACCTCCTCCAGCAGCATCTCCACCGGGTCGGCGATGACGATCTCCTGCAGGGGGGGCGGCGTGGTGGAAGACTCGGGCTCGCGGCCCTCGGGATCCGGACGCGACGACCCGTGGGTGGACTGCATGGGCGGTGGGGGTTGCGGTCGAAGGGGGCGCCGCCGGCGGGGCGCAGGCGGGGATTGTACCTCCCGCCCCCGCCCCCGGCAAGCCGGGCAGGGC
>JBFMFL010000116.1:0-17794 GCA_040752145.1 Gemmatimonadota bacterium
CAGCGGGGCGGGGGAGGCGGCCAGCGCCGGCGCGCCCGCGGCGCCCACCGCCGCCAGCGCCACGGCCAGGTACAGCAGCAGCGAGCCGCCCAGCGTCAGCAGGATGGCGCGGGGGATGGTGGCGCGCGGGTCCCGGACCTCCTCGCCCAGCGTCGCCACGCGCGCGTAGCCCGTGTACGCGAAGAAGAGGAGCGCGGCGCCCTCCAGCGTTCCCCGCCACCCCGCCGGCGCGAAGGGGCGGAAGTGCTCCGCGCGCGCCGAGCCCGCGCCGAAGGCCACCAGCGCGAGCAGCGCCGCGACGGCGATCCCCACCGCCAGCAGGTTCGCGCGGGCCGACTTGCGGACCCCCAGGCGGTTCAGCAGGGTGAACGCCACCACCGCCGCGACCGACACCGGGCGCGCCGGGAGCCCGGGGACGAGCGCGTCCAGGTACGCCCCCAGCCCCACCGCCACCGTCCCCGCCGCGGCCGTCTTGCTCGCCAGGAACATCCACCCCGCCGCGAACCCGGCCCGCGGGCCCAGCACCCGGCAGCCGTACTCGTACGTCCCGCCGGACTGCGGGTAGCTGGCCGCCAGCTCCGCCGAGCTGAGCGCGTTGGCGGCCGCTGCCACCCCCGCGACCGCCAGCCCGGCCAGGAGCGCCGGCCCCGCCACCCCCGCGGCCACCCCGGTCACCACGAAGATCCCCGCCCCCACCACCGCCCCGAAGCCGATCCCCACCGCGTCGCCCAGCCCCAGCGTGCGCCCCAGCGCCGCCTCCGGCCGGGACGGGCGCGGGTCCGGCGGGGTCGCGGGGGGCGGGCTCGGCTGCATCGCGGCTGGGACCGGGGCGCGGGTGAGGGGCGGGGCGACGCGGCACGATACCCGTCCCGCCGACCCGGGGCAACCGCGCTCTTCCGTCCCGGAGCCCGGCGTGATACCCTTTTGCGCTCCGCGACACCCGCCCCCGACCCCGAGCACCGCATGCCGCCCGTCGTCCGCGAAGCCGAGCCCGGCACCTTCGTCATCGACCACCGCTTCCAGGGGGCGGAGGAGCTGATCGCGTCCTTCCTCCTCCCCGGCGACGACGGACTCACCCTGGTGGAGTCCGGGCCCGCCTCCACCCTGCCGCGGCTGCTGGAGGGGATCCGCGCCGCCGGCTTCGACCCCGCCGACCTGCGCCGGGTCGTGCTCACCCACGTGCACCTGGACCACGCCGGGGCCGCCGGGAGCCTGCTCGCCCACGCGCCGCGGGCGCGGGTCTACGTCCACCCGGCCGGCGTCCGGCACCTAGTGGACCCGTCCAGGCTGGTGCGCAGCGCCCGCCGCGTCTTCGGCGACGCCATGGACGCGCTCTGGGGCGAGGTCCTCCCCGTCCCCGCCGAGCGCGTCGTCGCCCTGGCCGACGGCGAGGCGCTGGACGTCGGCGGGCGCACCCTGCGGGCCCTGTTCACCCCCGGCCACGCCGTCCACCACGTCGCGCTCCACGAGCCGGCGGCCGGGGCGGTGTTCACCGGCGACGTCGCCGGGGTGCGGCTCCCCGGCTCCGCCTACGTACGCCCGCCCACCCCGCCCCCCGACGTGGACCTCGCCCTCTGGCGCGAGAGCGTGGGCCGGATCCGGGAGCTCGCCCCGCGCCGGCTGTACCTCACCCACTTCGGCGGCTTCGACGACCCCGGCCCGCACCTGGACGCCCTGCTCGCCCGCCTCTTCTTCTGGGCCGGGTGGACCGAGGCGCAGCGGGGGCGCGCCGTGGACCCGGCGGAGGTGGCGGCCGGCCTCCGGCGCATGGGCGACGCGGAGATCCGGGCCGCCGGGGGCGACGACGCGCTGGTGCATCGCTACGAGCTGGCCGTGGGCTACGAGATGATCGCCCGGGGGCTGCTGAGGCACCTGGAGCTGGCGGCGTCGGGCGGCGCATGAGATCCTTGCGGTCCGGCCCCGCGGGGCTAGAATACTCCAGGGTGGTGGGATCGCCTGGCCCCAAGGGAACGATCCGCCGCCGGGGCGGCCGCCCGCTCCCGGCCGGCCCGCCCGCCCGCCATGGTCCCCCGCACCGGCGGGCGGAGCCGTGAGCCGGGAAGCGGCGCTCGACCGCATCGCCCGGCTCGCCGCCCGCGCGCTGGGGGTCCCGGTCGTCGTGGTCACGGTCGCCGAGGGCGGCGGGCAGCGGGTCGCGGGCCGCGGAGGTCCCGCGCCGGCGCTCGCCGACTCCGTGCCTGTCGCGCTGTGCGGGGAGGCGGCGGAGCGGGGGGAGCCGGTGCTCGTGCCCGGCGACGGGCCGGACACCACGCTGCACGGCGGGGCGGCGGCGTTCGCCGCGGTCCCGCTCCCCGCCGGCGGCGGCCCCTCGCCCGGCTGCGTCGCGGCGCTGGACGCGCGCCCGCGCGGGTGGAGCGACGCCGACGTGGAGGCGCTGCGCGACTTCGCGGCGCTGGCCGCGCGGGAGGTGGAGGCGTCCCGCGAGGGCCGGCTGCGCCGCGCCGAGCGCCTGGCCAGCCTGGGGACGCTGCTGGGCGGCGTGGCGCACGAGCTGAACAACCCGCTCGCGGCCATCAAGAGCTTCGCCCAGCTCCTCCTGATGGACGAGCGCCCCCCGGAGGACCAGGAGGCGCTGGAGGTGATCGAGCGCGAGGCGGCCCGCGCCGCCAAGATCGTCGCCGACCTCAGGCTGGTCGCCCGGCAGACCGAGCGGAGCGGCGGCGCGCGCGAGCCGGTGCAGCTCAACGACGTGGTGCGCGGCGTCCTGGAGATCCGCGGCTACACTCTCCAGACCCACAACGTCGAGCTCCGCGCCGACCTGGCCCGCGACCTCCCCCCGGTGTACGCCGACCGGGGCGACATGGAGCAGGTGGTGCTCAACCTGGTGCTCAACGCCGAGCACTCGCTGGCCGACCACCCGGGGGAGCGGCGGCTGATCGTCCGCACCCGCCCCAGCGCGCTGGGCGTGTCGCTCCAGGTGGTGGACAGCGGCCCGGGGATCCCCGGGGAGCACCTGGAGCGGATCTTCGACCCGTTCTGGACCACCAAGGAGCCGGGGCAGGGGACCGGGCTGGGGCTCAGCCTGGTGCACGGCATCGTGGTCGAGCACGGCGGCGAGATCCGGGTGGACAGCGAGCCGGGCCGTGGGGCGGCCTTCGCGGTGGACCTCCCCCGCACCCCGGGATCCGCGGGGCGCGGCGCGTCCCCCCAGGCGACGCGGCCGCTCCGCGTGCTGGTGGTGGACGACGAGGCCCCCATCCGCCGCTCCCTGGCCCGCTTCCTGGAGCGGCGCGGCCACCGGGTGGACGAGGCCGCCGACGGGCGCGAAGCGCTGGCCCTGATCGGCGACGCGGCGCACGCGCGCTACGACGTGATCCTGGCCGACCTGCGCATGCCCGGTCTCAGCGGCGACCGGCTCCTCGCCGAGCTGCGGGCGGGCGGCACCGGGGCCGAGGAGCGCCTGGTCTTCATCACCGGCGATGCGCTCGGCGAGGCGGCCGCGGCGGGGATCGCGGCCGCCGGGGTCCCGGTGGTGTTCAAGCCGTTCGAGCTGGAGCAGGTGGCGCGCGCGGTGGAGCGGCGGGCCGGCCGGGGAACCCAGGAGAGGGGTGGGAGTATTTAGTAGTCGCTCCGAATAATTATCCGGACGCTCGGCCGGAAAGGATCGGAGTTTGCATCGCCTCCCCGGAGCCGTGCGGGAGAGCCCGGACGGGTCGGGAGCGGGGGTGGCCGTCTGTTTACCGGGTGTCGTCTTTTCTGCGTCCGGCCTGGGATCTCCGGGGTGCGTGGGGTGTGTTACGAGCGCGTGACCGGCGGGTGGGGGCATCGCCTTGACTTTCGCCAGCGCGTTCTGCAGCTTACAGTGCCCTTGGAAATAATTTCCCTGCAACGTGGTCGCGACCTCCTGGCATCCTCCTGCGGATGGACAAGGAACGAGGTTTCGATCTAACGTTCGCTAGCGGAAAGCCGAGATCGGGCGGGGCTCCCGGGGGACTGGGCGGAACGCCGGCCGCGCGGCCGGTGCACGAAACACGAAAACCCGATGTTCGCGGCGGTCTTGCCGCCAGCGCTGGCGCGGTTCCGCCGACGGGGAGCCGGCACGAGCCCGAAGCGCCGCAATACTCAGCACGCCGGCTCCAACCTGGATTGCAAGGGGATCCCGCATGTTCAACAAGCTAGTGGCTTCGGAGGGGGGGCGGACCAGGGCGATTTCGCCTACCACGATGCTCGCCTCCGTCGCGGCGCACGTGGTGCTCCTCGGTGGGGCTGTGTACGCCAGCGAGCACACCGAGGTGGGCCGAAAGGTCAAGGAAGAGGTGGTCTCCTACATGGAGATCGAGCCGGAGCAGCCCAAGGCGCCCGAGCCGCCCAAGGCCGAGGAGCCGCCCCCGCCCCCGCCGCCGGAGCCGGAGGAGGCGCCGCCCCCGGTCGCGAAGGGCTTCCAGGAGCTGGTTCCGCCCGAGGAGCCGCCCGCCAAGATCCCCGACGTGGATCCCAACCAGAAGGCCGTCAACGTCGAGGACTTCAGCGGCGTCGGCGTGGCCGGCGGTACCTCCAAGGGCGTGGAGGGCGGCGTTCCGCAGAACATGGCGGACAAGAAGGAAGACAACACCGGGACCGCCCCCATCGACGTGAGCCTCGCGGAGGAGAAGCCGCAGCTCCAGAACGCGTCCGAGGTGCAGCGGCTCCTGCAGCGCCTGTACCCGCCGCTCCTGCGCGACGCGGGGATCACCGGCCAGGTGCAGATGAAGTTCGTGGTGAACGCCCAGGGCCGCGTCGAGGCGACCAGCGTGTCGGTGATCAACGCGTCCCACGACCAGTTCGGCGAGGCGTCCACCAAGGTGGTCGAGAAGATGCGGTTCAGGCCGGCGAAGGTGGGTGGACGCCCCGTCCCCGTGCTGGTGCAGATCCCGATCAGCTGGACCCTGGAGCGGTCGTAAGGCCGCTCCGCCGTACGGCCTCTTGATCCGGGCCGGTATAAAGCGTAGGATCGTGCAGAGACATGGGTGGTGCGCCTGGTGGGGCGTAACCGGACGGACGACGAACACATCTCGACAAGCGCAAGCGCGCGAAGGAGAACGCAGCCATGCAGATGGATCTCGGGCACCTGTGGGCGCAGACCGGTTGGTTCAACAGAGCGATTATCATCATCCTCATCGCGATGAGCGTGATCTCGCTGGCCGTGTCTGTCGCCAAGTGGCTCCGCTTCCGCAAGATGGCCAACGCCACCCGCGCATTTGCCCCTCAGTTCTCCACGGCGCTCGAGGCGGACAACATTCCCGAGGCGCTGGCTCTCACCGAGCAGTACCCCAACTCCCACGTGGCGCGGGTGCTCGGTGAGTCGCTCCGCGAGGTCGCCCCGCTCCTCAACGACCCCCGCGTCGCCGGCGCGGCGATCACCTCGGCCGAGCGCTCGGTGGAGCGCGAGCAGATCCTGCTCGCCAACGACCTCAAGTCGGGCCTGGGCCTGCTGGCGACCGTGGGCGCGACCGCGCCGTTCGTGGGACTGCTGGGCACCACGCTCGGCATCGTGAACGCCTTCACCGGCATGGGTGAGTCGGGCGCCGGCCTCGAGGCGGTGTCGGCCGGTATCGCCGAGGCGCTGATCGCCACCGCGATCGGCCTGATCGCGGCGATCCCGGCGGTGTGGCTCTACAACTACTTCACCGCGCGTCTCGACACGCTCTTCTCCGAGCTGGCGTACGCCGGCCGCGAGATGATCGACTGGATGATGGAGCGCCAGGCGAAGCGTGAGATGGGGACGGGCAGCGCCGCCTACGGAGACTGAGCATGGCAGGCAAGATCGGCGGGGGGGCTTCCTTCGGTGGGTCTCCGCTGCCCACGCTCGCAGGAGTCGACAGCGACGTCACGGCGGACATCAACGTGACGCCCATGATCGACGTCATGCTGGTGCTCCTGATCATCTTCATGGTCGTGACGCCGGCGCTGGCCGGGTACACGGCCGTCCTCCCCAAGGCGAGGACGGCCGCCCCGGAGAAGGAGGACCGGGTCACGCTGGGCATCGACGCCCAGGGCCGGTACTACATCGAGGACGTGCCCAACCCCGGGCCCATCGCGCCCGAGCAGCTGGCGGGGCGGCTCCGGGAGGCGTACTCGACCCGCAGCCCGGACGACCACATCCTGTACCTCAAGGCCGACCACGGCGTGGGCTACGACAAGGTGCTGACGGCGATCGACGCCGCCCGCGAAGCCGAGGTCAGCAGGATCGGCGCGATCACCGAGCTCCCGAAGGGCGCACGCCCGACGCCGGGCACCTGAGTACAGGAGGAGGCTAGCCCTATGGCAATGGGAGTTGGCGGCAAGAAGGGCGGCGCCATGAACGAGATCAACATGACGCCGATGATCGACGTGCTTCTGGTGCTGCTCATCATCTTCATGGTGGTGCAGCAGGGCCTCCAGCGCGGGGTCGCGGTCCAGGTGCCGCCGGTCAAGAAGGAGAAGCAGGAGGTCGCGCAGAACGTCGACCAGATCGTCCTGGACATCCGGCCCGGCCCGGAGTACTTCCTGAACCAGGAGCCGATCACGCAGGCGAACCTGCAGGCGCGGATCCAGGAGGTGTTCGCTCCGCGGCCGCGCAAGGTGATCTTCGTCAAGGGCGCGGAGAACCTGAACTACGGCCAGGTGATCTACGCCATCGACGCCACCCGCGCCGCAGGGGTGGAGGTGGTGGGCCTGGTGCCCCGCGCCGCCCCGACGGGCGCGGCGACCCCGGCCCCGGCCACCTGACGGCCCGCGCGGCATGCGACGCTCCGCCCCCCCGGGAACTTTTCCCGGGGGGGCGGAGTTTTTTCATCAGGTCCCGCGGTTTCCCTCCCGTACCCTCCCGCTCCGGAGGCTCTCATGGCGATGGTCCTGGCCGGCAACAAGGGCGGCACCCTGGCGGACATCAACGTCACCCCCATGATCGACGTGCTGCTGGTGCTGCTCATCATCTTCATGGTGGTGCAGCAGGGGATGCAGCGCGGCCTGGCGGTGCAGGTGCCGCCCGCCGGCTCCCTGGTGCCGGGGAGTCCCGAGCAGCTCGTGCTGGAGGTGAGGCCGGGGCCGGAGTACCTGCTGAACCGGCAGCCCATCGCCCCGGCGGTGCTGGAGGCGCGGCTCCGGGAGGTGTTCGCGCCGCGCGCCCGCAAGGTGGTCTTCGTCAGGGGCGCGGAGAGCCTGAGCTACGGCCAGGTGGTCCACGCGCTGGACGCTGCGCGCGCCGCCGGGGTGGAGGTGGTGGGGGTGGTGCCGCGCGGTCCGACGCGGGGAGCGGGAGAGTAGTTGCCGGATAGGCGGAAACCCGCTAAACTCTCCGGCCTGTGGCTGCCGCTTCGAGCTCCTGAAGTGGCAGCCGCTTTTTTGGAGCGCCCCATCGGCCCCTCCCAAGACCCTCCGCAACAACTCGCGCGATGTGGAAATTCCTCCGGCGGATCACGCTGACGCAGTGGATCTTCATCGGCATGGGCCTCGGCGCCCTGCTGGGCGTGACCTTTCCCGACGCGGAGCGCGCGCAGAACGGCTGGGCGGCCAGCGACCTGAAGCTGCTCTCCGACCTGTTCGTGCGCATGATCAAGATGATCATCGCGCCGATCCTGTTCTCCACGCTGGTCATCGGCATCGCCGGGCACGGTGACGACCTCAAGAAGGTGGGGCGGCTGGCCTTCCGCTCCATCCTCTACTTCGAGATCGTCACCACCATCGCGCTGCTGGTGGGGCTGGCCGCCGTCAACCTGGTGCGGCCCGGCGAAGACGCGCGGCTCACCGCGGCGATCCGGGCGGCGGAGGCGGCCGGCGGCGGGCCGCAGCTGGCCCAGGCGAAGAGCTTTGCCGACCACGTTCGCGAGGTGGTGCCCACCTCCTTCGTGGAGGCGCTCGCCACCAACAACGTCCTGCAGATCGTCTTCTTCTCCATCCTGTTCGCCGTGGCGCTCACCAAGGTGCGCGGCCCGGCCAAGCAGGCGGTGCTCTCGTTCGCCGAGGGGCTGGCGGAGACGATGTTCAAGCTGGTTGCGATCGTGATGCGCTTCGTCCCCATCGGCGTGGGCGCGGCGATCGCCACCACCGTGGCGCACAGCGGGATCGCGGTGCTGCTCCCGCTGCTCAAGCTGGTGCTCACGCTGTACGCCGCGCTGATCGTGTTCGCGCTGGTGGGGCTGCTCCCCGCGGCGCTGCTCGCCCGCGTGCCGGTGCTCCCCTTCCTGAAGCAGATCCGGGAGCCGGCGCTGATCGCCTTCTCCACCACCAGCTCCGACGCGGCGCTCCCGCTCGCCATGCAGCGGATGGAGGCGTTCGGCGTGCCGCGCCGGATCGTCGCGTTCGTGATGCCCACCGGCTACTCGTTCAACCTGGACGGGAGCACGCTGTACCTGGCGCTCGCCAGCGTGTTCGTGGCGCAGGCGGCGGGCGTGGAGCTGAGCTGGGGGCAGCAGGCGGCGATGATGCTCACCCTGATGCTCACCAGCAAGGGCGTCGCCGCGGTGCCGCGCGCCTCGCTGGTGATCCTGTCGGGGACGCTGACCGCCTTCAACCTCCCCCTGGCGGCGATCACGGTGATCCTGGCGGTGGACGAGCTGATGGACATGGCGCGCACCACGGTGAACCTGGTGGGCAACTGCCTGGCCACGGCGGTGATGGCCCGCTGGGAGGGCGAGTTCACCCCCGGCGTCCCCGCCGGCCCGGGCGAGCGGGTGGACGCGGAGCTGGGCGACCCGGACGGCCCGCTCGGACCCTCGGAGCGCACCGCCCTGGTTCACGCGCACGCCGGCGGGGGCGACGGAGCCTTCCCCGGCAGGGCGTAAACCCGGTCCGGGGCGCGGCGAGCAACGGAGCGCGCAGTCCGGCAGGTCCGGCCCGGTGTCCCGGCGGTCGCCCCAAGTTGCGGAGCCGCGGGCACGGGCGGTATTATCGCGCCACACCCACCGCGGCCCGCACCCGCCGCCCGATCCGCCCAACCTCGTCCCGCGCTGATGACACCCACTCTCGCGTGGCTCCGCGCCACCCTTGTCCTGCTGTTCCTGGCGACGGGAGCGACCGGCGCGGCAGCCCAGCAGGCCCCCACCGTCGCCGGTCCCGCCGTGGCCCTTCCCGGCGCGCCGCTCCCGCTGACGGTCCAGCTCCCCGAGGAGTCGGCGCCGGTGCCGTACTCGGTGCACGCCGCGGACGGAACCCAGCTGGCCTCCGGGACGTTGAACCCGGGTGAGAACAAGGTGGAGGGAGTGCGCATCTCCGGGCGCGCGCAGCTCCCGCTCCGGGTGGTCGCGGGCGGGGCGGAGACCAGGCTGGCTCCGCGATTCCTCCCGGGATGGGTGTCGCTGGTTCCGCCGCTCCTGGCCATCGTTCTGGCGCTGGTGTTCCGCGAGGTGGTGGTCGCGCTCTTCGCGGGCGTCTGGCTTGGCGCCTTCTTCTGGACGGGGCTGAACCCGTTCACCGCGGTTCTGCGCGCCGTGGACACCTTCGCCCTGCAGGAGCTCGCCGATTCCGACCACGCCTCGATCGTGCTGTTCTCCCTCATGATCGGCGGGATGGTGGGCGTCATCGGGAAGAACGGCGGCACCTTCGGGATCGTGGAGCGGCTCTCTCCGCTCGCCACCACCCCGCGCCGGGGGCTGCTGGCCACCTACCTCCAGGGACTCGCCATCTTCTTCGACGACTACGCGAACACGCTGATCGTCGGGAACACCATGCGCCCGGTGACGGACCGGCTGCGCGTGTCGCGCGAGAAGCTGGCCTACGTGGTGGACTCGACTTCCGCGCCGGTGGCGAGCCTGATGTTCGTTTCCACGTGGGTCGGCTACGAGATCTCCCTGATCGCCGATGGGCTGAAGGCAGCCTCGGCCTCCGTGGGGGCGCGTGACGCGGCGCTGGCCCGGCAGCTGGCGGATGCCAACGCCTTCAACGTCTTCATCGACACCATCCCGTTCCGGTTCTACCCGCTCCTCGCGCTCGTCTTCGTCCTCCTGGTGATCTGGATGCGGCGCGACTTCGGGCCCATGTATGCGGCGGAGGTCCGCGCGCGGAGCGGCCAGGGGCTCCACCGGCCCGGGGCGGCGCTGATGACGGACACCACCCACGGGGCCATGGATCCGCCGGAGGGAGCGCCGCTGCGGTGGGTGAACGCCGCCCTGCCGGTCCTGGTGGTGGTCTGCACCGTCCTGCTGGGGCTGTACCTCAGCGGCAGGGCGGCGCTGGGCCCGGGCGAGCACAGCCTGCGCGAGGTCTTCGGCGAGGCCAACTCGTACCGCGTGCTGCTGTGGGCGTCGCTGCTGGGGAGCATCACCGCGATCCTGCTGACGCTGGCGCAGCGGATCCTCACGGTCCAGGAGACCATGTCGGCCTGGCTCGCGGGGCTCCGCTCCATGGTGCTGGCGATGGTGATCCTGGTGCTCGCCTGGTCGCTGGGGAGCGTGACCGAGGTCCTCGGCACGGCGCAGTACCTCAGCTCGGCCCTGGAGGGGAACGTGTCCGCCCAACTCCTCCCGGTGCTGGTGTTCGCGCTCGCGGCGATGATCTCGTTCGCGACGGGTACTTCGTGGGGGACCATGGCGATCCTCCTGCCGCTGGTCATCCCGCTGGCGGCGTCGCTCACCGCCGTGACGGCGGACGGCGGGCACTACACCATCATCCTGGGGGTGGTGTCGTCCGTGCTGGCCGGGTCGATCTTCGGTGACCACTGCTCGCCGATCTCGGATACGACGGTGATGAGCTCCATGGCCTCCGCGTGCGACCACATGGACCACGTGCGTACCCAGCTCCCCTACGCGCTGGTCGTGGCGGCGGTGGGGATGGCGGTGGGCGACGTGCCCACCGCGTTCGGGATGAGCCCCTGGATCTCGCTCGCTGTCGGCACGCTGATCCTGGCGCTGGTGGTCCGTTTCGTCGGGAAGCCGACCGACGCCGCGAGCGTGCCGCAGGCGTCTTCCAGGGGCGCCTGAGGGAGCGCCCTGCCGGCAGCGGCAACGGGGCCGCACCACGCGGCACGCACCCGGCTGCTTCGCCGTCCGGAGCCGACAAGAGAAGGGGCCGCGACTTCGGTCGCGGGCCCTTCGTTCTTTCTGCCATCGCTCGACCCCGGCGCCAGCCGGGGGCACGCCCAGAACCTGCCGCCTCTTCTCTTTACTTATCCGGCTCGCTCGACGGGATCACGTCGCCGACCGGCTCGTCGGGGATGGCGAGCGGATCGTGGCTGACCTGCGGGTGCTCCGCGGCCGCCTTGGGCCACATCAGCGAGGCCGCCACCGACGACGCGAGCACGAACGCGACGACCCCCAGCGACAGCCCGATCGGGATGTGGACGTCCACGGCCGTGACGAGCATCTTGGCGCCGATGAAGACCAGCACCACCGAGAGCCCCAGCTTGAGGTAGTGGAACTTCTCGATCACCCCCGCCAGCACGAAGTACATGGAGCGCAGCGCGAGGATGGCGAACACGTTGGAGGTGTAGACCAGGAACGGGTCGCGCGTGACGGCGAAGATGGCCGGGATGGAGTCGAGGGCGAAGATCAGGTCCGTGGTCTCCACCAGCACCAGCACCACGAACAGCGGGGTCGCCGCCCGCCGGACGCGATTCCCGAACTTCTCCTGCGTGAAGAACTTCTGGCCGTCGTAGTGCCCGGTGATGGGGATGAAGCGGCGGACCAGCCTGAGCGCCGGGTTGGCCTCGGGCTCGATGTCCTCCTCCTCCTGGCGCGCCATGCGGATGCCGGTGAACACCAGGAACGCGCCGAACACGTAGATGATCCAGTGGAAGCGCTCGATCAGGAACGCGCCGGCCGCGATCATGGTGCCGCGCATCACCAGCGCCCCCAGCACGCCCCAGAAGAGCACCCGGTGCTGGTACTTGGGGGGGACCTTGAAGTACGAGAAGATCAGGACGAAGACGAAGATGTTGTCCACCGACAGGGCCAGCTCGATGAGGTAGCCCGTGATGAACTCCAGCGCGTCCTGGCGGCCGCCGACGTTCTCCACCGGGAGCACCCCGGCGAACATGGCGCCCCCGAAGGCCAGGGCGAGCGTCACGGTGATCGCGCTCCAGCGGCCGGCCTCCTTCACGGACACCACGTGCGCGGTCCGGTTGAAGACGCCCAGGTCGATTGCGAGCAGGACGAGCACGAGCGCGTTGAAGCCCACCCACGGCCAGATTGAGCTGTCCAAAAGACCTCCAGTCCGGTGACTCTCGCGACGGGGACGGACGTGAAATAGGGCGAGACCCCGTCCTGGACGGCCGCCGCGGCGACCGCCGGAACGAAGGTCTCGCCCTGACGGAACGGATCCCGTCCCGGCCGGACCGTGCGGCTCGCGCCGCAGTCTTGACGATCCGGCCGCCGGGGTGTTCCCCGGCGGGCTACTCCCCTTCTGTGAACGGCGACAAGCTACCCGGCAATTCTCCTGCTGTCAATCAGACACGCGGGGGCGCGGGCGTAAACGGATGGCAACCGAAAGGCGACGCCCCGTTTGCGGCACCGTGACGCGCCCTTGACTTGGTCGAACGGCCGTTCTATAGTAGCAGGCAACCCCTTTCCGGTGCTCCGGGCAGCTTCGTCTCGGATCATCCCGAACGCAGGCCCCCTCCGGGGCTTTCTTCCTACATAGAATCCGGGTCTGCGGACCATTCGGTACAGGCTCACGATACGCGCGACACCCGGCCCCGCGAGGGAGCCCGGGAACCATCGGCCGGAGTCCGGGGCTCTTCCCCAGCGCTCCGGCCACCCGTGTCGTATCCGCCCGCAGGCGTCACTCCGTGAACTTTCTGCAAGGAGGCATGCCATGACCGAGACCTAGTCCGGCGCAGTCGCGCCGCGCGGCGGTCGAGGCGATGCCCGGCCGGCGGCGGCGCCGCGGCGGGTTCCGATCCGGATCCCGCTCGACCTTCGTCATGCTCTCTGCTCAAGGACAACGATGAAGAAACTGCTGATGGTCGTGACCACGGCCTGCCTGGTGCTCGGAAGCGAGCAAGCCTGGGCGCAGGACCGTGTGGTCACGGGGACGGTGACCTCCGACGCGGGCAGCCCGCTCGCCGGCGTGGTGGTCACAGTGAAGGGCACCAACGTCCGCGCGGTGACGGACGAGACCGGCCGGTACAGCATCACCGTGCCCACCGGCGCGCAGCGCCTGGTCTTCTCCGGGCAGGCCGTGGGCACCGAGGAGGCCGCGATCAGCGGCAGCTCGGTGAACGTGAGCCTGAGCTCCAACGCGGTCGCGCTCGAGGGGCTGGTGGTGACGGCCCTGGGCATCACCCAGCAGGAGAAGGCCGTCGGCACGGCGGTGCAGAGCGTCCGCGGCGAGGACCTCACCGAGGCGCGCGAGACCAACATCGTCAACGCCCTCTCCGGCAAGGTGTCCGGCCTCCAGGTCACCAACGCCGGCCCGCAGGGCGGCTCCTCGCGCGTGGTCATCCGCGGCGCGAGCTCCATCAAGGGCAACAACCAGCCGCTCTTCATCGTCGACGGCGTGCCGATCGACAACTCGTTCCCGACCAACCCCATCGCGCGGACGCAGCCCGACCGCGTGGGCTACGGCGGCTACGACTACGGCAACGCGGCGGCCGACGTCAACCCCAACGACATCGAGTCGATCACCGTCCTCAAGGGCCCGAACGCGGCGGCGCTGTACGGCTCCCGCGCGGCCAACGGGGCCATCGTGATCACCACCAAGTCCGGGAAGAACTCCCGCGGCCTGGGGATCTCGGTGACGCAGAACGTCAGCTTCGAGGACCCGCTCAAGCTCCCCGAGTACCAGAACACCTTCGGCCAGGGCGCCGAGGGCCGGTTCGAGTTCGTGGACGGCGGCGGCGGCGGTGTGAACGACGGCGTGGACGAGAGCTGGGGCCCGCGTTGCGACGGCAGCAAGATGATCCCGCAGTTCTTCAGCGGCGGCCAGCCGGCTCCCTTCGTCTGCCAGCCGGACAACGTGCGCAACTTCTTCGAGACCGGCCGCACGCTGACCACCAACGTGGCGCTGGCCACCAGCAACGACCGGTCCAACGTCCGCCTGTCCGTGACCAACATGGACCAGGACGGGATGTACCCCAGCAACGAGCTGAACCGCCTGACCGGCGCGCTCAACGGCGGCATCAACCTGACCGACAAGCTGCGCGCGGACGCCTCGGTGCAGTACATCGCCACCGACGGCAAGAACCGCCCGGGCACGGGGTACGACGCGGCCAACGTCATGGAGCAGTTCGTGTGGTTCGGGCGCACGGTGGACACCGGGCTGCTCACCCAGCTCCGCGACGAGAACGGCGACCCGTACAACTGGAACCACAACTACCACAACAACCCGTACTGGATCGCGCTCGAGAACGTCAACTTCGACGAGCGCGACCGCGTCATCGGGAACGTGCAGGTGAACTACCAGTTCACCCCGTGGCTGAACGCCATGGTCCGCTCCGGGACCGACTGGTACCGTGACTACCGCCGGCGCCACTACGCCCCGGGCACCATCGCGATGACCGCGAGCCCCGTGTCGGGCGGGTTCGAGGAGGAGAACATCTTCACGCAGGAGACCAACTCGGACTTCCTGCTGACCGCGAACCGCGACCTGGGCACGGCGTTCGGCCTGACGTTCAACTTCGGCGGCAACCGCCGCGTGTACGACTTCCGCTACAACGAGGAGTCGGCGTACGACCTCGTGGTGCCGGGCGTGTACAACATCACCAACTCCTCGACCCGGCCGACGCTGTTCGCCGAGTCGCGCGAGAAGCAGATCAACTCGCTGTACGGCCAGGCGCAGTTCGCGTTCAACGACTACTGGTTCGTGGACGTGACCGGCCGCAACGACTGGTCTTCGACGCTGCCCGCGGGGAACAACTCGTACTTCTACCCCTCGATCTCGTCGAGCTTCGTGTTCACGGACGCGTTCCCCTCGTTCCTGGGCAGCCTGC
Source organism: Gemmatimonadota bacterium (assembly GCA_040752145.1). Classification (GTDB taxonomy): domain Bacteria; phylum Gemmatimonadota; class Gemmatimonadetes; order Longimicrobiales; family Longimicrobiaceae; genus JAFAYN01. The sequence continues at coordinate 14,843 of JBFMFL010000116.1, forward strand.
TCTCCTTCGGGAAGGTGCGGGCCAGCTGGGCGCGCGTGGGCAACGACGCCGACCCGTACCAGACCTCGCTTACGTACACGGCCGGCACTCCGTTCGGCAGCATCCCGCGCTACGCGGTGCCCAACGCCATCCCGAACGTGAGCCTGAAGCCGGAGGAGACCACCTCGTGGGAGGCGGGCGCCGAGTTCCGGTTCCTGGACGACCGGCTCGGGCTGGACCTGACCTACTACGACCAGAGCACCGCCAACCAGATCCTCTCGGCGACGGTCTCCGGCGCCTCGGGCTTCCAGGAGCAGGTGCTGAACGCCGGTACCATCAGCAACCGCGGCGTTGAGCTCCAGCTCTCCGCGACGCCGGTGCGCCTCGACAACGGCTTCGAGTGGGACGTGACGGTCAACTACGCCCGCAACAAGAACCAGGTCGAGGACCTGTACGGCGACCTGCCGGCGGTCTCGCTGAACGGCACCGGCTACTGGGGCCTCCTGGTGCAGGCGCGCAAGGACGAGGCGTACGGCGCGCTGTACGGCGCGGCCTTCGCCCGCGACGACCAGGGCCGCATCATCGTGGACGCGGACGGCTACCCGACCGTGGCCGACGCTCCGCAGGTGCTCGGCTCGTACACGCCGGACTGGAGCGGCAGCCTGGGGAGCACCCTGCGCTTCCGCAACCTGGACCTGAGCTTCCTGGTGGACACCAAGCAGGGTGGCGAGATCTTCTCGGTCACCAACATGTTCGGGATGTACGCCGGCGTGCTCAAGGAGTCGGTGGAGGGCCGCTGCAACTTCCCGGCGGAGGACGGCGGCAACACCTGCGCCACCAACGGCTACCTGTTCGATGGCGTGACCGAGAGCGGCCAGCCGAACACCAAGCGGGTGGACCCGAAGCTCCTGCAGGACGTGCTCTTCCAGCTGCACGAGGCGTGGATCTACGACGCCAGCTTCGTGAAGCTCCGCGAGGTCAAGCTGGGCTACAACGTTCCCTCGACGCTGACCCGCCGCGTGGGCGTGTCGGGGATGAACCTCTCGCTGGTCGGGCGCAACCTGGCGGTCTGGACGGACGCGCCGCACATCGACCCGGAGACCGCGTTCTCCGCGGGCAACCAGCAGGGCATCGAGTTCGGCCAGCTCCCGACGCCGCGCAGCATCGGCTTCAACGTGACCGTCACCCCGTAAGCCGGGTTCACCCTGAACGATGATCATGGCATGAAGACGACATACAAGCTGGGACCCGTGGTGGCGCTCGCGCTGCTCGCAGGAGCGTGCGACGAGGGGCTCACGGACCTCAACAAGAATCCGAACGCACCGGAGGCGGTGACGCCCCAGCTGCTGTTCCCGCAGGGGACGGTGGCGGCGGTGGCGCTGTTCCGCGGCGCGGACTTCGACATGACCTTCACCTCGCTGTGGGCGCAGCACATCGCGAAGATCCAGTACACGGAGGAGGATCGCTACGCGATCCGCGTGGACGCGATCAACGGGTGGTTCCGCAACGCCTACTCGGGGCCGCTGCAGGACTTCGCCGCCACCATCGAGCAGGCCGAGGCGCTCAAGCAGCCGGCGCTCACCGGCCCGGCGCTGGTGATGAAGTCGTGGACCTACGGGGCCATGACCGACACCTGGGGCGACATCCCGTACTCGGAGGCGAACCAGGGCGCGTCCGCGGAGATCAACATCACCCCCAAGTACGATGCCCAGAAGGACATCTACGCGGGGATCCTGGCCGACCTGGCCCGGGCGAACACGGTGCTGACCGGGGTCTCCACGGTGTACGGCGGCGCCGACCCGGTGTACGCGGGCGACGCGGCGAAGTGGCGGAAGTTCGCCAACTCGCTGCGGATGCGGTACGCGATGCGCATGTCCGAGGCCGATCCGGCCGCGGCGCGCACCGCGTTCATCGCGGCCAACCAGGCCGGCCCGATGACCTCCGTGGCCGACAACGCCACGCTGGTCTGGACGGCCGACGTGCGCGCCAACGAGAACCCGATCTTCAACAACAACCGCACCCGCGACGACCACCGCGTCAGCGAGATGACGGTGACCACGCTGAAGGGGCTGAACGACCCGCGGCTCGGGGTCTACGCCCAGAAGGCGGTGGACACGGGTGAGTACATGGGCGTGCCCAACGGCCTGACCAGCAGCGTGGCGACCGGGCTCGGCCTCACCAAGACGTCCAAGATCGGGATGTTCTTCGCGGGGCAGAAGTCGCCGTCGTTCCTGATGACCTACGCCGAGGTCGCCTTCCTCCAGGCCGAGGCCGCGGAGAAGGGGTGGATCGCCGGGAGCGCCGCGAACTACTACAACGAGGGGATCCGGGCGGCGATGGAGACGGTCGGCATCTCCGACGCGGAGATCGCCGCCTACCTGGCGCAGCCGTCCGTTCAGTACAAGGGCGGCGCGGCCGGGCTGAACCAGATCTACCTGCAGAAGTGGATCGCCTTCTTCGGGCAGGGGGTCGAGGCGTGGGCCCAGTACCGGCGCACGGGGCAGCCGCCGCTCCAGCTGGCGAAGTCGCCGGTGGCGGGCGTGACGTCGATCCCGCGCCGCCTGACCTACCCGACCACCGAGTACACCTTCAACGAGGCGAACGTGACGTCGGCCGCCTCCGCGATCGGCGGTGACCAGCTGGGCACCCGCCTCTGGTGGGACCGGCCCTGACCGGCTGAGGTGAGGTAGAGCAAAGGGCCTCCCGGGTTTTTCCCGGGGGGCCCTTTGCTTTGGCTCGGGAACGGCATTGAACGGCGGGTTTGGGCGTGCCCCCGGCTGGCGCCGGGGTCGGGCTGCGGCTCCGTAGGGCTGCAAACGACGCAGCCCAACGGAGTCGAGCCCGCGCAAACAGCCGCGCGGTCTCGCCCCTTCGGGCCGACATCCCTCACGCAGCTTCCCGGAAAAGCACGGGGGGGCCGCCGGCCGGGGCGGGGGGGGCCGCGGGGGGCGACGGCGCCGCGCACCGCACCAA
>JBFMFL010000116.1:17804-19550 GCA_040752145.1 Gemmatimonadota bacterium
CCCCCCCCCCCCCCCCCCCCCCCCCGCCCGGGGGGGGGGCCCGGGGCGGGGCCCGCGCCCCCCCCTGGGTGCTGCCGGGACCGTCGCCTACTTCAGGATGTTCTTGGCGATGGTCTGGAGCTGCATGTTGCTGGTGCCCTCGTAGATCGTTCCGATCTTGCTGTCGCGGTAGAACTTCTCCACCGGGTACTCGCGGGTGAAGCCGTAGCCGCCGTACAGGTCGATGCACTGGGAGGCGATGCGCTGCGCGACCTGCGAGGAGAACAGCTTGGCCATGGCCGCCTGCTGGAGGAAGGGCTGGCCGGCGTCCTTGAGGCGGGCGGCGTTGTAGACCATGAGGCGGGCGGCCTCCAGCTCCACGGCCATCTGCCCGATCTGGAACTGCACGCCCTGGAAGTCGCCGATCTTCCTGCTGAACTGCTCGCGCTCCATCACGTACTTCGCGGTGGCGTCCAGCGCGCCCTGCCCGATCCCGATCATCTGCGCGCCGATGCCGATGCGGCCCTCGTTCAGGGTCTCGATCGCCGTCTTGTATCCCTTGCCGACCTCGCCCAGCACGTTCTCGGCGGGGACGAAGACGTCCTCCAGGACCAGCTCGGTGGTGGAGGAGGCGCGGATCCCCAGCTTGTCCTCCTTCTTGCCCACCGAGAAGCCCTCGAAGCCCCTCTCCACGATGAACGCGGTGATCCCCTTGTAGCCCGCCGCCGGGTCCACGTTGGCGAAGACGATGAAGACCTCGGCCTCGCCGCCGTTGGTGATCCACAGCTTGCGCCCGGTGAGCCGGAAGCCGCCGTCGGCCTTGACGCCGCGGGTGGCCAGGGCGAACGCGTCGGAGCCGGAGCCGGCCTCGGAGAGCGCGTAGGCACCCACCTTCTCGGCGGCGAGCTGCGGAAGGTACTTGGCCTTGAGCTCCTCGGAGCCCCAGCGGAGGAAGGCGTTGTTCACCAGCGTGTTCTGCACGTCCACAAAAACGCCCACGCTGGCGTCCACCCGCGACAGCTCCTCCACCACCAGCGCGGCGGTGAAGAACGACACTCCGGCGCCGCCAAGCTCCTCCGGCACCTCGATCCCCATCAGCCCCATCTCGAAGAACTGCGGGATCAGCTCCGGGTCCATCTGCTGCTTCTCGTCCATGGCGTGGACGCGCGGGCGGACCTCGTCCTCGGCGAACTGCCGGACCAGGTCGCGGAACATCTGCTCGTCCTCGCTCAGAACCGTCAGCGGCGCGCCGCCGGTCGCCAGGTCAACGCTTGCCATCGTCTTTCTCCCTCGGGATTTACGCTCGCGGTGCGGAAGCGCGCCGCCGTGCAATCCGGTAATATGGCGGTTCGTGGGCCGGATGTCGAGAAACGGTCCTGCTGCGCGGGGGCTGCTTGTCCGTATCGTTCGACGCGCTTCGACTTGGCTCCGGTGTAGGTGGTCGGCCGGGGGAGTCTGCTCCGGGGGAGCCGAACTCGCCGGCGCTCCGCCTGCGTCCGCGAGATCACGCTGGCTTCGAACATGACGTTCCCCCTGCGCAGCCTCCCCCGACCTCCCTGCGCAGATCCAAGGAACTGCAACGGCAACAGCCGTGCTCCCCCTTTCCCCCGCTTGCGGGGGAGAGGGGGCCCACCCTGGCCGACGCCAGCACCAGCCCCGCGTGAGTCTTCCACCGTCTGCCGCCGACCCTGTCGAATGAAACGCTTGTCGTTCGGCTAAGAGGCGACGGCTTAATCAGATGCGACTCCGGAGGGCGTCCTGAACAGG
>JBFMFL010000117.1:0-19249 GCA_040752145.1 Gemmatimonadota bacterium
GCCCCGCCGCGCGCAGCGGGAGCAGCAGCGCCGGCCCGGGGGCGACGCCGCGCTCCCGGGGGCGGTAGGCGTGCGGGTCGGCGGCCAGGTCGGGAGTGCGCAGCGGCGCCCCGGCGAGCACGGCGCGCCCCTCCACGCTCCCCTCCAGCGGCAGGAGCTCGCCCTCGTGGCGGGCCAGCGCGCCCGTTCCCACCCGGACGCGCAGCACGTCGCCCTCGGGCTCCAGCGTGCACACCAGTGCGGACGCGGGGGCGAGGAGCGCGGCGGCTTCTTCGGCGATGGTGCGGACCAGGTTCTCCCGCTCCGCCGGGCGGGTCAGCGCCTCGGAAACGCGGCCGAGCGCCGCGAGCACCGCGGCGAGCTCATCGGGAGAGTGTACGGGTGCGGGGGACGCGGGCGGGTCGGAGACGCTCGCGCGGCGCCGGCCGTCCTTCTCCCCTCGGGAGGAGGACTCCGGCCCTGACCTCTCGGCGGGCATGAAGGGTTGGAATCCAGGTTCACTTTCGGCGGCTGGCCGATCTCCCAGGGGAGACGCCCGGCTCTGCGGCCCCGGCTCGCGCCGGGTGTGCTATTGTCGAGTGACACCTGGTGCGCAGTATAAGCGGGAGCGACGCCCCGCGCAAGCAAAACTTTTAAAAACCCGCGCCGCCGCGACCCCGGCGCCCACCCCGCGAGCAGGTATAAGTCGCTGCAGACACGTAAGATGCCGGGCGGCATGCTTTTCTTGTGTCGGGAGAAAAGCGGCCAAAGGGGCGGGGATGCCCCGCGTGAGGGATGTCGGCCCGAAGGGGCGAGACCCGGCGGCAGTTTGCCGGGGCTCGACTCCGTTACGCACGGTCGTATCGTGCGTTACGGAGCCGCAGCCCGACCCCGGCGCCAGCCGGGGGCACGCCCGAACCCGCCGTTCCCAGCCGTTGCAGGCGAATCCCGACGTCAGGCCAGCGCCGGCTCCATCGCCGGGCGCGGCAGCAGCGACAGGTCGCCGTCCTCCGGGAAGCCCTCCTCGTGGGCGCGCAGGAAGGCGTCCACCACCAGCGGGTCGAACTGCGAGCCCGCGCAGCGGCGGATCTCGCACACGGCCGCCTCGGGCGGCTGCGAGGGGCGGTACGGGCGGGTGGTGACGATGGCGTCGTAGGTGTCGGCCACGGCCAGGATCCTCCCCTCCAGCGAGATCTCCTCGCCGCGCAGGCCGCCGGGGTACCCGCCGCCGTCCCAGCGCTCGTGGTGGTGCAGGACGCCGGGGAGGGCGGGGCGGAGGAAGGGGCTGCGCTCCAGGATGGCCGCGCCGATGGTGGGGTGCTGCTGGATGATCTCGTACTCCTCGTCCGTCAGGCGCCCCGGCTTGCCCAGGATCTGGTCGGGGATGGCCACCTTGCCCAGGTCGTGGAGCAGCCCGGCCACCCACAGGTGCCGCAGCGAGTCCCTGCCGATCCCCAGCACCCTGCCGGTCGCCACCGCGTAGTGGGTGACGCGCTCGATGTGCCCGCCGGTGTACCCGTCCCGCGCCTCCACCGCGCTGGCGATGGTCATCAGCGCGTCCACGAACAGCGTCTCGATCTGCTGGGCCTGCTCCTCCACCCGCCCCTCCAGGTGCCCCTGGTAGTAGCGGTTCTCCAGCAGCAGCCGGCGGTGCTTGAGCGCCCGCTCCACCGAGAGGACCACCTCGTCCAGGTTGAAGGGCTTGAGCAGGTAGTCGTCGGCCTGCAGGCGGAGCGCCTCGATGGCGTTCTCCATGGTCCCCACCCCGGTGAGGATGATGAACCCCACCGCGTCGTCGTGGGCCTTGGCCAGGCGCAGCAGGTCGGTCCCCTTCATCCCCGGCATCAGCAGGTCGGAGAGCACCACGTCCGCCCCCACCGTCCGCAGGATGTCGTACGCGGTCTCGCCGTCCGGCGCCTCGAACAGGTCGTACCCGCCGCCCGCGAGCGCGCGGCGCAGCAGGGAGCGGAGGTTGGGCTCGTCGTCCACGATCAGGACGCGGGGGCGCTGCGCTGCGGAGGGAAAGGTGGAACCGGGCAGGTTCGTCATCGTCTCGTCCCGTTCTCGTGGGGGCGCGACCTCGGGGATGCCGCTCCCGGCGCGGCCTGGCGGGCCGGTGGAGGCGGCGGTGTGCGGGGTTTGGGGAGCGCGGGGACGCGGGCGCCGGACGGCCGTGGAGGCGCCGGCGCAGATCCCGACTGTCCGTGGATGGTCCTGAGCTTCCGAAAGTACAACGCGGGAGCGGAGTTGTCGAGGACGTCGCAAACAGAGGGCTCGGCTCCGGGCCCGCGGGGGCGCCGCGCCCGCCTGCGAGGCGGCGCCGCACACCCGCGAGAGAATGGCGCAATTCCTTGCTCCGCGCGCGCCGCGCGGTTTCTACATAGCGAGAAAAGGCCGGTTCGGAGCTGACGCGTCCGCGGGTCAGAACAGGGTGGTCTGCTCCCCCAGCTCGCCGGGCTCCACCGGCTGCTGCCCCAGCAGGCGCTGCACGATGCGCGCGGAGCCGGGGGCGTGCCCCGCCCAGTAGTTGCTGAAGTACGCCCACACCTCGGTGCCGCGCGCCGCCGCCCGGAGCAGCGCCTGCGCCCAGGCGGCCTCCTCCTCGGCCCGGTCGGCCTGGAGGTGGGAGTGGTCGGTGATGGTGCGGTCGGGGCCCATCCACCGCACGTAGTGGAAGCCGGCCGTGGGGCGCGCCGCCAGCGCCAGCAGCACGTCGCGGGGGATCCAGGGGCCGTCGCTGAGCGCCAGCGCCACCTCGTGCGCCGCCAGCAGCGAGAGCAGGCCGGGGAGGACGCGGCGGTCCACCCAGCGGCGGTGGCGGAACTCCACGGCCACGCGCAGGTCGCGGGGGAGCAGGGGGAGGAAGGCGGCCAGCGCGGGGAGCTCGTCGGGGAGGAAGTCCGGGCCCAGCTGCACCAGCACGGGCCCCAGCTTGCCGTCCAGCTCGCGCGCCCGCTCGAAGAACTCGGCCACGACGTCCTCGGCGCCGCGGAGGCGGCGCTCGTGGGTGACCTCGCGGGGGAGCTTGAGGGCCAGGGTGAACCCCGGCGGGGTCCGCTCGGCCCAGCCGCGCACGCTCCTGGACGGCGGCACGGCGTAGAAGGTGGAGTCCACCTCCACGGTGTCGAAGCCGCGCGCGTAGGTGCCCAGGAAGTCCGCGGGGCGCGTTCCCTCGGGGTAGAACGTGCCCAGCCAGGCGTCGTAGTTCCACCCCTGGGTGCCCACCCGGATGCGCGCCGGCTCCATCAGCGCCCCCTCACCAGCTGGGCGACGCCCGGGAGGAGCCCCTCCAGCCGCCGCCCCGGGCAGGCGGTCCGGGCGAAGTCGTTGTGGTCGCCGATGCGCGACGCCGGGACGTCCCACCGGGCCGCGGCCCACACCACGAGCCGGCGCAGCGCCTCCATCTGCGGGGCGGTGGCGAATTCGCTCTCGAAGTTGCCCTCCAGCACGATCAGCAGGTGCCCGGCCGGGTCATACGCGGTGTTGGAGTCGCCGGCGTACCCGGTGTCGCGGGCCTCGGCGACGCGCCCCTCCAGGTCCACGTAGTAGTGGTAGGGGATGTCCGGCCACGCCTGCTTGACCCGCCCGTCCGCCAGCGGCGCGGCCGACTGGGAGAACTCCTGGAGGGCGCGCAGCTTGGCCTCCAGCGGCCTTTCCGGGCGCTGGAGCCCGGCGGTGTGGTGGACGGTGATCCGGCCGATGGTGTGGGGCCGCATGGGCGCGCTCGGCGGCAGGGCGCCCCACGCGGCGCGCGCCAGGATGGGCGGCGCGGGCGGGAGCGGCGCCGGCACGGGTGCCTCCGCGGGGGCGGGAGCCGCGGGCGGGTGGGGCGCGCACGCGGCCGCGGCGAGCGCGGCCAGGCAGAGCAGCAGGCGGGGGCGGTGCGTCACGGCGTCGTCCGGTGCGGGCGGGAAAGCTGCGCGAAGTGGACACTATACGCGCTCGGGCTCCCCGCCGCACCTGCCGCCGCCCGGGCCCGCGAATCGCGGGTGAAACCTTTCGAGGGGGCGGCCCGTACGGGTGGCAGGACGGACCCAGAAACGACCCACGGCAACTTCCAGGAGCCTCTACGATGAAGGAAAAGAACCTGCTCAGCACCCTGCTCACGTGGCTCGCCGTGGGCGTCCTCGCGGTCATCGCCCTCAAGGTGGTCTTCTTCCTCCTGGGCGTGACCATGGCCCTGGTGGCGATCGCCTTCCGCCTGCTCCCGCTGGTGCTCGCGGGGCTGCTGGTGTACATGGTGATCCGCTGGTTCCGCAAGGACCCGAGCACCGCCACGGCGGGCGACTCGCTGGACATCTGACGCCGGCGGGACGGGCAGCAGGAAGCACGAGGGGGGGGGGCGCGGGCGCCCGCGCCCCCCCCCTCTTTCGCGTCTCCGACAGGCTCTGCGGGTCAGCGCTCCACGCGCACCTCGAACGCGTTGGAGATGCTGGATTCCCGGGAGAGCGGGCAGCGGAGGTGGTCCCGGCAGCCGCCCGACGCCTTGTAGACGAGCCGGAACCTTCCGTCGAACGCGCCCTGCGGCTCCAGGGTGCGTCCGTCCCACGAGCTGGGGCCGAGTATCCGGAGCGTGTCGACGCGTGTCTCGCCCGGCAGGACCACGATGGGGCTGTCGTGGCCGACGCACGCCCAGACCGGGTCGTACGCGGACCCGGGCGGGCTGCCCGCCGCGCCCACCAGCCCGACCGCGAAGGTGGGATGGGGCCAGTCCGGGTAGCAGCGGTCGAGGTGGACGGTCCCGCCCGTCCGGTTCTCGAACCGCGCCACGAGCGTGAACCCGTACCTGCGGTGCCATCCCTCGCCCGCCTGGTGCCGCGCGGCGTAGGAGGTCTCGTCGGAGCGGAGGGCGGCGTCGTCCGCGCCCGGATCGAGGAGGGAGCCGCAGCCCGCGAGGGCGAGCAGGGCGGCCAGGGCGAGCTTGCGGCTCATGGTGCGGGCGGTGTGTGCGTCGGGACTCGAGCGGGACCCCGGGGAGACGACCGGCGCGGGAGGGCGGTCACCCGCCGGAGGGACGGCCCCCTCCCCACGGCTTGCCCCCTCCAAGTCCCCCGCAAGCCGGGGAGGGGATGAACTACCGGGATTCCGCGCGTGGGGGTCGGGCGCGTGGGCGGTCTCCGGAAAGAGTTAATGCCACCCCACCCCGGCCGCACCCCGAACTCTTTCCTCCGACCGCCCACGCACCCTCCCTGCGGGCCTCCCGTCGTCCGCCGTGCTCCCCCTTTCCCCCGCTTGCGGGGGAGAGGGGGCCGGGGGGTGAGGGGGCCCACACCAGAGGACGCCAGCGCCAGCCCCGCGTGAGGGATGCCGGCCCGGAGGGGCGAGACCCGGCGGGGCTGTTTCCGCCGGGGCTCGACTCCGTTACGCATGGTCGTATCGTGCGTTACGGAGCCGCAGCCCGACCCCGGCGCAGCCGGGGGCACGCCCAAATCCTGGTCGGGAAGCCGTTCTAGCGAGCCATGGCGGCGAGGACGTAGGCGAGGTTGGCGGTGCCGTCCATGATGGGCTCGTTGGTGGAGTAGTCGCCCAGGTCGTCGTGGTAGACCACGTGCCCGGTGTTGAAGGGCGCGTACTCGTCCGGCTCGTGCAGCCGCACGTAGGCCAGGCTGGAGAAGATGGAGCGGTACACCGGCCCGTCCACCAGCCCGCCCGTCTGCGTCCACAGCCCCACCTCCTCGGCCACCACGGAGTGCGGCTTGGTCGGAGTGACCCCGTCGCGGGGGAGCCCGATGACCATGGACGTGCCCCAGGGGTTGGTGCCGAAGAGCCAGTCCAGCGCGGCCTGCTCGTACTCGCGGAAGCTCTCGTCCCCCGTCATGGCGCGGTACAGGTACGCCTGCGTGGCGAACGAGGCCATGAGGTCGTTGGAGCACCAGATGAACGGGATCCCCACCCGGAAGCCGTTGCCGGCCCGCCCCGCGACGGCCCTGAGCCCCTGGCGGTAGTACGCCGCCATCTCCCGCCGCTCCGCCCGGCCGCCGGTGCGCCAGACCTCGTGGTGCCCGGCGTTGTGCCAGGGATACCACTGGTAGTGGCGGGCGGTGTCGGCGCCCATCCAGGGCGTCACCGGCTCGCGCCGGGCGAAGCTCACGGCGTCGGCCAGGTAGGCGCGCTCGCCGGTGAGGGCGAAGAGCTGGGAGGCGCCCAGCTCCATGTCGTCGGTCCAGTTGTCCTCCTCGTAGAAGTACGCGGCGCGCCCCGGCGCGGTCTGGCAGACGCCGGGGTGGCGCTTCCCCAGCGCGTAGGCGGCCACGGCCCGGCGGCGCAGGGAGTCCGCGAACGCGGCGTCGCGCTCCGCGAAGAGCTGCGCGCCCAGGGCGAAGGCGGCGGCGTACTTGCCGGCGGTGGAGGCGTAGCCGTCCGCGCGGTTGCGGTTGCGGAAGAGCCCCTGCGGCCGCCCGGTGCAGGGGTAGACGGGGCGCGGGCCGCCCTTGCCCCAGCCGTAGTCGGAGGAGTCGCTGGGGGGGAGGTCCCAGAAGGAGTGGTCGCGGTCGTCGCCGAGCTGGTTGAGCATCAGCCCGTCCTCGGGATACATGCGCAGCAGCCATTCGAGCCCGTGGCGCGCCTCGTCCAGCACGTCGGGGACGCCGTTGGCGCCGGGCATGCCGCGGGCGTCGAAGCCGTCGCCGAAGGCGCGCGGGTGGTCCCGGTGCGCCATCATCAGCTGGAAGGCGGCCGTGGCGGAGGTGGTGACGTACTGGAGGTAGTCGGCGGCGTCGGCCCAGCCGCCGGTGACGGGGACGAACTCGCCGGCGCGCGGGTGGTCCACCAGGATGCCGTCGGTGCGCTCGTGGACGGAGTCGCGGAACACGGGGTTCCAGCCGGAGCGCTGCTGCCGCATGTACGCCAGCAGCGTGTCCGCGGCCCCGGCGTACACGCCGCGCCCGATCCTCACCGGCGGTGAGGAGGCGCCCCCCGCGACGATGCGGTACGTCCCCGATTCGCGCAGCGCGGTGAAGTCCAGCCGGTGGGTGGAGACGCAGGCGGCGAAGGGCCCGGCCGGCGCGGCGCGGCCCCGGAGGACGCGCCGGCCCGAGGCGTCGAACACCTCGAACGCGTCGATGGCGGCGGGCTCCAGCGAGCACACCACGGCGACCTTGGGCGCGTCCGGGAGGTAGCCGAGCTGGTTGACGCGGACGAAGTGCTTGCCGTCGGGCGGCTGCTGCGCGGCGGCCGGGGCGGCGAGGAGCAGCAGGGCGGCGAGGGCGCGGAGGCGCGGGTCGGGAGCGGGGAGGCGCGGCATGCGGAGCGTGCGTGCTGTGGACGGAACCGGGGGGACGGGGCGCAACGTAGCGGGGAGGGCGCGGCGGTGCGAGGGGCCGCGCCGCCACGGGCAAAAAAGCGGAGCGGCGGCTCCCCGGGGGGGCCGCCGCTTCTCGTTCGGGCTTCCGGAGGCTCAGTTCGCCGGGCGGCCGGGCTCCAGGTAGCGCCGGAACCAGGCGACGGTGAGCGGCCACGCCTGCCGGGTGGCGGCCAGGTTGGCGCCGTTCTGCCCGTCCTGCTGGCGCAGGAAGCCGTGTCCCGCGCCGGCGAAGGTCTGCACCTGGTAGGTCTTGCCCAGCGCCTTCATGGCCGAGTCGGCGGGGGGGACGGTGGCGTTGACGCGCGCGTCGTTCTCGCCGTACAGCCCCAGCACCGGCGCCGTCACCGCGGCCAGCTGCGCCGGGGGGGGAGAGCCGCCGTAGTAGACGACGGAGGCGCCCAGCCCGCGCACCCGCACGGCGTGCGCGAACGAGGTGGAGCCGCCCCAGCAGAAGCCCACGATCCCGTACGTCGGCAGCGCGGCCGGGAGCGCCATGCCGTAGTCGGCCACGGCGCGCAGCTGCCGGTGCACGTCGTCTGCGGCCAGCGTCTGGATGGCGGCGCGGGCGGAGTCCGGGTCGGGCTCGCCGGTGGGGCCGGCGGGGACGGCCTTCATGGTGAGCAGGTCGGGCGCGATGGCGATGAAGCCGTCCGCGGCGAGCTGGTCGGCCACGGAGCGGATCCAGTCGGACACGCCGAAGATCTCGTGCACCACCAGCACCACGGGCGCCCTGTCGGCGTGCTCCGGGTAGACCACCCAGGCGCGGACGCTGTCGGCGGGGCCGGTTCGCACCACGGCCCACTCGCCGTGCCGGGGCGAGGCGGCCAGGCGGGCGCGCGCCTCCGCCGCGCCCGGCGGGAGGGCGGGGTCCAGCGCGGCCACGGCGCCGGCGCGGGCGGTGTCGGCGGCGGGCATGGCGTGGCCCGCGTGGTCGTCGGCCGGCGCCGTGGTGGCGCGCGGGGCGCAGGCGGGCGCCAGCAGGAGCGCGGGGACGAGCAGGGCACGGACGAGGGTGCGTGACATCGCGGCCTCACGGCGGCTGGGGGCGCGGGGTGCCCGGGGGGCACGGGAATGCGATGCGGGGAGGATAACGCGCCGGGGGCGGAGGGAGCAACGCGGGGCCGCCGGTTGTGGCCTACCCAGGCAAACGGGTGCCTGCAGGACGGCTCTGCCGAGGAATCAGGGGAGGTGTTGCGTGCCGGCGCTGGCGTTCGCCTGCTGCGGCGTTCTCCGCCTTGCACCGTGAGTAAGCGTTCAGTTGCCTGAGCGGGTGGCCTGATCAGTGCGGCGGGGCGGGAGCATGAGCATTGTCGAGGTACTGGAGCAATCCGGTGAATCGCTCTCGCCTGCGGTGCGTGCCGCGATCCTCCTGCTGGAGGAGGAGAATCGGGCACTGCGAGAACAGCTGCGCCGAGCCGAGGAGCGCATCCGCGAACTGGAGGCTCGGCTGGGGATGAACTCGCGCAATTCCTCGAAGCCACCCTCCAGCGATCCGCCTCAGGCGAAGCAGGCGGCGAAGAAGGGCCGCGCCAAGCAGCGCGGGGCTCGCGCGGGACACTCGGGCAGCGGACGAGAAGTCCTGCCCCAGGAACGAATCGATGAAGTCCTGGAGTACCGCCCCGAGACCTGCCGCAGCTGCGGTCTCTCACTGGCGGGCGCGCCCACGCGCGGTGAGCCGGGCCGCTGGCAAGTCGTCGAGCTTCCCCTCATGCGCGCCCATGTCAGCGAGCATCGCACGCTCTGCTGCCTCTGCCCTGTCTGTGGCACGCGCACCCGCGCAGAACTGCCCGAAGCGGTGCAGAAGAGCCACTTCGGAGCCCGGCTGGTCGCCTGGAGCACGATGCTGACGAGCCGCTTCCGGCTCTCTCGACGCCAGCTGCGCGAACTCCTCTCGGAACTGCTGGACGTGCCGGCCCCTTCGCTGGGCACCACTCAGGCTTTCGACGAGGAGGTCTCGGCCGCACTGCTGGGCGCCTATCAGCAGATTCGCCGGTCCGTGCGAGGCAGCGCACTGAGCTGGGTGGACGAGACTGGCTGGAGCCTGCGCGGACAGAGCCGCTGGACCTGGGTGGCGGTGACGAACGCGGCCACCCTCTTCCGAATCGGTCGAAACCGCAGCACCCGAAGTCGCCAGCTGCTCCTGGGCAGGGACTTCGGTGGGGTGCTCACCAGCGACCGATGGCGCGCCTACGACTCGCATCCGCTGGAGCAGCGTCAGATCTGCTGGGCCCACCTGAAGCGCAACTTACAAGGGATCGCCGATGCGGGTGGATCCGGTGCCCTCCTGGGCGTCTGGGGAGGCCGGGCGACTCTTCCATGCCTGGCACCAGTTCCAGCGTGGCGAGATCTCGCGTGCGGGGCTGCGCCGGAGAATGGTACCCATACGCATGCGCTTGCGACGGCTGCTCCAGTCTGCACTCGCCAGTGCGGACAGACGGGCGCGCGCACTCGGACGGGACCTGCTGCGCCTGTGGCCGGCGCTGTGGACCTTCCTCGCCGTCGAAGGCCTGGAGCCGACCAACAACCGAGCCGAACAGGCGCTCCGCTCTGCCGTAATCCGCCGAAAGCTCTGCTTCGGCAACCAGAGCGGCGCCGGCCTTCGCGCCACCGAGCGACTGTTGAGCATCACTCACACCTGTCGCCAGCACGGGCGCAATCTCCTCGGCTACCTGACCGCGGCTGTCCTCGCCCACCGCCAGGGCCTCGCTCCGCCCCCGCTACTGCCGGCCAACTGAACGCTTACCACCGTGAAAGTCTTGAATGGGTACGATCGTCCCGTGAACGGTGGTCGGTTCCCAAGTTGTTGTGTGGCATGCACTACGAATGTTTCGTTGACTTTCTTAGGTCGCGCCCGCACCATGTGGAATGGCCGACAGGGAACGTATCCCTCTGCTGAAAACAGAACGCGCGGGGTTCATGCTATGACTTTCGGCGATCTCTTCTCCGGTGATGATTCGGGTGACGAACCGCTGGATCCTGGCGCCGTATTCGACGGTGATCCGGGGCTCGAAGCGGGCGTAGTCGCCGGCGACTCGCATTCCGGTGATGCTGCTCCCCATGTCGACGGTATTTCGGACGGCGTTTCGGAGCAGAGCGAAGCTGCCGTAAGCCCTGGCGATGATGTTCGCTTCGGCTACAGCGGCAGTTTCGGCGGGGTGAGCAATTGCTGGTATTCCAGCGACGGCTATGTCTACGATGCGGCTGGAAACCGTATCGGAACACATTGAGCCGCCGGATGCTCCTGCCGTAACCTCCTGAGCTTCACTCCTGTGAATCAAGGGGTTGGATCGACTCCCACAGCGCGGTCGGATTGGAGCCTGGGTGCTTTGGGGTTCCACGCCCACCGTGACATTGCGCTGGCGCGTCGGGTGATCCGTGCCAGGGCACGGGCAGCGATCCTAGCACACTGGTGAATTGTCCCAACGGTCTCTTCAGCGTGGAAGTTGGGCGGTATGCTTTCCGGACCTGCGACATCGATATCGCAACAAACCCCAATCCAGGTATCTACCATGTTCTTCACCAGGCGCCTTCTGGAGTTCTTGGACCGTGTGACCAAGCCGGTAGTTGATCTCTTCGAGAAGATCGAGATCACGGTTGCGGGAGAGCGCTGGTGGATAGTAGGGCCGAAGGGCTCCGGAAAGACCGTGCTGCATCTCCTCCTTTCGGGCGAGCCGGTTTCCGATACGTCGTACCAGATGACCGGGATCGACGAGCGGACGGGATCGGGCATAGCGAGGGCGGGGAACAAGACAATCAGGCACAAAGCGACCCAGGACTACGGGGGCGAGTTCCTCGAATCGTGGGAGAACGGGGTACGGGATCACCAGAGATTCGTATTCGTTTACTCCCTTACGGACATTGACGGCTCGTCCTGCTACAAGCTCAACGAGCAGGCAACTCGTCCCGCAGAGCGGTTCGCCCTGGACAAGAACGATCTGCTGTATGAAAACATCTTGAATGCGTTCGTCCTGGCGATCAACATCATCAGCGACAACTTCGCCCAGGGCGACTCTCTCCCGACCAACAAGCGCAAGCTTCTCGTCGTCTGCAACAAGACGGACCTTTGGCCGGCAGGCGCCCGCCCGCAGTTCTTTCAGCCGTATCAGCAGATGGTGACCGAGATGAAGTATGAAGTGAAAGCGCTGAAGCTGGAGGAGTCGACCAATTTTAAAGTGATGTACGAGGCCTGCTCGTTCATCGCCCTGCCGCGGACGAGGTTTGATGCGATCATGTCTCGGTTTCTGGATAAAGTATGAAACCTGGCCTCTGGACCTACGATGTGCGTGCCCCCCGCAGTGCGCGCGAGTCGTTTCAGGTGCGGTATACCGGAACGTCGGAGGCTTTTCCCTCCCCCGGCGCCGGCATTTTTCGGCGGTACTGGCCGTCGGGGCTGTCGGCGCTGCGCAAGCCGGGCCGAATCTTCACTCTCGGATGCGTTCAGCTGGAAGACGTACGTCTGTGGCTGGCAATGCTCTTCGTCCCCTCGGACGAGTTGGATGCGGCCGGCCGCTCAGGGTTGTGCCACAGCAACGCGGTCCTGGCGGAGCGGGCAAGTGACATCATCGCTCTCCTAGCACAGGAGCCTGAAACCCTGCGAATCCTGCTTCCCGCCGTCGCCGAGATCGGGTACGGGTTCAGGAATTTCGGTCATCTGCGTCCTTTGCTCGCTCAGGAGTGGCCCCGTAACTCCGAGATCGCCTCCGGTGTGTTCGGTAAGCTGGAGCCGGCCTCAGAGCACAGCCCGGTGTGTTTTGCTACGTATTTGGACGACCTGTCGCTCTCCGTCACCGAGCAACTGGCATTCCATGTATGGTGGTCCAACGCGGTCCCGGTGAGCACCTACGAACTGCGGCCCCGTCGGCCCTGGGCGCTCTCGTTCCTTCCGGTGGAGGGCGCGCGCGACCATCGTGTACTCGGAACGATCGGTGGACGCGCACGCACGAGCAGGCAATCCGCCGCACGGAATTTCGCACCACGCACCGGCGGCATCCCTGTAACCCCGCCTCGTGACATCCCTGAAGCCCCACGGTCCGATGGCATTCCCGAGGCCACACCGGGTGGTATCCATGAGAATTCACCGGAGCGCGTTCCTGAAGCTCCACCCGGTGACTCCCATGAGGCCCCACGTGATGACATCCATGGGGCCCCACGTCAAGGTGATCCCAGCGCTCCGGGATGTCTATTATCGCTCTTGCAAGCCCTGTTTGCCATGGCTGACCGGGAAAGATCCGCTGCCGGAACTGATGGGCGGCCGTCCACGTACCAACGGCTTCTCAGCGAGGGCGCAGGCGGTGCCCGGAGCACAGATTCAGAGCCTCCCCCTACAGGCGCCGAGGTCCAAGGGACCACTCCTCCTTACCGGGAAGAGATCGTCACCGGTTCACCGAGCGGCGCTGGTCAGCCTCCGGGTGTGGAAGATCCTCATTCTGAGAATCCGAACAACGAGATGCGCTGACAATCGATCCGCTGGCGCCCTGTCCGAGGCGCGGGTGATCGTCGAATCGTCCACTGGTTTCCGACGTGATGTCGTGAACAAGCGGGAGTCCAAGACACAAGCGCTGGTCTCACCTATTCCGAAGGAGGAGTTCATGGCGGACGAACACTCAGACTGGTTCTTTGGCGACGATGGCGATTCGGATCCGAATGGGGATCCTGGCGGTGATGGTGGGTGGTTCGGGGGGGGAGATGGAGGCGACAGCGTGAACGGCGCACCGGGGGGGGATGGGGGCTGGTTCGGCGGAGGGGACGGCGGGGATGGCGGCGTGGGTGCTGCTGGTGCCGATGGCGGGTGGTTCGGTGGTGGTGATGGGGGGGATGGGGGATCCACAGCCCCTGGGGGACCGGGCGGCTGGTTCGGCGGGGGGGACGGGGGAGACGGCGAGTAGCTGCCGACGGACTCATGCCTGAGGACTGGCGGACACTCCCGGAATGACCGTGTGCCACTTCCCCGAGCACGGCGAGCAGCGCCCGGGTCCGCCCGCCAGGCCAGGGCCATCTACGATTCCGGCGCCCCTGAGGCCGCCGCGTCTGTGAGCGTGCCGTTCCGTCCGAGCCGCGTCTGGAGGAAGGACCGCACCTGGCCCCAGCGTCGGGTCTGATCTGGCCACGCGCTCCGGCAGGCAATCCGCGCTGGAGCGCGTGTACTGTGAAGGGAAAAGAACTGGGGGGCTCACCACCAACTGCGAGATCGCCGCCCCTCATGCCAGGGTGGTAACTCCCTGGCAGCCAGGCTGGGTGGACGGAGCAACGCGTCAGCGCAGCCCCCGCTCGTCCACCGGCTCGTCGATCCCCGCCTCGCGGAAGGTGCGCACGTCGCGCAGCAGGGCGCAGGCGGCGTCCAGCAGCGGCAGGGCCAGCGCGGCGCCGGACGCCTCGCCCAGCCGGAGGTCCAGCTCCAGCAGCGGGCGCAGCCCCAGCGCGTCCAGGGCGAGCGAGTGCCCCCGCTCGGCGGAGCGGTGCGCGGCCACCAGGACGTCGCGCGCGGCGGGCGCCAGGCGGACGGCGACGAGCGAGGCCACGCCGGTGATGAATCCGTCCAGCACCACGGGGATCCCGCGCGAGGCCGCGGCGAGCACGGCGCCCGCCAGCGCGGCGATCTCCAGCCCGCCGGCCTCCGCCAGCGCGTCCAGCGGGTCGAGCGCGCGCCCGGCGCAGCGGGCCAGCGCCCGCTCCACGGCCTCCGTCTTCCGGCGCAGCGTCCCGCTCCCCACGCCGGTCCCGGCGCCGACGACCTCCGCGGCGGGCGCGCCCAGCAGGAGAGCGAGCAGAGCCGACGCCGCGGTGGTGTTGCCGATCCCCACCTCGCCCAGGGCGAGCACGTCGCAGGGGGGCGCCTCCAGCACGGCGGCGGCCCCGGCGAGCAGGGCCCGCTCCGCCTCGCCGCGCGTCATGGCCGGCTCGGCGGCGAGGTTGCGGGTGCCGCGCCGCACCTTGCGGTGAACGATCCCCGTCGCCCCGCCGAAGTCGTGGTCCACGCCCATGTCCACCACGCAGACCTCGGCGCCGACGCGGCGGGCCAGCGCGTTGATGGGCCCGCCGCCCGCGACGAAGTTGTAGCACAGGCGCGCGGTGACCTCGGGGCGGTAGGCGCTCACCCCCTCGGCGCAGACGCCGTGGTCGCCCGCGAACACCAGCACCCGCCGGCGCTCCGCCGCGGGGTGGTCGGTCGCCTGCACGCGGGCGAGCCGCACCGCCAGCTCCTCGATGCGGCCCAGGCTGCCGCGCGGCTTGGTGAGCCCGTCCAGCCGCTCCCGGATCCGCGCCGCGCGTTCGCCGTCCGGGTCCACCGCCGGCACCAGGGCGACCAGGGCCTCGACGGTCCCCGGCACGCCGACCTGCGAATCGACCGACGCTGCTGTGGCGCGCTCGACGCGGCCGAGCAGCGCGCGGAGCGGGTCGCCCTCGCCGTCGCCCTCCCAGTCCTCGAACCTCACCAGCTCGGCCAGGTCCGTGCGGGCGCGCCAGCCGGTGGCCTCCAGCATGGGCGTCGTCGGGAACTCCACGGGATAGCCCACGCACAGGAACGCCACCGGGACGACGCCCGCGGGGAGGCGGAGCGCTGCGGACAGCTCGGCGTTGTCCACGATGCTGACCCAGCCGACGCCCACGCCCTCGGCCCGAGCGGCGAGCCACAGGTTCTGCACGGCCAGGCAGGTGCTGTAGACGTCGGTCTCGCGGATGGTGTCGCGCCCCAGCACGTGCGGGCCGCCGCGGCGGGTGTCGCAGGTCACGCACACGCAGAGCGGCGCGTCCAGGATCCCCTGCAGCTTGAGCGCGGCGTAGCGGGCGCGGCGGTCGCCCTCCCAGCGGGTGGCGGCGCGCTCGTTGGCGCGGCGGAACAGCTCGTACACCTCGCCCTTGCGCTCCGGGGAGCGGACCACCACGAAGTCCCACGGCTGCATGAACCCCACGGAGCCGGCCCGGTGCGCCGCGGCCAGGATGCGCAGCAGCGTCTCGTCGGGGACCGGGTCCGGGCGGAAGGCGCGCACGTCGCGGCGCAGGGCGATGACGTCGTACACCGCCTGCTTGGCCTCCGGCGGGAACTCGCCCTCCGGCCGGGTGCCGTCCTGGAGGGAAACGGGGTGCGTGCTCATCCCGCCATCCCCATCTCCAGCGCGGGGAGCGCCGGGTCCAGCCGCTCCGCCGTGGGCGCGGCGCCCGGCTCCTCCGGCACCTCGATGCGCCAGCAGCAGGCGTTGCCCTGCGGGATCTCCCAGAAGCGGCCGGGCTCCCAGCCCAGCGCGTGGATGAGGAGCACGCGGTTGAAGTGCCCGTGGCCGCTGAGCAGCACCACGTCGCCCGTGTGCGCGTCGACGACGCGCCCCCAGAGCCGCGCCGCCCGCGCGCGCACGTCGTGCAGCGACTCGCCGCCGGGGAAGCGGACGCTCCAGGGGTCCTGCTTCCAGCGCCACTCCAGCCCCGGGCTGCACCGCCCGGCCGGCCGGGAGCCGCGCCCCTGCCACAGCCCGTACGACATCTCGCGCAGCTCCGGCGCCTCCACCAGGGGCACGCCGGTGCCGCCCAGCACCGCCTGCGCGGTGGCGCGGGCGCGGCGCAGCGGCGAGGTGTAGCCGGCGTCGAAGTCCACGCCGCGCAGCCGCTCGCCGAGCGCCTCCGCCTGGGCGCGGCCGGCGGCGTTCAGGGGGACGTCGGTGGTCCCCTGGTACAGGCCGCGGCGGTTCCAGTCGGTCTCGCCGTGGCGGATCAGGTGGATCGTGGGCATCGCCTACCCGATCCCCCGCCGCGCCGCCTCCTCCAGCACCGCCGCGGCCTCGTCCTCCAGCAGCGGGCCCACCGTCTCCACCGGCGGCGTGGCCGTGGCGAGCACGTCGCGCCCGTGGACGGCGAGCGCCGGGCCGAAGACGCGCTCGTGGCGGCTGGACGGGCAGGCGAAGACCACGCGGCGGATCCCCGCCCAGAAGACGGCCCCGGCGCACATGGCGCACGGCTCGGTGCTCGCGTACAGCGTACACTCCGCCAGCGCCTCCGGCCCGAAGCTCTCCTGCGCCTCCACCACCAGGTTCATCTCCGCGTGGCGGGTGGCGTCCGCGCGGGTGCTGGCCGTGTTCTCGCGGGCCAGCACGATCCGCCCGCCCCGCACCAGCACCGCGCCGTACGGCCCGTCGCCGCGCTCCAGGGCCCGGCGGGACAGGCGGATCGCCTCGCGCAGAAAGGTCTCGTGCCCGGCCGCGTCCTCGCTCGTGCTCATAGCTCGATCCCCGGTTGTGCCCCGATCCCCTGGTCGCGGTACGGGTGCTTGACCAGCCGCATCTCCGTGACCAGGTCCGCCAGCTCCACCAGCGCCTCGGGGGCGTTGCGCCCGGTGACCACCACGTGCGTGCCGGCCGGGCGGGCGCGGATCTCCGCCAGCACCTCGTCCGCGTCCAGCCAGCCGAAGTTGAGCGGGTAGGTCAGCTCGTCGAAGATCAGCACGTCGTATTCCCCGCCGCGCAGCGCCTCCCGGCACACTTCCCAGCCGCGCCGGGCCAGGGCGCGGTCCTCCTCGATGTTCTCCGAGAGCCAGGTGAAGCCGTCGCCCAGCGGGACGATGCTCACCCCCAGCCGCTCCGCCGCCACGTGCTCGCCGTACAGCGTCTCGGCGCTCTTCACGAACTGCCAGGCGCCCACCTTCATGTCGCGCCCCGCCGCGCGCAGCAGCATCCCGAAGGCCGCCGTGCTCTTGCCCTTGCCGTCCCCCGTGTGGACGATCACCAGCCCGTTCCGGTTCTCCCGCGGCGGCACCCGGTACTTGCCCGGCCGCTTCTTCTTCGGCACCGGCGCCTTCCGCCGTCCCTCCTTCTCCTCCACCGGCTCCGGCGGCGCCATCGGGTCGGTCCTGTCGGTCATCGGCTCTCCTGATTTTTCACGGTTTCGACAGCGTCTGGGCGCGGTCCGGCAGGCCCCCACCCGGCTCGCTTGAGGCTCGCCACCCTCCCCCAATTCTGGGGGAGGGCTTCCTGACCCTCGGCAGAGTGCTCGACCGACACACTGTCGTGCTCCCCCTCTCCCAGCATTGGGAGAGGGGGCCGGGGGGTGAGGGCCGCCGTTGCAGGCTGTGACGCTTCACGCTGCGCGTGAACCGGAGGAGCCCTGTTCCCTATTCCCTGTTCCCTGCCGTCATGTGCGCCGTGTCGTTGACGCACTGCACCCGCACCCCGTCGGGGAACACCTCGGCGCGGGTGATGCCGCAGCGGCCGACGTGCAGCGCGAACGTCTGCTTCAGCGTCACCCCCAGCCAGCGGGCGAGCACCGCGTGGATGGTCCCGGCGTGGGCCACCACCAGCGCGCTCCCCTCGGCTGGCAGGGCGTCCAGGCCGGCGGCGACGCGGGCCGCGAACTCGGCCGCGGACTCGCCCTCCGGCGGCGCGCAGGAGGCGGGGTCGGCGGCCCAGCGCGCGGGGAGGTCGCCGTCGCGGGCGGTACACTCGTCCCAGGTGAGCCCCTCCCACGCCCCGAAGTTCATCTCGCGGAAGCGGCGGTCGGTTGCCACCGCGGCGCCGGGGAGGGCGATCTCCGCCGTCCGGCGGGCGCGGAGGAGGTCGCTCGCCACCACACGGTCGAACGATTCGCCGGCCAGGCGCGCGCGCAGCCGCTCCGCCTCCGCGACGCCCTGCTCGGAGAGCGGCGGGTCGCTCCACCCCTGGTAGCGGCCGGTGTCGTTCCACGCCGTGGTGCCGTGGCGGACCAGGGTCAGCCGGAGCACGCGGCCTCCAGCGCGGCGACCAGCGCGGCGTTCTCGGGCGGGGTGCGGGCGGCCACCCGCACGTGCCCCGGCAGCCCGAACGAGGCGCAGTCGCGCACCCGCAGCGCGTGCTCGTCGCGCAGGCGCGCGGCGAGCGCGGCGGCGTCGCCCACGGCGGCCAGCAGGTAGTGCGTGGAGCTGCGGACCGTGGGGAGGCGCAGCCGCGCGAAGGCGGCCTCCAGCAGCTCGCGCTCCGAGCGCAGCCGCGGCACGGTCTCCGCCACGTGCGCCTGCCCCGCGTCCGAGAGGGCGGCGACGGCGGCGGCCTGCGCCACGGTGGACACCGGCCAGGGCGGGCGGCCCCGCTCCAGCGCGCGGATCACCGTCTCCGGGCCCACGGCGAACCCGGCGCGCACCCCGGCCAGGGCGTGCTCCTTGGTGATGGAGCGCAGGTGCAGCACGGCCGGGTGGCCCGGGAGCGCGGGGCAGCCCAGCGGCTCGCGCAGGAAGGCGTCGTACGACTGGTCCAGCACCAGCAGCGTCCCCGCCGCCGCGCCCGCGTCCGCGATGCGGCGCAGCTCCTCGCGGGGAAAGGGCTGGCCGGTGGGGTTGTTGGGCGCGCACAGGAAGACGAGGCGCGGCCGGTGCTGCACCACGGCGGCGGCGATCTCCTCCGTGTCCAGCGCGTACGCCGGGGGCGGCGCGATCCCCTGGAGCACCCGCCCGCCGCACAGGCTCACCGCGCGCGCGTACTCGCCGAAGGTGGGGTTGGGGATCAGCGCCGTGTCGCCCGGGCGCACGAAGGCGAAGCAGAGCGCGTGGATCAGCTCCGCCGCGCCGGCCCCGAAGGCGATCTCCTCCGGCGGCCGTCCCCAGCGGCGCGAGGCGGCGCGGCGCGGGGCGATGCTTTCCGGGTCCGGGTACACGTCCGGCCGGGCGGCGCGGATGGCCTCCAGCACGATGGGCGCGGGCCCGAAGGCGTTCATCGACACGCTGAAGTCGGTGCGCACCGGGGCGCGCGGCCCGGCGCTCCCCTGCGGCCCCCCGTGCGGCACGGGCGGCGTGTTCGCGACCTCCGTCCTGGGGCGGATCATGAACGGCCGCTCGAACTGCTGGGACGGCGGGTTCGGGCGTGCCCCCGGCTGGCGCCGGGGTCGGGCTGCGGCTCCGTAGCGCACGATACGACCGTGCGCAACGGAGTCGAGCCCCGCGAAACTGCCCGCGGGTCTCGCCCCTTCGGGCCGACATCCCTCACGCGGGGCTCCGCGCCGGCGTCCGCGGGGGGC
>JBFMFL010000118.1:0-19126 GCA_040752145.1 Gemmatimonadota bacterium
GCACAAGCGCGTCCTGGCGTTCATCGCCTACTACAACCGCACCATGGCTCGACCCTTCCAGTGGACCTACCGAGGGAAAGCTCTGGTCGCATAAACCACCCAATTACTTCAGCCGCACTGTACTAGGCCGTTCAGCTCCCCCGGTCCGCCCTGCGGATCAGCAGAGAGAGCTGGCCCAGGGCCGCGGGGTCCAGGCCGGCGAGGGGGAAGTCCTCGGGCGTAAAGCCCTCGGGCTCCGCCAGGCGCGAGCGCTCGGCCAGGGCGCGGAGCGCTGCCTCGAAGCGCGTAGCGAGCCGCTCGACCGTGGCGGCCCCGTGCACCTCGGGGGACCAGGTCCAGGCTAGGCGCACCCCCTCCGGAGTCCGGTACGCGTCGACCTCCAGCAGGTGCGCGCGGGGGGCGCCGCCGCCGTGGACCCGGAAGGGGATGCCGTCCACGGGCTCCCACGGCGCGCCCGCGTACGCGCCCGGGTCGGACAGGTCGGCGAAGCGGAAGAGGACCTCCGCCTGCGGGGCGGCGCGCAGCATCGCCCCGGTCTCGGCGCCGGCGTCCAGGTGGCGCAGCACGCCGTACGAGGCGGCGTGGCCGGAGACGTGGCGGAGGCGCTGCTTGACCGCCTTGAGGGTAGCTACCGGGTCGTCGTCGACGTACGTGGTCAGCTCCACCGGGACCACGTGCTCCAGCCGCCCCACGGTGCGGGAATAGGCGCCGTCTGCCGCCTCGCCGACGCGGGCGTCGCGTGCCACGTCCACCAGCACCGGGCCGGGGCCTGCCCACTCCGCCAGCGCGCTGGCGAGCGCGGCCAGGAGCACCTCCTCGGGGGTCGCGCGGCGGGCCTGCGGCAGCTCGTCCACGACCTCCTCCGCCAGGTCGTCGGGGAGCGCCGCCGCCAGCGTCCGCGCGGTCCCCTCCAGGGGGGCGCCGGCGGAGTCGGTCGGGAGGTCGGTCCGGCCGCCGGGGACCTCCTCGCGCCAGAAGTCCGCCTCGCGCGCCAGCATCTCCGAGCCCGCGAGCTCCGCCACCTCCTCCGCCCACGACCCGAACGCCGTGGTCCCGGCGTCGATCTCCACCTCCGTGCCGCGGGCGAGCTGTCCGTAGGCCGTCGCCAGATCCTCCAGCAGCACCGGCCAGGAGGCCGCATCCGCCGCCAGGGGATGCGCCGCCAGCAGCAGGAGCTGCGGTGCGTCCGGGCCCGCGTCGAGGAGCAGGGCGCGCAGCAGCGGCCCCACCGTCGGGTCCATCCCCGCCGCGAGCCGCTCCGCCTCGCGGCGGGCGGCCCCCACCCGCTCCGCGGCCGGCACCTCCGCCAGCGATGCCTGCGCGAACGGCCTCTCGTCTCCCCTGGCGGCACCCACCTGCCGCCAGGCGCCCCCATCCCGGGTGAATCGCAGCCGCAGCGAATCGTGGCGGTCCTGGAGGTGGCGCACCGCCGCCTCCAGGTGCCGTGCGTCCAGTGGGCGGCGCGCCTCCAGGAGCACCGCGTCCGCCGTGACGCCGCGGTCTCCGGCGCGCTCCAGGAACCAGCGCTGCACCGGCGTCAGCGGCAGCTCGCCGTGCTTCGACCCGGGGGCCAGCGCTTCCTCGATCATCGCCGCCACCTCGGCGATGGTCTCGTACTGGAAGAACTGCTGCGGGGTGAGGTTCAGCCCCGCCTGCTTCCCCTTGGCCATGATCTGGATGGCGTTCACCGAGTCGCCGCCCAGCTCGTAGAAGTTGTCGTGGACGCCCACCTGCTCCACCCCGAGGACCGCGCTCCACACGTCGGCGATGCGCCGCTCGGTCTCGCTGCGCGGCGCCACGTACTCGGAGCTGAGCTCGGGGCGGTCGCCCCGGGGGGCGGAAGAGCCCCGCTCGTCCACCGCCTGCAGCAGCTTCTCGCCCGCCTGCAGGTCGCCCTGCGCGATGGCCGCGTGCAGGTCGTCGGGCGAGACCACCACCTGCGGCTCCACGCGCGCCGCCAGGATGCGGGCGAAGGCGTCCACCCCCTCCCGCGGGCGGATCCCGTCTCCCGGGCCGGTGTCGGGCGACTCCCCGACGTCGGCCACGGCCATGCCGCGGATCTCAGCGCCGGGGTCGTTGATGCGCTTCTGCGTGAACTTCTCCACCCGCAGGAGGGTCTCGCCCTCCCCGTTCATGATGTTGAAGTCGAAGGCGATGGTCTCCCGGTCGGGGCCCTCCTCGTCCCGCAGGTAGCGGCCATGGCAGAAGAGCCGCCCCCGCATCTGCCGGTCCAGGCGGAGCCCGCGGTACAGCATGGGGAGGTAGTAGAACTCCGGGGCCAGACGGGCCTTGGTGATGCCGGCTGCGCGGTCCAGGACGGCGGGGTGGAAGACCCACTTCTCCCAGTCGCCCTGGAAGGCTTCCGGCAGCTCCATCTCGATCACCAGCTCGTCCGTGCCCAGGTGGAGGCGGTGCACGCTCTGCCAGCGCGGGCCGAAGTCGTCCTCCCGCTCCTCCTGCGCGATGCTGGCCCGCCCGGGGCAGCGCGCGAGCACCGCCGCCAGGTCGCTCCGCTCCGCGGGGCGCGGGTCCTCGACCGCCGCCCGCCCCAGCGCGTGCCTGCGCATGCGGCCGGCGGGGTTGTTGCCGTCCCGGCTCCAGATGGTGAAGGAGTATTCGCCGGCGCCCTCCTCGCGCAGCTCCAGCCGGGCCTCGCGGACCTCCGTGTCCTCCAGGCGCATGGGCTCCACGAAGTAGCACTCCCGGATCACCACGTCGCGCCCGTCGGCGTACCCGGCCGCGGCGGCGCGGACCATCTCGAAGTAGGCGACGCCGGGCATCACCGAGTTGCCGATGATGCGGTGCTCGTCCGCCGGCCACTGCTTGTTCACCGCGAAGTCCGTGGCGAACACCCTGCGTCCCGGCTCTTCCAGGATCAGTCGCTCCAGCATGGGGTGGTCGAAGGTGCGCAGCACCGTCCCGCCGCCGTCCGTGGCGGCGGAGCGGGCCTCCGCGGCCATCCCCACCTCCTCCCAGCCGCCCCAGTTGACCGAGACGGTGTAGGTCCCGGTCCCGTCGCGGTGCCAGCGGGCGAAGGCGTCCAGGAACGCGTTTGCGGCGGTGTAGTCCACCTGCCCGAAGCGCCCCATCACCGCGGTGCGCGAGGAGCAGAGCAGCATGAAGTCCAGCCGCGGACCGGCGAAGAGCTCCGCCAGCACCTGCGTCCCGCGTACCTTGGGAGCGAGCACGTCCGCCACCTGCCGGGGGGTGCGCATCTGCATCAGCCCGCCGGACGGGACCCCCGCGGCGTGCACCACGCCGGCGAACTCCCCCCACCGCGACCGCGCTTCCTCCACCACGGCCCGCATCGCGGCGGCGTCGGCCACGTCGGCGGCGGCCACCAGGACCCCGGCCCCCAGCGCCTCCAGGGCCTGGACGGCGCGGATGCGGCGGCTGGTGGGCTCGGCGGCCTCGTGCGATTCCAGCCACGCATCCCACCCGTCGCGCGGCGGGAGGGCGGAGCGGCCGGTCAGCACCAGGTTGGCCCGGGCCTCGCGCGCCAGGTACTCCGCCACCTGCAGCCCGATCCCCCCCAGCCCGCCGGTGATCAGGTAGAGGCCCCCCTGGCGCAGCACGGGAAGCGCCCCCTCCGGGCGCGGCAGCCTGACCTGTTCGTAGTCCTGCACCCAGCGGTGCGCGCCGCGCAGCGCGACGACCGTGTCGGCGGCGCCGGAGACGGCCTCGGACAGGAGCTGCCCGGCGAGCCGCTCCTCCTGCCAGCTCCCCCCGGACGGGAGCAGGACGTCCACGCTGCGGCAGGCCAGGTGCGGGTACTCGCGGGGGATGGTGCGTACCGGCCCCAGGACCGTGGCCTGCTCGGGGTCGCCCAGGCCGCCGCCGCCCACCTCCTGCATCCCGGCGGTCACCACCGTCAGCTCCACGGGATCCGCCGCGCTCCGCTCGCCCAGGGCCTGCGCCAGGAAGAGGAGCGAGTACAGGCCGCGCTCCTGCGCGTCGCCGGGGCCGCCCTCGGCGCTCCACAGGTGCACGATGCGCCGCGGGAAGCGGCCCGTGGCGGCCAGGCGCGCCAGCAGAGCGCCGTAGTCCTCGCGCCGACGCGGATCGACCTCGTACCGGTCGGCGCCCAGCTCCCGGAAGCCGCCCCCCGGGCTCACCACCGTGGCGGCGCGCCCGGCCGCGGCCAGCGCACCGGCGAGCGCGGCGCCGGGCCCCGCCTCCCCCGCGAAGACCAGCCAGGGACCCTCGCCGACGGCGGACGGGGCGAGCGGGGTCTCCCGCCAGACGGGGAGGTAGAACCAGTCGCCCACGTCTGCCCGCTTCGCCGACGACCGGGGCGACGGCCGGCGGCCGGCGGGCTGCGCGTCGATCCAGTAGCGCCTGCGCTGGAAGGGATAGGTGGGGAGCGGGACGCGGCGGCGCCGCTCGCCGGAGTGGAGCGCCGGCCAGTCGATGGCGATGCCCGCCAGCCAGAGCTGCCCCACGGCGTTCAGGATGAACGCCCGGTCGTCCTCGCGCTCGCGGGCGTGCGGGAGGGAGGCGTGCATCACCTGCCCGGGGAGCTTGCCCGGGTGCCAGCGGACGATGGAGCGCAGCGTGCGCCCGGGGCCCACCTCCAGCAGCGCCGCATCCGGGCTCCCCATCAGCTCGCCGACGCCCTGGTGGAACCTCACCGTCCGGCGGACGTGCCGCACCCAGTACTCCGGGTCCGTGGCGTCCTCGGCCGTGATCCAGGTGCCGGTGACGTTGGACAGGTAGGGAAGCTCCGGCGCGCTCAGCTTCACCCGGTGCACCGCGGCCCGGAAGGCGTCCAGCATCGGCTCCATCATCGCCGAGTGGAACGCGTGCGAGGTGTGCAGCGGACGGCCCACCACGCCCATCTCGTCGAGCCGGGCGTTGAAGGCGATCACCGCCTCGCGCGGGCCGCTGACCACGCACAGCTCGTCGCCGTTCACCGCCGCCAGCGACAGCTCGGGCGGGAGCATCTCCAGGACTTTCCGCTCGGAGAGCGGCACGCCCAGCATGTCGCCCTCGGGCATCCGCTGCACCAGCGCGCCGCGCGCCACCACCAGCCGCAGCGCGTCCTCCAGCGACATCACCCCCGCCAGGCAGCCCGCCACGTACTCACCGATGCTGTGGCCGATCATGCTGTCGGGCTTCACCCCCCAGCTCATCCACAGCTTCGTCAGCGCGTACTCCACGACGAACAGCGCCGGCTGCGTCGCGCGGGTCTTGCCCAGCGCGGCGGCCGCGTCGGCGTCGTCCGGCGACGCCAGCAGCAGCGCGCGCAGGTCGAAGTCCACGAGCGGGCGGATGATCTCCAGGCAGCGGTCCACCTCCGCCCGGAAGGCGGGCTCGCTCTCGTACAGGCCGGAGCCCATCCCCGGGTACTGCGCCCCCTGCCCCGGGAACATGAAGGTGAGCGGGCGGCGCACCGGCGGCTGGCCGCGGGTGACCACGCGGTCCGGCGTCAGCGCCTCCAGCAGCGCGATGGCGTCGTCGCGGTCGCGGGCCACCAGCATGCGCCGGTGCTCGAACGACGCCCGCCCCACCTGCAGGGTGTAGGCGACGTCCGCCAGCGACTGCTCTGGGTGCCCGCGCAGGTGGCGCAGCAGGTTGTCGGTGGCCGCTTCCATGGCCGGGGCGGTGTGCCCGGAGACCACCAGGAGCTGGTGCGGGCGCGAGGGCGCCGGCTCCCCGGCGGCCGGGGCCTCCTCCAGCACCAGGTGCGCGTTGGTGCCGCCCAGCCCGAACGAGCTGACCCCCGCGCGCCGCGGCGCGCCGTCCGTCTCCCAGGGCCGCAGCACCGAAGCGACGTAGAACGGCGTCTTCGTGAAGTCGATGCGCGGGTTGGGCTCCTCGAAGTGCAGCGAGGGCGGGATCTCGCGGTGCTTGAGGGCCTGCACCGTCTTGATCAGCCCGGCCGCCCCGGCGGCGGTGTCCAGGTGGCCGATGTTGCTCTTCACCGAGCCGATGGCGCAGAAGCCCGTCTTTTCCGTCTCCCGGCGGAAGGCGCGGGCCAGCGCCTCGACCTCGATCGGGTCGCCGATGGTAGTTCCCGTTCCGTGCGCCTCCACGTAGGTGATCGTCTCCACCGGCACGTCCGCGAACACCTGCGCGGTGCTGATCACCTCCGTCTGTCTCTCCACGCCGGGCGCGGTGAAGCCCGCCTTGACCGCGCCGTCGTTGTTGAGCGCCCAGCCGCGGATCACCGCGTGGACCGTGTCCCCGTCAGCCAGCGCGTCCTCGTGGCGCTTGAGCACCACCACCCCGGCGCCGTTGCCGCCCGCCGTCCCCGCGGCACGGGCGTCGAAGGGGCGGCAGTGCCCGTCCGGCGAGCCGATCCCGCCCGGGTGGTGAAGGTAGCCCGTACGCTGCGGGACGAAGACGTTGACGCCCCCGGCCAGCGCGATGTCGCACTGGTAGCTCATCAGCGACTGGCAGGCGAGCGCGACCGCCACCAGCGAGGTGGAGCACGCCGTCTGGACGGTGACGCAGGGGCCGCGCAGGTCGAGCTTGTAGGCGACGCGGGTGGTGAGATAGTCGTTCTTGTTGTGGATGAACGCCTGGAAGGTGTCCAGGGTCCCGGTCATTTCCCCGGCCGAGGCCAGGTTGAAGAGCATGTAGCTGTTCGCTCCCGCCCCGCCGAAGACGCCGATGGACCCCCCGTAGGCGCGCGGGTCGTAGCCGGCCGATTCCAACGCCTCGTAGGCGCACTCCAGGAAGAGCCGGTGCTGCGGGTCGGTGAGGGTGGCCTCACGCGGGGTGAAGTCGAAGAAGGCGGCGTCGAAGTCCTCGATCCCGTCCAGGACCGCGCGCGCCCGGACGTAGGCCGGGTCCGCCAGCTCCGCGGGGTCGATGCTGGCCCGCTCCAGCTCCTCCTCGGAGAAGTGGGTGATGGACTCCACCCCGTCGCGCAGGTTCCTCCAGAACTCGTCTACGTCCCCGGCGCCCGGGAAGCGTCCCGACATCCCCACGATCGCAATGGCGTCCATCAGAAATCCTCTTTCCGGGTAGTTTGGGCGGTTCTCGGGGTCCGCCCGCGGACGGGCGGCGCGGGCGCTACGCGAGGGGCGCGGGCTCGCCGGGCTCTTCGGCCCTGCGGCGGCCCAGCTTGCCGAAGCGGAGCGCCCTGGCCTCCTTGAGGCGGTCCAGCTCGGCGCTCCGCCGGGCGCGCTCCGCCTCGGCGACCACGTCCAGGAGCGAGGCGAGCGGGGCGTCGGGGCTCGCGGTCGCGGCGCGCGCCATCACCCCGAAGCCGGCGGCGACGGCCTCCACCGTGGAGGCGTTGAACAGGTCCGGGTTGTAGCGCCACAGGCAGCGGAACTTTCCCTCGTTCTCGGAGACCAGCACCGAGAGGTCGAAGGGTGCGCCGGCGAGCTGCAGGTCCATCACCCGGATCTCCACCCTGCCGAAGCGGAGCTCGGGGAGTGGGGTGTTGTCGAAGACGAACATCACCTGGAACAGCGGGTTCCGTCCGGGATCCCGTACCGGGTTGACGGCGTCCACCAGCAGGTTGAAGGGGACGTCGGCGTGCGCGTAGGCCCCGAGCGTGGTCTCGCGGACGCGGCCCAGCACTTCACGGAAGGTGGGCTCGCCGGAGAGGCTCGTCGAGAGCACGAGCTGGTTGACGAAGAGCCCGATCAGACCGGCCGTCTCGGTGGCGCCGCGGCCGGCGACGTCGGTGCCCACCGTTACGAGGTCGCTGTGGACGTGGTGGCGGAGCGCCGCCTTGAAGGCGGCCAGGAGCACCATGTACGGGGTCGCGCGCTCGGCGCGGGCCAGCTGGCGGACGCGGGCCGACACCTCCCGTCCCAGCGAGGTGGCGTGGTGTGCGCCGGTGAAGGTCCGGATCCCGGGGCGCGGCTGGTCCGCCGGAATCTCGGCATCGGGGGGCTGCGGACCGATGCGCTCCCGCCACCAGGCGAGCTGGGCCTCCAGCCCTCCGCCGCCCAGCCAGTCGCGCTGCCAGGCGGCGTAGTCGGCGTACTGCACCGGGAGCGGTGGGAGCGTGGGCTCTTGCCCCGACGCGTACGCCTCGTACAGGGCGGCCATCTCGCGGGCGAGCACCCCCATGCTCCAGGCGTCGCCGGCGACGTGGTGCACGGAGATGAGAAGCAGCACGTCGTTCTCGCCGGCGCGCACCCGCCCGGCGCGGACCAGCGGCCCGGTTTCCAGGTCAAAGGGGCGGGCGGCCTCTGCCAGGGCCAGCCGCCGCAGCTCCGCCTCGCGCTCCTCGCCGTCCAGGTGCGACACGTCGGCCAGGGTCCACTCCAGCGGGCGCGGCTCGTCGATGGTCTGCACGGGGCGCCCGCGCTCGCTCAGGAAGCGGGAGCGGAGCGCCTCGTGCCGGCGGACGACCTCGTCCAGTGCGCGGCGGAGAGCGTGCTCGTCGAGCGGCCCGGTGAGCCGCAGGGCGGCGGGCATGGTGTACGCCGGGCTCCCCGGGCGGAGCCGGTCCAGGAACCAGAGCCTCTCCTGGGCGAAGGAGAGCGGGAGCCTGCCGGAAGCATCGCGGGGCACCGGGACCAGCGGCGGCAGGGGGGCGCCGGCGGCGGAGCGCGCCGCGTCCTCCACGCGGGCGGCGAAGCGCTCCACGGTGGCGGCGTCGAACAATGCCCGCACGGGGAGCTCCACCCCCAGGGCGTCGCGCGTCCGCGCGATGAGCCGCGCCCCCAGGAGCGAGTGGCCGCCGAGGGCGAAGAAGTCGTCGTGCACGCCCACGCGGTCCAGCCCCAGGCACTCGGCCCAGGCCGCCGCCACCACCTCCTCGACCGGCGTGCGGGGAGCCGTGTACCCGGCGTCGGCGGCCGGGCCGGCTTCCGGGGCGGGGAGGGCGCGGCGGTCGACCTTGCCGCTGGGCGTGAGGGGGAGCCGCTCCAGCACGACGAACCGGGACGGGACCATGTACTCGGGGAGCCGCTCGCGCAGCCACTCGCGGAGCGCGGCGGGGTCGGGGACGGCATCGTCCGCGGGGGCCAGGTAGGCCACGAGCCGCCGATCCTCCGCGCCAGCTCCGGTCGCTGCCACGGCGGAGCGCGCCACGGCCGGGTGCGCGTCGAGGGCGGCCTCAACCTCGCCCGGCTCGACGCGGAAGCCGCGCACCTTGACCTGCTGGTCGGCGCGCCCCAGCACCTGGATGCGGCCGTCGGCGCGGAAGCGCGCCAGGTCGCCCGTGTCGTACATGCGCTCGCCCGCGGGGCCGTGCGGGTCCGGGAGGAAGCGCTCCGCGGTCAGGTCGGCGCGTCCCAGGTACCCGCGCGCCAGCCCGGCGCCGCCGATCCAGAGCGTGCCCGCGACGCCCACCGGGACGGGCCGCAGCTCCCCGTCCAGCACGTAGACGCGGGTGTTCGCCAGCGGCCGTCCCACGCTGACCGGGGCATCGGCGGCGATGCGCCCGGCGGTGGACCAGATGGTGGTCTCCGTCGGCCCGTAGACGTTCCAGGCGGCTCCCGCGCGCCGGGCCAGCTCGCCGGCCAGCTCCTGGGAGAGCGCCTCGCCGCCGCAGAGCGCCCGGAGCCGCCCGTCGCCCTCCCAGCCGGCGCCGCGCAGCAGGTACCAGGTGGCGGGGGTGGCCTGCATCACCGTGGCGCCGCGCTCCGCCATCTCCCGCAGCAGCCGGGCCCCGTCGGCCGCGGTCTCGCGCGAGGCGACGGCGAGGCGGGCGCCGGCCACCAGCGGGAGGAACACCTCCAGCGCAGCGATGTCGAAGGAGAGCGGGGTGACGGCGAGCAGGGTGTCCCCCGGGCCGGGGGACAGCTCGCGCCGGAACCATTCCAGGAGGTTGACCAGGGCGCGGTGGGTGTTCATCACCCCCTTGGGGCGGCCGGTGGAGCCGGAGGTGTAGACCACGTACGCCAGCCCGTCCGGGAAGACGGCGGCGTCCGGCGGCTCCGCGCTCTCCCGGGCGATCTCCGCCGCCTCTGCGTCCACCCGGACCACCTCGACGCCCTCTTCGGGGAGCGTCCCCGCCAGCGGATCGTGTGTGAGGAGCACGGTCGCGCCGGAGTCGCGGAGCACGAATTCCAACCGCTCGCGCGGGTAGCCGGGATCGAGCGGGACGTACGCGCCGCCGGCCCTGTGCACCGCCAGCATGGCGACCACCATCTCCGCGCCGCGCTCCAGGTGCAGGCCCACCCGCGTCTCGCCGCCGACGCCGCGCCGCCGCAGGTACCGGGCGAGACGGGCGGACCGCGCTTCCAGCTCCCGGTAGCTCAGCGCCTCGTCCCCCGCCACCACGGCGGGGGCGTCCGGGGTGCGCGCCGCCTGCTCCGCGAACAGCGCGTGCACCGGGCGGTCGGCGGGGAAGGGGGCGTCCGTGGCGTTCCAGGTGTTCAGCAGGGTGGCGCGCTCGCCTGCGTCCAGCATCTCCAGGGCGGCCACCGGGCGGTCAGGGAGGGTGGCCGCGGCGCCCAGGAGCGCGGTGTAGTGGGCGGCCATCCGCCCGGCGGTGGCGGCGTCGAACAGGTCGGTGGCGTATTCCAGCGTGGCGGTGAGCCCGCCCGCCGCCCGCTCCCACGCGAACAGGGTCAGGTCGAGCTTGGACGTGCCGCTGTCCAGCGTCTCGGGCGCGAGCGTGAGCCCGTCCACCGCCACCGGCTCCAGCGAGGTGCTCTGCAGCCCGAACATCACCTGGAAGACAGGGTTGCGGCTCAGGCCGCGCTCCGGCTGCAGCTCCTCCACCAGCTTCCCCCAGGGCAGGTCGGCACGGGCGTACGCCTCCAGCGCGGCGGCGCGGACCCGCCCCAGCAGGTCGCGGAACCCGGCGCGAGGGTCCACCTCGGCGCGCAGCACCAGCGTGTTCAGGAACAGGCCGATGAGCCCGGCGACGTCGGTGCGGTCGCGGCTGGAGACCGGTACGCCCGTGGCGATGTCGCTCTGCCCGGAGTAGCGGGCGAGGAGGAGCTGAAAGGCCGCGAGGAGCGCCATGAACGGCGTCGCCCCCTCGCCGCGCGCCAGTGACCGCAGCCGATCCGCGGTCTCCGCAAGAACGCCGAAGCGGTGCACGGCGCCGCGGAAGCTCTGCGCGGGCGGGCGCGGCCGGTCGGTGGGAAGCTCCAGGTCGGGCGTCCCGGCCAGGCGCTCGCGCCACCAGGCGAGCTGCGCCTCCACGGTCTCTCCGCGCGTCCACTCGCGCTCGCGCACCGCCTCGTCGGCGTACTGCGTGGGGAGCGGCGCCAGGGGCGAGGGCTCGCCCGCCAGCGCGGCCGGGTACAGCGCCGACAATTCCCTCACCAGCACCCCGGCGGACCAGCCGTCGCTCACCACGTGGTGCATCACCACGGCGAGCAGGTGGTCGTCGTCCGCGATCCGCACCAGGCGGGCGCGCAGCAGCGGGCCCGCCGCCAGGTCGAAGGGCGCGCCGGCCTCCGCCTCCGCGATCCCGCGCGCAGCGGCCTCGCGCTCCCCCGCCGGGAGCCCGGACACGTCGTCCGCGGCCAGCGCCCAGCCGCCCGCGGGGAGCACCACCTGCACCGGCCGTCCGTCCACGCTGGCGAACACGGTGCGGAGCGCCTCGTGCCGCCGCACCACCTCCGCGAACGCCTGCTCCAGCGCCCCGGCGTCCAGCTCGCCCGAGATGCGCAGCGCCAGCGGGATGTTGTACGCCGCCGTGCCCGGCTGGAGCACGTCCAGGAACCAGATCCTCTCCTGCGCCCACGACAGCGGCAGCGCCTCCGGGCGCGCCACGGTCATCCGCCCCGTCCCCGCCGACACCCCCTCGCCCGCCGCGCCGGCCGGCAGCTTCATCTCCTCCAGCAGCTCCGCCGCCAGGGAGGAGATCCCCACCTCCTCCAGCAGCCGGGTGAGCTGAAGCGAGACGCCGAGCGCCATGTCCACGGCCGTCTTCAGCTCGCCGGCCATCAGCGAGTCCAGCCCCAGCGTCACCAGCGGCTGCCGCGGGTCGATGCGCTCCGCCGCCACGCCCAGCACGCGCGCCGCCTGCGCGTGCAGCCACCCCTCCAGCAGGGGCCGCCGCGCCGCCGGCTCCGCCGCCTCCAGCGCCTCGCGGGAGAGGGAGGGCCCCGCCTCCTCCCCGCGCAGCGGCGCATCGTCCAGCACGCTCACGCCCAGCACCGGGAGCTTCTGCGCCAGGAACGTCTGCCGGCACAGCAGCCGCTGGATCTTGCCGCTGCTGGTCTTGGGCACCGTCCCCGGCTTCACCAGCGCGACCGCGTACACCTGCAGCTCGTGCTCGCGCGCCACCGCCGCGCGCATCGCCCCGGCGATCTCCTCCAGGTCGGGCCCGGTGCACTGGCGCGTCACCTCCTGCACCACCACCAGCCGCTCCTCGCCGGCGTGGTCCACGCTGAACGCCGCCGCGCCCCCGGGCCGCAGCGCGGAGTGCGAGCGCGCCGTGGTCTGCTCGATGTCGTGCGGGTAGTGGTTGCGCCCGCGGATGATCACCAGGTCCTTGACGCGGCCGGTGATGTACAGCTCGCCGTCCGCCAGGAAGCCCAGGTCGCCGGTCCGCATGAACGGACCCTCCCCCGTGTCCGCGATCCGCGCCCCGAACGTCGCCGCCGTCTCCTCCTCCCTGCCCCAGTAGCCCGGCGTCACGCTGGGCCCGCGCACCCACACCTCGCCCACCCGGTCCGCCGCGCACTCGCGGAACGTGTCCGGGTCCACGATGCGGACCTCCTGGTCCGGCGCGTCGCGCCCGGAGCCCACCAGCCGCGCCGTGTGGCCGCCGCCGTCCGCGAGCGCCACCCGGTGCTCCTGGAGCCCGTCCGCGTCCACCTCCACGGTCTTCGGCGGCTCGGGCCGGACGCTCCCCGTCACCATCAGCGTCCCCTCGGCCAGCCCGTAGCACGGGTAGAACGTTTCCCGCCGGAAGCCCCTGGGCCCGAAGACCCGGACGAAGGCGTCCAGCGTCTCGCTCCGCACCGGCTCGGCGCCGTTGAAGGCCAGCGTCCAGCTGGACAGGTCCAGCCGCTCCCGGTCTTCCGGGGTGACGGCGTGGACGCACAGCTCGTAGGCGAAGTTGGGGCCGCCGCTGGTGGTGGCGCGGTAGCGGGTGATGGCCTCCAGCCAGCGGGCCGGGCGCTGCACGAAGGCCACCGGCGCCATCAGCGCGGCCCAGTAGCGGGTGTACATGGGCTGCAGGATCCCGCCGATCAGCCCCATGTCGTGGTAGGGCGGGAGCCAGATCACCGAGCGCTCCTCCGGGGTGAAGCCGGTGAGCGTCTCGATGACGTGGAAGTTGTGGATCAGGTTGCCGTGGCTGACCATCACCCCCTTCGGGTTCCCCGTGGACCCGGAGGTGTACTGGAGGAAGGCCACGCTGTCCCAGCCGATCTCCGGCTCCGTCCAGCGCTCGGCCGCGGCGTCCTCCACCGTCTCCGTGGCCAGCCAGCGCAGGGGCTCAAGCTCGGGCATCAACCCGGCGAGCTTGTCGGCGTCGGCGGCCACGTCGGCGGTGGTGAGGACCCGCGTGGGCCCGCAGTCGTGGATGATGCTCTGCAGCCGCGGGGTGGGCTTGTTGCGGCGCGGCGGGTAGATGGGGACGGCGACCACGCCCGCGTAGAAGCAGGCGAAGAGCGCGACGACGTAGTCGATGCCGGGGGCGAAGAGGAGGAGCGCGCGCTCCCCGGCGGCGCCCATCTCCTGGAGCCGCGCGGCGACGGCGCGGGCGCGCCGGTCCATCTCCCCGTAGGTGACGTGCGCCTCCTCCGCCTCACCGTCGAGCAGGAAGGTGTACGCGCGGAAGTCGGGCTCCTCGCCGGCCCGGAGGCGGAGGAGCTCGACCAGCGTGGAGACCGCTAGGCGCAGCTGCATTCGGTGATCGCTACTCGCGCAGAAGGGGCACGACGCTCCCGGCCACGGGGGCGCTCGATCGGAGGCGACTGTCGGCCGCTGCTCCCGGGTTCGCTCCTCGGCAATTAAAGGGGCCACTGGACGAGTCCGCAAGAGTGGCGAATGTATTGCGCATATCAAACGACACCAATAGTATCACTGGAAACGTTTTGTGTCATCGGCCAGTGGCCGTGGATTTGGCGCCCGGGGAAAGTGCCGCACCACGTCCGCTCCACCGGGCTGCGTGGGGGGTGATCCGGGCGTGGACCGCGCGGCCCCTTTCGGCGACCGATCGTGCGCATTCCCGTGGTATCCTAATCCGCCGTAGACACCCGCGATCACCATGCTCCAGCCCACCGGGCGCCACGAGACGTCGCAAGGCCTGATCGAAGATGTCTACCCTCTCAGCCCGGTCCAGGAGGGGATGGTCTTCCACGAGCTCTACACGCCGGAGTCGGGAAGCTACTTCAGCCAGTACGTCTTCACCCTCCGCGGGACGCTGGACGCCACGACCCTGCGGCGGTCCTGGCGGCACGTGGTCGACCGCTCGCCGGTGCTGCGCACGGTGTTCCTCTGGGAGGGGATGGACAGGCCCGTCCAGGCGGTCCTGAAGGGTGTGCCCCTGAACTGGGAGGAGCTCGACTGGCGGGAGGTCCCCCGCGCGGAGCAGCCGGAGCGGATGCGCCGGTACCTGGACTCCGAGCGGGAGCGCCGCTTCGACCTGCAGGAGCCACCGCTCATGCGCCTGGCGGTGGTGCGGAAGAGCGAGGATGAGTGGGAGCTGGCCTGGAGCTACCACCACCTGCTGCTCGACGGGTGGTCCAACCTGCTGGTCCTTCAGGACGTGCTCCTCGGCTACGACGCCCTGCTCCGTGGTCGCGCGCCCGCGCTGCCGCGCCGCCGCCCGTTCCGTGACTACATCGCTTGGCTGCAGCGGCAGGACGTGGCCGCGGCCGAGGCGTACTGGCGGGGGACCCTAGCGGACTTCGAAAGCCCCACGCCGCTGCCGGCGGATCGGTCCGCGGCGCCCGTCCGGAAGCCCGCGGGCGGCGAGGTCCCCCGGCTGCTGTCCGTCGGCGCGACCGACACGCTGCGGGCGTTCGCGAAACAGCAGCGGCTGACCGTCAACACGCTCGTCCAGGGTGCCTGGGCGCTGCTGCTGGGGCGCTACGCGGGTGAGCAGGACGTGGTCTTCGGGGCGGTGGTGACGGGACGGCCGCCGAAGCTGGCGGAGATGGACCGGATCATCGGGCTGTTCATCAACACGCTCCCCGTGCGGGTGAAGATCGAGGGTGCTGCGCGGGTGGACGAGTGGATGCAGCGCCTGCAGACGGGGCAGCAGGGAGCACGGGCGTACGAGTTCAGCCCGCTGGTCGAGGTGCAGCGCTGGAGCGGCGTGCCGGGCGGGCGGGCGCTCTTCGAGAGCATCGTGACGTTCGAGAACTACCCTGTGGAGGAGCTGGCCGGGGCGGGCGAGCGGAGCTTCGCGGTGGAGCGCTGGTCGCTCCTGGGGCGGAGCCACTATCCGCTCGAGCTGACGGTGTTCCCGGGGGAGCGGCTCAGCCTCAAGCTGGAGTACGACGCCGGCCGCATCGGGGTCGAGGCGGCGGAGCGGTTGACGGCCCACCTGGAGACGCTGCTGGAGGCCCTCCCTGCCGATCCCGCGCGGCGTGTCTCGGAGGTCCCGATGCTGCGGGAGGCCGAGCGCGCCCGGGTGCTCACGGCGTGGAACGACACCGCGTCGGACTACCCGCGCGAGCGCTGCGTCCACGAGCTCTTCGCCGGGCAGGCGGCGCGCACCCCGGCCGCGGTGGCACTGGTCTGCGGGAAGCAGGTCCTGACCTACGCCGAACTGGAGCTCCGGTCGAATCGGCTCGCCCATCGCCTGCTCGGCCTGGGCGTGGGGCCGGAGAGCCGCGTGGGCCTGTGCCTGGAGCGCGGCCCCGGGATGGTCGTAGCCGTGCTTGGCGTCCTCAAGGCCGGCGGCGCCTACCTCCCGCTGGATCCCTCCTACCCGCCCGAGCGCCTCGCCTACATGCTCGGCGACGCGGGCGCCTCCGTGCTGCTGACGCAGTCGCACCTGGCCGCCGCGCTCCCCCCGTTCGCCGGGGCCCTCGTGTGCCTGGACGCCGACGACGCGTCCCCGGCCGCCGGGTCGGCCGCGACACCTGTCGCCGTCGACGCGCGGAACGCCGCGTACGTGATCTACACCTCCGGCTCCACGGGTCGGCCCAAGGGCGTGGCCGTGCCGCACCGGGCGGTGGCCAACTTCCTCGAATCCATGCGTGTCCGGCCGGGACTCACGGCCCGGGACACGCTGCTGGCGGTGACGACGCTGTCCTTCGACATCGCCGGCCTGGAGCTGTTCCTCCCGCTGACCACGGGCGCGCGCGTGGTGCTCGCGGACCGCGACACGGCCTCCGACGGGGCGCGGCTGCGCGACGCGCTGGCGTCGAGCGGGGCCACCGTCATGCAGGCGACGCCGGCGAGCTGGCGGATGCTGCTGGAGGCCGGGTGGGAGGGGACGCCCGGCCTGAAGGCCCTCTGCGGCGGCGAGGCGCTGCCGCGCGACCTGGCGGATCGGATCACGGAGCGCTGCGCCGAGCTGTGGAACCTGTACGGGCCCACCGAGACGACCATCTGGTCCACGGCCGAGCGCGTGCTCCCCGGGACGGATGCCGTGAGCATCGGTGCGCCCATCGCCAACACCCGGGTCTACCTGCTGGACCCGGAGCTGGAGCCGGTGCCCGTGGGCGTGGCCGGGGAGCTGTACATCGGCGGCGAGGGGGTCGCGCGCGGGTACCACGGCCGGCCCGGGCTGACGGCCGAGCGCTTCGTTCCCGACCCGTTCGGCGCCGCGGGGGCGCGCCTGTACCGGACCGGCGACCGCGTGCGCCGCCGGCAGGACGGGAAGCTGGAGTACCTGGGGCGGACCGACCAGCAGGTCAAGGTGCGCGGCTTCCGCATCGAGCCGGGGGAGATCGAGGCGGCGCTGCGGGAGGAGCCGCGGGTGCGCCAGGCGGTGGCCGTGGTGCGCGACGCCGGCACGCCCGGCGACCGGCGCCTGGTGGCGTACGTGGTCGCCGGGGAGGGCGAGCCGGTGGCGGCGGCGGAGCTGCGGGGGCGGCTGCGGGAGCGCCTCCCGGAGCACATGGTGCCGGGCGTCCTGGTCTTCCTGGACCGGCTGCCGCTCACCGCGAACGGCAAGATCGACAGGCGGGCGCTGCCGGCCCCGGAGCACGGGTCGGCGGAGGCGTACGCGGCGCCCCGCACGCCGACCGAGGAGACGCTGGCCGGCATCTGGGCGGAGGTGCTGGGGGCCGGGCGCGTCGGGGTGGAGGACGGCTTCTTCGAGCTGGGCGGCCATTCCCTGCTGGCGATGCGGGTGCTGTCGCGGGTGCGGCAGGCGTTCGGGACCGAGCTTCCGCTGCGGGCGGTGTTCGAGGCGCCCACCGTCGCGGCGCTCGCCGCGCGCATCGAGGCGCTGCAGGGAGCCGGCGGCCCCGCCGTCCTGCCGATCGAGCGGGTGCAGCGCGACGGCGCCGTGCTGCCGCTGTCGTTCGCGCAGCAGCGCCTCTGGGTGCTGGACCAGCTGGACCCGGGCAGCCCCGTCTACAACATGTCCAGCGCGCTCCGGCTGCGCGGCGCCCTGGACGTGGCGGCGCTGCGGGCCGCCATGGACGCGCTGGTGCTCCGCCACGAGTCGCTGCGCACCACGTTCGCGGAGCGCGGCGGCGAGCCCGTGCAGGTCGTCCACCCGCCCGCGCCGGTGCCCGTGCCCACGCTGGACCTGCGGGCGCTCGCCGTGGCGGCGCGAGAGGCGGAGGCCCGGCGGCTCGCCGGAGAGGAAGCTCTCCGCCCCTTCGACCTGGCGCGCGGTCCGCTGCTGCGCGCCCTGCTGCTGCGGCTGGACGAGAGCGACCACGTCGCCTGCTTCACCCTGCACCACGTGGTCAGCGACGGGTGGAGCATGGGCGTGCTGGTGCGGGAAGTCTCCGACCTGTACGCGGCCTCCCGGCGCGGCGAGGAGCCGCGTCTGCCGGAGCTGCTGGTGCAGTACGCCGACTTCGCGGTGTGGCAGCGCGCCCGGTTCGGCGGGGAGGTCCTCGACGAGCAGGTCGGCTTCTGGAAGGAAAAGCTGCGGGGCGCCCCCCCGCTGCTGGAGGTCGCCACCGACCACCCGCGCGCCCCCGGGCAGAGCCCGCGTGCCGCGAGCCACGGCTTCGTGCTCCCCGCCGGGGTGGCCCGGGGGCTGCGGGAGCTCTCGCGCCGCGAGGGAGCGACGCTGTTCATGACGCTGCTCGCCGGCTGGCAGGCGCTCCTGGCGAAGTACTCGGGACAGGACGAGGTGGTGGTGGGGAGCCCCATCGCGGGGCGCGACCGGCAGGAGACGGAGGGGCTGATCGGCTTCTTCGTCAACATGCTCGCCCTGCGCACGGACCTTTCCGGCGACCCCACCTGCGCCGAGCTGCTGAGGCGGGTGCGGGAGACCGCGCTGGAGGCGTACGCGCACCGGGAGCTGCCCTTCGATCGCCTGGTGGACGAGCTGGGCGTGGAGAGGAGCCTGACGCACACGCCGCTCTTCCAGGCCGCCTTCGCCCTGAACGACGGCGATCCGGGAGGCCGACTGCGCCTGGGCGAACTGGAGCTGGAGCCCTTCGAGGGCGGCGAGGCGGTCGCGCGGTTCGACCTGGAGCTCGGGTTCACCGATCCCGGAGAGGAGCTGGGCGGGCGGCTGCTTTACCGCGCGGCGCTTTTCGAGGCGGAGACCGCGGGGCGGCTCGTCGAGCACCTCGGCGTGCTGCTGGAGGGCATGGCGGCGGGCCCGGAGCGGCGCCTCCGGGAGGTGTCGCTGCTTCGCGGGAGCGAGCGCGCCCGGCTGCTGGAGCAGTCCCGCACGGAGGCGCTCCGGCACCCGGCCGCGTGCCTGCACGAGATCCTCTCCGCACAGGCGGAGCGCACCCCCGGCGCGGTCGCGCTCGTTCTCGGAGACGAGGCGCTCACCTACGCGGAGCTGGAGCGGCGCGCCAACCGCCTCGCCCACCACCTGCGCCGCCGCGGGGTGGGTCCGGAGGTGCGGGTGGCGCTCTGCCTGGAGCGCTCCCCCGAGATGGTGGTCGCCGTGCTGGGCGTGCTCAAGGCCGGCGGCGCCTACGTGCCGCTGGACCCCGCCTACCCGGCCGAGCGCCTGGCCTACACGCTGGCCGACTCCGGGGCCGCCCTGCTGGTCTCGCAGGGTGAGCTGGCGGACGCGCTCCCCCCGTTCGAGGGCGAGGTCGTCCGCCTGGACGCGGACCGCGAGGCGATCGCCGCCGAGCCGGAGGAGGCGCCCGAGAGCGGGGTGGGCGTCGGCAGCGCGGCGTACGTGATCTAC
>JBFMFL010000119.1:0-19101 GCA_040752145.1 Gemmatimonadota bacterium
GACGGAGGTTCGCTGGGGAGCATGGGGGGACCTGCCTTCGACTCGGTGGGGAGATCCGCGCCGGTGTTTACGCGCGGAGCGGCCCCGCGCCGCAAGAGCTCTGCCAGATTTAGATGCGATAGCCCTGGAAGCACACCGCACGATCCTTTTCCGGGGGCGGACGCCGCCCTATCTTGTATCCCTCTCCTCGCCATGCACACCCACCGCAGTCGCCGCATCCTCCGCATGATCCGCAGTCCCTGGGCGAGCCGGGCGGCCGTCCCGCTCGCCGCCGCGGCCGCCATCCTGTGCCTGGGCGGCGCCGCAGTCGCCTCCTGGTCCCGCCCCGAGGGCGACCCCTCCGGGCCCGCACCGGTCCTGCTCCCCGCCGTGCAGGCCACGCCCGGGCACGTGGACACGCTCTTCCTGGGCGGCTACGCCGAGGGGAGCTTCAGCCAGGCGCTGCGCACGCTGGCCAGCGACCTGTCGCCCGCCGAGCGCGGCATGATCGGCCGCCACCTGGACAAGATCTTCGTCCCCCTGCTCCCCGAGGACGGGCTGGGGAGCGGCGGGCGCCTGCGCGTGGCGTACGAGCGCGTGGTCCGCCCGGACGGCACCACCCGCTCCATCCAGGTGCTCGCCGCCGAGGCCGCCGTGGCGGGGTCGCTCCACAAGGCCTTCTTCTTCGACGGGCACGACAAGCCCGGCTACTTCGACGAGATGGGCCGCTC
Organism: Gemmatimonadota bacterium; assembly: GCA_040752145.1. Classification (GTDB taxonomy): domain Bacteria; phylum Gemmatimonadota; class Gemmatimonadetes; order Longimicrobiales; family Longimicrobiaceae; genus JAFAYN01. The sequence goes on from JBFMFL010000119.1 coordinate 711, forward strand.
GCTGGACCCCACCGCCTGGGCCCGGCCGCTGGAGGCGGCGCGCGTCACCTCGGGGTTCCGGCTGGACCGCATGCACCCCATCCTGCGCCGCATCCTCCCGCACAACGGCATCGACTACGCGGCCGCCGCCGGGACCCCCGTGCGCGCCACCGGAGACGGGAGCGTGGCCTTCGCGGCGCGGCGCGGCGGCTACGGCAACCTGGTGGAGGTGCAGCACCCCAACGGCTACAGCACCCGCTACGCGCACCTGTCGCGGATCGCCCCGGGCGTCGCCGAGGGGCGCATGGTGTCGCAGGGCGACGTGATCGGCTACGTGGGGATGACCGGGCTCGCCACCGGGCCCCACCTGCACTACGAGGTGCGCCGCCGGGGCCGTCCCGTGGACCCGGCCACCGTCGCCGACGCCGGGCCCACCGTGGACCTTGGCCTCGCCCCCGCCTGGCGCACGGAGCGCCGCCAGCTGGGGCGTCTGCTCGCAAAGGCTCCTACTCTGCTCTCCAGGCGCCGCTCGGCTTCCGGCGACTGAACTGCTCTGGACGGCGGTCTCGGGCGTGCCCCCGGCTGGCGCCGGGGTCGGGCTGCGGCTCCATAGGGCTGCAAACAACGCAGCCCAACGGAGTCGAGCCCCGGCAAACTGCCGCCGGGTCTCGCCCCTTCGGGCCGACATCCCTCACGCGGGGCTGGAGCTGGCGTCCGCAGCGGCCCCCTCCCCCGGCCCCTCCCCCGCAAGCAGGGGAGGGGAGAACTGCTTGCTCTACCTCGATCTCCAGCCGTTGCCCCCTCTCCCAGAATTGGGAGAGGGTGGCGAGCCTCAAGCGAGCCGGGTGAGGGCCAAAACGGCGCCCCCGCCTCGATCCCGAGGCGGGGGCGCCGTTGCAGTTGCAGGCTGTTCCCTGTTCCCTGTTCCCTGCCGTTCAGTCGCTCCGCAGCGCGGTCGCCGGGTCCACGCGGGCGGCGTGGCGCGCCGGGAGCCAGCTCGCCAGCACGGCGACGGCGGCCAGCAGCAGCGGCACGGCCAGGAAGGCAACCGGGTCGCCGGGGCCCACGCCGTACAGGGTGCTCCGCATCAGGCGCGTCACCCCCCAGGCGCCCAGCAGCCCCACCCCGATCCCGGCGGCGGCCAGCAGGGCGCCCTCCCTCACCACCATCCCCACCACGTCCGGCGCGCGGGCGCCCAGCGCCATGCGGATGCCGATCTCGCGCGTGCGCTGCCCCACCGTGTACGCCATGACGCCGTACACCCCCAGCGCCGCCAGCAGCAGCGCGAGCAGCGCCAGGCTGGCGAAGGCCTGGCCGGCGGCGCGCTCCAGCCACAGGGTGGAGGCGCGGTACTCGCTCATCCCCTGCACGGTGAACAGGGGGAGCGACGGGTCCAGCGCGCGCACCTCGCGGCGGACGGGTGCGGCGAGGGCCGCCGGGTCGCCGTCCGTGCGCACGGCGAGCGCCGCCAGCCGCCAGCCGGCCACCGCGTAGGGGACGTGAACCTGGTGCCGCTCCCGCTCCCCGTCCTCGCCCGGCCTGGCGTAGCCCAGCGTCGGCGCGACCCCCACCACCGTCAGCCAGGGCGCCTTCCCCTCCACCTCCACCCGGATCCGCCGGTCCAGCGGGTCCCCTCCCGGCCAGAGCCGCTCCGCCAGCTCCCTGCTGACGACGGCCACCTGCGCCGCGCTGTCCGCGGCCTCGGCTTCCGTGAAATTGCGCCCGGCGAGCAGCGGGCGGCCCACGGCCTCCCAGTAGCCGGGTGTCACCGCGATCCAGCGGGCGCGCACCCCCTCGTCCGGGTCCGCCGCCGCGCCCTCCGCCGCCACGCGCGTCGCCCCGCCCTCGTCGCCGGCCGGGAGCCCGGTGGCCAGCGCCGCGCCGCGCACCCCCGGGAGCGCGCGGAGGCGGCGCTCCAGCTCCCGGAAGAAGGCCGCGCGCGCCGCGGGCGAACCGTAGCGGTCGCCCGCGAGCGAGGTGCGCGCCGTGAGGATGCGCTCCGCGTCCACCCCCGGGTCGGTGCGCACCGCCGCCAGGAACGAGCGGATGGTGAGCGCCGAGCCCGCCAGCAGCACCAGCGCCAGGGCGATCTCCCCCGCCACCAGGGCGCCGCGCAGGCGGCTGCGGCGGCTCCCGCCGGTGCCGCCCGGCGCGCCGTACCCCAGCGAGCCCGCCAGGTCCGTGCGCGAGGCGCGCAGCGCCGGGAGGATGCCGAAGAGGAGCCCCGTCGCCACGGAGAGCGCCGCGGTGTACGCCAGCACCCGCCCGTCCAGCTCGAAGGTCATCCAGTACGGCACCTCCACGCCGAGGGTGGCGACCAGCCAGTGCAGCCACCAGGACCCCACCAGCACCCCCGCCGCGCCCCCGGCCAGCGCGATCAGCACGCTCTCCGTGAGCAGCTGGCGCACGATGCGGCGGCGCGCCGCCCCCAGCGCCGCCCGCACCGCGATCTCCCGGCGGCGGGCCGCGCCGCGCGCCAGGAGCAGGTTGGCGACGTTGGCGCAGGCGATCAGCAGCACGAAGGCCACCCCGCCCAGCATCAGGCCCAGCATCGTCCCCCGCTCGCCGCGCACGTACGCCGAGCCGTAGGCGCGCGCCCCGAACCGCCACCCCGCGTGCGTGTCCGGGTGCTCCGCCGCCAGCTCGCGGGCCACGCGCGCCAGGTCCGCCCCGGCCTGCTCCACGGTCACTCCGGGCCGCAGCCGCGCGGTCGCCACCATCCAGCCGCGCGCGCCCAGCGCGTCCGCCGGGTCCGGCCGCGCCGGCACCCACAGCTCCGCCTTCACCGGGAAGCGGAAGCCGCGCGGCATCACCCCCACCACCGTGGTGGGGATCCCGTTCACGACTGCCTTGCTCCCCACCACGTCCGCGCGCCCGCCGAACCGGCTCCGCCAGGTCTCGTGCCCCAGGATCACCACCGGCTCCGCGCCGGGCCGGTCGTCCTCCGGGAGGAAGCCGCGCCCCAGCGCCGGCCGCACCCCCAGCAACGGGAACAGGCCGTGGGTCACCGGCGACCCCTGGAGCCGCACCGGCTCCCCCTCGCCCGCCAGGTTGAAGCCCCGGGACCCCGCCCCCGCGACCCCGGCCAGCGTCCGGCTGCGCGCCCGGATCTCCGCCAGCTCCCCCAGGCTGAACAGGTCCTCCTCCGCTCCCTCCCCCGGCGCCTGCGAGTGCAGCCGTACCACCCGCTCCCCTTCGCGGAAGGGGAGCGGCCGGAGGAGCAGCGTGTCGACGATGCTGAAGACCGCCGTGTTGACCCCGATCCCCAGCGCCAGGCAGGCCACCGCCGCCGCGGCGAAGCCGCGCGACCTGCCCAGGCTGCGCAGCGCGTACCGGAGGTCCTGGAGGAGCGTGTCCATGCGGGTCTGGCGAGGGTTGGGGCGGGGGCAGCCGCCGGAGGGTCGAGCCAGAGGAGATAGTGCGAAAGTGCGAGGTGCGAAAGTGCGAAACCGCGGACCCACCCGGCTCGCCCGGGGCTCGTCACCCTCGCGGACCGGGGAGAGCGACGAGCCGGCGCAGATCACGTACTGCGTACTCCGTACTGCCGTCTACTTTCGCACTCCCGCACTCACGCACTCACGCACTTCCCTTATTCCGCCCGCAGCGCGGCCGCCGGGTCCACGCGGGTGGCGGCGCGCGCGGGGAGCCAGCTCGCCAGCGCGGCCACCGCCAGCAGCACCACGGCCACGCCCGCGAAGGTGGCCGGGTCGGTGGCCGCCACGCCGAAGAGCAGGCCGGACATCACGCGGGTGCCGGCCAGCGCCCCCAGCAGCCCGATCCCCACGCCCAGGGCGGCCAGCCCCAGGGCGCCGCCCACCACGATGCGCAGCACGCTGGCCGGGTCGGCGCCCAGGGCCACCCGCACGCCGATCTCGCGGGTGCGCTGCGCCACGCTGTACGAGATCACCCCGAAGATGCCGATGGCCGCCAGCGCCAGCGCCACCCCCGCGAAGATGCAGAGCATCAGCATGTAGAAGCGCGGCTGCGACACCGAGTCGGCGGTGAGCTGCTCCAGCGGCTGCAGGTCGCCCAGGGGGAGGTTGGGGTCCAGCGCCCTCACCTCGCGGCGCACCGCCCCGGCCACCGAGAGCGGCGCCACCGCGGTCCTCACCACCACGCCCATGGAGCCCACCGGCGCCTGCGCCTGCGGGAAGTACATGGCCGGCTCCGCCTCCGCTTCGATCCCGAAGTGCCGGACGTCGCCCACCACCCCCACCACCTCCCAGGGGACCGTGGTGGTGTCGGCGCCGAGGGACATCAGGACCCGCTGCCCCAGCGGCTCCTCGCCCGGGAAGAAGCGGCGGACGGCCGCCCGGTTGAGGACCACGACCCGCGGCGTGCCGGCGCGGTCCTGCTCCGAGAAGGCGCGCCCCCGCTCCACCGGGATCGCCAGCGAGCGGAAGTAGTCGGGGGTGGCGCGCAGCACCTGCGCGGCCGGCTCGTTCCCCGGCTGCACCGGCGCGCGCCCGTCCACCGTGAAGGTGAGGAACTGGGCGCTCCCGCCCATGGGGAGCTGCGACACCGCCGCCGCCGAGCGCACCCCCGGGACCCCCTCCAGCCGCTCCAGGAGCCGGTCGTAGAAGGAGGCGCGCGCGGCGTCCTCGCCGTAGGCCGCGGAGGGGAGCGACAGCGTGAACGACAGCGCCCCCTCCGTGCGGAACCCCGGGTCCACCTCCTGGAGCCGCACGAAGCTCCGGATCAGCAGCCCGGCCCCGGCAAGGAGCATCACCGCCAGCGCCATCTCCGCCACCACCAGGGCGTTGCGCACCCGGGCGCTCCCCCGGCCGGAGAGCGCGCCGCGCCCTCCCTCCCGCAGCGAGCCGAACAGCCCCGAGCGGGTCACCTGCACCGCGGGCACCATCCCGAAGAGCACCCCGGCCAGCAGCGCCACGCCCAGCGTGAACGCCACCACGGTCCCGTCCACCCGCACCTCGTCCAGGCGGGGGATCCCCTGCGGGTCCAGCGCAACCAGGGCGCTGGTCCCCCACACCGCCAGCAGCAGCCCCGCCAGCCCGCCCAGCAGCGCCAGCACCAGGCTCTCGGCCAGGAGCTGGCGGATCAGCCGCCTGCGCCCCGCGCCCAGGGCCACGCGCACCGCCACCTCGCCCTCGCGGGCCGCCGCGCGCGCCAGGAGCAGGTTGGCCACGTTGGCGCAGGCGATCAGCATCACCAGCCCCACCGCGCCCAGCAGCACCAGCAGCGAGGTGCGCACGTCGCCCACCATGTTCTCGTACAGCGAGACCGACGTCAGCCCCACGTTGGCGTTGCTCTCCGGGTACTGCTTGGAGAGCCGCGCGCCCAGCGCGGCCACCTCGCGCGTGGCCCGCTCGTGCGGCACCCCGGGCTTGAGCCGCCCGATGCCGGTGATGAACCAGGAGCCGCGGCTCGCGTCGCTCGCGAAGAACTCCTCGTACTCCTGCGGCACCCAGAGCTGGCGGTCGCCGGGGAAGCCGAAGCCCTCCGGCATCACCCCCACCACCTGGTAGGGCTCGCCGTCCAGCGTGACGGTGCGCCCCACCACCCTGGGGTCCGCGCCGAACCGCTGCCGCCAGATCCCGTGGCCCAGCACCGCCACCCGGTTGCGGCCGGGCTCGTTCTCGTCCGGGCGGAAGGTGCGCCCCAGCAGCGGGCGGGCGCGCAGCACGTCGAAGAAGTGGGCCCCCACGCCGGCGCCGTCCAGCCGCACGGGGTCGCCCACGCCGGTGAGCGTGCGGCCCGAGTACGACCAGAAGGAGAGCTCCTCCAGCGAGCCCACTCCCTCCCGCGCGTCGCGGAAGTTGGCCGGCGACATGGGCGCGCGGTCGCCCGTGCTGGTCAGGTGCGTCACCAGCACCAGCCGCTCCCCGTCCGCGTAGGGGAGCGAGCGGAGCAGCACCGCGTTGACCACGCTGAAGATGGCGCTGTTCGCCCCGATCCCCAGCGCCAGCGTGAGGATCGCCACCGCCGCGAAGCCGGGGCTCTTGCGCAGGCGCCGGAAGGCGTAGCGTACGTCCTGGAGGAGCGTGTCCATGGAAGTCGTCTCGTCGTCGTTCGTTTGAACTGCTTCTGGACTGCGGGTTCGGGCGTGCCCCCGGCTGCGCCGGGGTCGGGCATCGCGCCGGCGCCCGCATCCACGAAAGCGAGGCGCGTGCCCCAGAAAAAAAACCGCAGGTCGTTGCGATGCAACGGCCTGCGGTTTCTTGCCCCGTGCCGGGCTGTGCGCCCGTGGGAATGTTCGTCCCGGAAGCGGACACCCGCCGGCGTCCCGCGTCCGTTGCCGCTGCAGGCTGTTCCCTGTCCCCTGTAACCTGTCCCCTACCCGTTCAGGCGACTTCGAACCCGTGCCTCTCCAGCTCCGCGGCCACGGGGCTGCGCTCGTCGCGCACCACCTGGCCGTCGAACAGGTGTACCGAGCGCTCGGCGTGCTGGGCGTAGCGGGGGTCGTGCGTCACCATGCAGATGGTGGCGCCCTCGCGGTGCAGCTCCTGGAGCAGGCCCATCACCGCCTCGCCGTTCACCGAGTCCAGGTTCCCCGTGGGCTCGTCGGCGAGCAGGATCAGCGGCTTGCCGGCGATGGCGCGGGCCACGGCCACGCGCTGCTGCTGGCCGCCGGAGAGCTGCGACGGGTAGTGGTTGGTGCGGTGCCCCATCCCCACGCGCTCCAGCGCCTCCTGCACCCGCTGCTTGCGCTCCGCGCCGGACATGCCGCGGTAGGTGAGCGGCAGCTCCACGTTCTCGTAGACGGTCAGGTCGCCGATCAGGTTGAACGCCTGGAAGATGAAGCCGATCTCGCGGTTGCGGATGCGCGCGCGCTCCGCCGCCGAGAGCCCCGACACCGGGCGCCCGTTGAGGCGGTAGGTCCCGCCCGTGGGCGAGTCCAGCAGCCCCAGGATGGAGAGGAGCGTGGTCTTGCCGCCGCCGGAGGGGCCGGCGATGGCCACGTACTCGCCGGAGCGGATCTCCAGGTGCACGTTGGAAAGGGCGTGGGTCTCCACCTCCTCGGTGAGGAACACCTTGCTCACGCCCTCCAGGTGGATCAGCGGCTGCTCGTGGTTCTCCATGGTCGGTTCCTTGGGCTCGGGAAGGGTGTGAGGGGGCTACTGCTTGAGGCGGACCCGGTCGGCCGAGTCCCACTGCGACATGTCAGACAGGATGACCACGTCTCCGGGTTGGAGTCCGCCCTGCACCTCGATGGTGCTGGCCGACCCGCGCCCCAGCCGGACGTTGACCCGGACCGCCTCCTTGCCGCCGTCCACCAGCTTGAAGAGGCCCACGGTGCTCTCGGGCTGCCCGTACGCCGGGCGCCCCACGTACATTACGTTTCGCAGGTGCTCGATGTCCACGGTCCCGTCCACGCTCAGGTCGGGGCGGGCGCCGCGGGGGAGCGCCCCCTGCAGGGCCACGTCCACGGTGACGGTGCCGTTCTGCGCCGCCGGGTCGATGCGCACCACCCGGCCCCGGACGATCCCGTTGCGCGTGTCGATGGAGGCCGGCTGGCCCACCGTCACGTCGCGCACCTGGGTCTCGGGGATGCGCAGCACGGCCTTGAGCCGCCCCGGCTGCACCACCCGGGCGAGGGTCGCGCCGGAGTTGACCCACTGCCCCATCTCCACCGGGAGGTCCTGGAGCACGCCGTCGCTGCCGGCGCGCACCTGCATGGAGGCCACCTGCCCGCGGTGGAAGGCCACGATCCCGCGCAGCATCTCCACCTGCGCCTCCTGGGCGGCCACCTGCGTCTTCATGGACTCGCGCAGAAAGCCCAGGCGCTTGCGCTCCACCTCCAGGCGCGTCTGCAGCTCCGCGCCGCGGTCGCGCGCCTTGGCCACGTCGTTGGGCGCGGCGAGGCCGCGCGACGAGAGCCCTTCGTTCACCTCCGCCTGCCGGAGCGCCTCGCGGTACTCCGAGTTGACGGTGGCGATGACGGCCTCCTGCGAGAGGATCTGGTTGTGGAGGGTGGCGCGCAGGTTCTCCAGCTCCGACTGCGCCGCCACCAGCTGCCGCTGCGCCTCCAGCGCCTGCCGGTCCACGTCCGGGTTGCTCAGCTCCAGGATCACGGTGCCCGCGGTGACGGCGGTGCCGGGCTGGATCAGTTTCTTCTCCACCCGGCCCTGCGTCACCGCCGAGACCCAGCGCACCTCCTCGGCGGCCAGGGTGCCGGGGCCGCGCACCTGGCGGAGCATGTCGCCCTTGCGCACGGTGTCGGTCCAGAGGGTGCCCCCCTCCACCGTGGGCGCGGCGGGCTCCAGCCGGGAGAGCGCCAGGGTGACCAGCGCGATCGCGGCCAGGCCGGCTCCGCCGTAGAGCCAGCGACGGCGCTTGCGGGTCGATTTGCGCGGAACGTCCACTGTAGGTGTCTCCTGCGTTGCTTGAGCGATTTCGGTGAGGATGCGTGAGCGGGGCCGCCGGTCAGGCGGCGGCGCGCCCGCGGCGCGACTCTTCCGCGAGCCGGTCCACCGCCCGTCCCAGGTCGTCCAGCCCGCGCTCCAGCGCGGCGAAGCGGCCCTCCAGCGCCTCGGTGTCGGGGCGCGCCCCGGCGGCGCGGAGGCGGGCCACCGAGTCCAGCAGCGGGCGGATCCCGTAGCGGGCGGTGATCCCCGCCAGCGGCACCAGGAGCACGGAGCCGCCCATCCAGATGGCGGCCAGGGCGGTCAGGTCTACGTTGAACTCCGGCATCGTCCGTTCTCCGGGCGTGGCGTGGGTCGGGGGTCCGGTCGGACGCCTGCAGCCCGTTGCTCGCGGGGCGGGCGCCCCTCGCGGCCGGCAGGCGGTTGCCCACCGTTAGGACAAGGAGCGTGCCCGGGGGAGAGATCTGTGTAAGTTGCAGAGGATGAATGCTTTGCGCCGGCTGTTCGCCCGGCGCGCGCGGCCCCTCCTGCCCGCCTCTGGGAATCGGCGTCCCAGAACCGGACACCGGGTCCGGGGGGGCGTCCGTCGTCCCGCAGCGGGCGGAACGCCGCGATGGGACCGCGGAGCGCCCGGTCCGGGAGAAGTGAAGGTGGCGTGAATTAAACTTGGACGGTCGTGGCGTCCGGGTCAATGCACCCGCTCCGGGGCGGCCTGCGAGGCGCGCGGGCCCTGCGGGGCACGGGGGTTGCGCTTCGGCGCCGTGCTGCCCACACTCTCCGGGCCCGCGAACGCGGCTCAGGACATCACGTGCATCAGGAGACAGAAGGGGATGAAGAGCGCACAGGCTGACGAGCGGTTCGACGCGCTCGTCGCGCAGGTCCACGATTGGGTGGAATCCGCCGTCGCGCTGGACGCGGGACACTTCCCGAGCGAGCTGCTGAGCGATCTGCAGGACCTCATCGAGGAGCTCAAGGCCTTCCTCGAGGACGAAGGGGGCAGCTACGAGCGCAAGGACGTCACCGAGCTGTTCGTGACGCCGGAGATGGCCGAGGTGATCCAGCGGTTCCCCCGCGTCCGCCGCCTGATGGAGAGCTCGTGGGGCGCGCAGCTCACCGAGCTCATCGAGGAGGAGGGCGGCGGCTTCGAGGGCTTCGAAGACGATGACGACGACGACTAGCCGGGCCCGGCGCCCCCGTGGGTGAGGGGCGCCGGACCATCCTGGTGGTGGACGACCAGCCGGACGAGCGCACCATCCAGCGCGCCATGCTGACCCACCTGGGCTACGAGGTGCGCGAGGCGGCGGACGGGGCCTCGGCCCTGGCCGCCGCCGCGGAGTCCCCGCCCGACCTGGTCCTCCTGGACGTCGCCATGCCGCGCATGGACGGCTTCTCGGTGTGCCGCGCCCTGCGGACGGACCCGCGCACGGCGGCCGTGCCCGTGCTCTTCTTCACCGCCTCGGTGGCCGGCGACATGGCGCAGATGGCGGCCTCGGCCGGGGCGCAGGGGATCCTCGCCAAGCCGGTGGACCCGCGGGTGGTCGCGAGGGAGGTCGCGCGCGTCCTGGGCGAGGCGCGGGGCTGATATCGCCCGGCGGCCGCCGGCCACGGGGCCCACCCGCGCGGGTGGGCCTCTCGCCGTTCCGGGGAGGCGGGCAGGGTGGTGCGGGTTTTGCCCCTGGGGGTGCCGTATCCACGCCCCGGACCCGGAGAGCCCACGCATGCCCGAATCGTCGCAGGAGCCGGAGAGCACGACCTCCACCCCGCCGCGCTCCGTAGCCGCTCCGCGCGAGCCCCCGGGTGCGGTGTACCTCCGGCCCGAGCACCTGTACAAGGCCATCGGACTGGCGTTCTTGCTGGCGCTCCTCTTCCGCTTCTTCGACAAGCTCACCCACGGGCTCCTCCTCCTCTTCGCCGCGGCCATCTTCGCGGTGCTCCTGAACGCCATCGTGCGCTCGGTGCCGCTGCGGCGGAAGTGGGTGGCGGCCGGGCTGGGGGTGCTGATCGTCGGGGCGCTGGGCTCGCTCCTCTGGATCGGAGTGCCGGCGCTGGTCTCGCAGCTCCGCAGCATCGCGGCGCAGGCGCCGGAGGCGGGAGCGCTGCTCCGGAACGCCGAGGTCTGGCTGCGAGCCAACACCGGGCTGAACGTGAACCTGGTGGGCTCGGACGTGCAGGGCTTCCTCCGCGACGCGTTCCTCACCACCGGGGGCGGCGGCGGCGGGATGCTCGGGCGGGCGGGCGGGCTCCTGGAGATCCTGTTCATCCCGCTCCTGATCCTGTTCGGCGGACTCTTCGCCGTCGGCAAGCCCAACGAGCGGCTGCTTTCCCCGGTGCTCCGGGTCGTGCCGGGCGACCTCCGTCCCGCCTTCCGCCGGATCCTGGAACTGCTGGGCGTGCGGCTGATGGGGTGGCTCAAGGGAACGCTGATCGCGATGGTGGCGGTGGGCCTGCTCAGCGTGCTCGCCTTCTACCTCATCGGCGTTCCCAACGCCCTGCTCCTGGGGCTGGTGTCCGGCCTCACCGAGTTCATCCCCCTGCTCGGGCCGTGGCTCGGCGGCGGGGTCGCCACCGTGGTCGCCTTCCTGGACGACCCCCAGAAGGCGCTCTGGACCGCGCTCGCCGCGCTCGCCATCCAGCAGATCGAGAGCAACATCATCACCCCGTGGGCCATGTCGCGGGCCGCGGAGCTCCACCCCTTCGTCACCCTGTTCGCCCTGGTGTTCTTCGGGAGCCTGTTCGGCTTCCTGGGGATCCTCCTCGCCATCCCGCTCACGATCTTCTTCTGGACCATCGTGGAGGTGCTGTGGGTGGAGCGCGCCATCGACACGGACGAGGACCGCATCGCGCCGGTGGTGCGGGAGTAGCGCGATTCTCCGCGCAGGGCCGTAAAGATCGCGGGCCGGGTGCATGTCGGAACGCTCCCGGCATGCCCGACGCGAGCAGGCAGAAATCTTCAGCCCGGCGGGTTTCTCCACGATTCGGGCGCGAACCGTCTTGCGCACCCGGGGTAGGAATCGCCAACTTTGCTCGACGTCGTGATTTCCCCTCTCCGCATCGTATGCCGAACCCCACGCTCAAGCCCCACCAGGAGCAGCTTCTCCGCGAGCTGCTCGCGGCCGGCAAGCCCGTCGCCGCGGACGAGGTGGACGGCCGCGTCCTCCGCCCGCTGCGCGCCCTCAAGCTGGTGGTGGTGCGCAACGGACACGTGATCCCCACCGCCGCCGCGCGGGTGATGCTCCGGGTGTCGCCCGGCGAGGCCGTGCTGGACGAGGAGGAGTCGTCCGCGCTCAGCGACGCGCAGCAGGACCTGATCTGGTCGCTGGCGCGCCGCGGCTCCCCGGCGCTGGCCGACCACTTGGACGGCCGCGTGACGCGCCCGCTGCTGGAGCGCGGTCTGCTCTCCCAGCGCGACGGGTGGGTGCACGTGACGCCGGCGGGGCACGAGTGGCTGGCCGAGTCGCGCGCCGCCAAGCGCAGGTCCGCCGCCAACCCGCGCACGCGGGGCGAGGGCCGGGCCGGGATGATCTGGCGCGCGCTGGAGCACCTGGAGGACGCCGTCCCCAGCGCCGTGGAGATCCGCATCGGCAAGGCGATCGCCTACGGCGACGACGTGGTGCTGGCGCTGCGCCGCGCCGCCCGCGAGCTGAAGCGCGAGCGCTAGGCGGCGGCAGGCCATTTCGGCCGCGCCCCGCCGTCCGCGACGCACCCTACCCGATCCACATGCGAACCCTTGCCCTCCCGGCCCTGCTCGCGCTCGCCGCGCTGCTCGGCGGCCCCGCCGCCCTGTGCGCCCAGGCCGGCGCGCCGCAGGCCCCTCCCGTGACCGGCGCCCGCCAGCTCCTGGTGGTGACCACCGCGGACTGGGACACCGTCCCGGGGACGCTGCGCCGCTACGAGCGCGCCGCGCCCGGCGCCGCGTGGCGCCCGGTGGGCGGGCCGGTCGCCGTGGTGGTGGGGCGCAGCGGCATGGGGTGGGGGAGGGGGCTGCACGCGGCGGGCCCCGCTGCCGGCGACCCGGTGAAGCGGGAGGGCGACGGCCGCGCGCCGGCGGGGGTGTTCCGCATCGGCTCGGCGTTCGGGTACGCGTCGGCGAGCAGCGTGCGCTGGATCCGCGTGCCGTACATCCACTCCACCGAGAGCTTCCGCTGCGTGGACGACGTCAAGTCGGCGTACTACAACCAGGTGGTGGACAGCGCCGGGGTGCGGAAGGACTGGACGGGGACGGTGGAGCGCATGCGGCTGTCGGACGACCAGTACAAGCTCGGCGCCGTGGTGGAGCACAACTGGGGCGGCGAGACGCGCCCGGGCGACGGCTCCTGCATCTTCCTGCACGTGTGGAAGGGCCCGGCGCACGGCACCGCCGGCTGCACGGCGATGGACGAGGCCTCCATCACCGAGGTGCTCCGCTGGCTGGATCCCGCCGCCGCCCCCACGCTGGTGCAGCTCCCCCGCGCCGAGTACGCGGCCAGGCGCGCGGCCTGGGGGCTGCCGTAGGGCGGCGGTCCCGTAGGTGGCCGGACGAGAGCGAGGGGGCGCGGACGGATCCGCGCCCCCTCGTTCTTCTACGTGCCGGGCCGCGCGGCTACTTCCTGAACAAAAAGGTCGCCGGGGCGCCCTCGCCGCCGATGCGCAGCGTGACCGCCAGCGTACCGTCGGCGGCGTACGTGGACCGGAAGGTGTGGCCGGCGTACAGCGTGGAGGTGAAGACGGGCGTTCCCTCCCACAGGTCGTACATGAGCGTGCCCCGGTCGAAGTACGCCTGCGTCCCCGCCAGCACGCCGTCCTCGTACGTCTGCACCGTGAGGCGCTGCTCGTAGCGGCCGCCGGTGAAGGAGTGCCGCATCGCTCCGTCCGTCACCACGCGCCGCACGGTGTGCGTGACCCCCCTGTCGTCCACGTAGCTCCCGTTCGAGACCGTGGCCGGGAGCGGCAGCCCGGCCGCGCCCCTGAGCTGCATGGCCCGCTGCCACTCGGGGATGGTCACCAGCACCCGCGCCTGCTTCCCCTCGCTGCTGGCGGTCACCGTCACCGTGCCGGAGCCGTACGGCAGCACCCGCCCGTCGTGTACCCGGAGGCGCGCGCTGTCGCTGCTGGCCCAGGCGATGGGCCGGCCCGAGAGCTCCGCGCCGTCCGCGGCGTACGTCTTCGCGACGAGCTGCCAGGTCGCCGGGTCCTCGGTCAGCGTGACGTCGCCCGGGGTGATCCGCACGTAGGCGACCGAGGGCGGCGGGGGAGGCGGCAGCACGTCCACCACCGCCTGCCCCTGCTTGCCGTCCACCGTGGCGGTGAGCGTCACCGAGCCCGGGCTCCGCGCCCATACGGTGCCGTGCTGCGTCACGAACGCGACGGACGAGTCGCTGCTGGTCCACTGCACCGCCCGGTCCGTGAGCGGCGTCCGGTCCGCCGCCAGCGGCGTCGCGGAGATCTGCCGCGTCTCGTTCACCTGGAGCGCGATCGTCCCGGGGCTCACCTCCACGGTCGCCACGGCCCTGGCCACCGGCTGCGGGGTCCCGCCGCCGTTGCCGGGGCCCAGGGGCCCGTCGCCCTCGCCGCTGCACGCCGCCGCCACCACCAGCGCGAGGAGCCCCGCCATCGCGCCCGCTCCCCGCTTCCACCGCATCGTCCGGATACTCATCGGCATCTATCCTGTCACTGATTGTCGTGTGGGACCACCGCCCCGGGCGTCCTCCGCCCGGCCGCGCCCCCTGGAAGCAAGGCCGCCGCCTGTTTCCGGGGTGCGTCCGAGGTCCATGCACCCGAATCGGTTGCGCTATCGCATGGGTCAACCGACCCAAGGGCGTTCTGTCTCCCCGAGAGGACAGCTCGCCGGACGCACCTCGGACGCTGTCCCAATGATGTCCCACAACGCGAGAGGGGAGCGGCCCCATGGCCGCTCCCCCCGCTCAGCATCCCGCAGTTCAGCGTACTGCGTACTTCGTACTCCGTACCGCTGTTCTACTTTCGCACTCCCGCACTCCCGCACTACCTCCCCGGCGTCGGGAACACCACCAGGCTCTCGTGCCCCTCGCGGTCCACCGCCGCCACGCCGAAGAAGTAGTTGTCGATGATCACGTTCTCCAGCGTGGTCTCGGTGACGTTGCCCACCCAGCGGGAGCGCGTCCACTGCGCCTCCGTGGGCTCGCGCCAGTAGACGCGGTAGCCGGCCAGGTCCGGCGCGGCCACCGGGCGCCAGCGCAGCGTGGTGGAGGGCTGCACCGCGCCGGTGATGACCACGCTGTCCGGCGCGGGCGGCGCCCAGGCGAGGGAGGCCAGCACGGCGGCGTTCAGCGCGGTCATCTTGGCGGCGTAGGGGAAGTCCACCCCCTCGATCACGTCGCCGTAGCGGATGCCGTTCTCCACCCGCAGGTCCTGGTGCTGGCGGTTGTAGTTCTCGTTGGTCTCCATCAGCCGCACCGCCGGGTACCCCTGGTTGAAGAACGGGGTGTGGTGCCCGCCCCGCCCGAAGCGGTCCAGCCGGTAGATCATCAGCACGTCCAGGTTGGGGAAGTACGTGTCCGCCACCCGGTCGATGTAGCGCGCCAGCTGCCGCGAGGGGGTGTCCAGCTCCCCGCCGGTGGTGAGGATGCGCTGCAGCTCGGCGCGCGTGGCCGTGGGCGGGATCCCCGGGGCGAACACGCGGGCCGTGGTGTTGTCCGTCACCCCGGTGATCCCCTGCGTGTTGCCGATCATGTCGTTGTTGATGACGCCCGTGATCTGCCACCCCTGCTGCTTGGCGTACGCGGCCAGCCCCGCCCCGCCGAACAGTCCCTGCTCCTCGCCCGAGAGCCCCGCGAACACGATGGAGCCGTCGAACTTGTAGCGCGACAGCAGCCGCGCCGCCTCCAGCGTCCCCGCGATCCCGGAGGCGTTGTCGTTGGCGCCCGGCGACTCGGCGGTGGCGTTGAGCACGTCCGTGACCCGCGAGTCGATGTCGCCGCTCATGACGACGAAGCGGTTGGGCTCCCGCTGCCCGCGCAGGATGGCGACGACGTTGACCACGTTGACGTCGTCGGGGATGCGCGGGTGCGTGCCGCCCTTGACGACGTCCGACTGGTACATGACCTCCAGGCACCCGCCGCACTGCTGGGAGATGCGCTGGAACTCGGCGAAGATCCAGCGCCGCGCCGCGCCGATCCCGCGCGTCCGCGACAGCGTGTCGGACATGGTGTGCCGCGTGCCGAAGCCCACCAGCGTGCGGATGTCGCGCTCCACGCGCGCGGCGGAGGACGCGGCGACGATCTCGCGGATGCGCGCGTCCTCGTCGCGCGGCGAGAGCCCGGCCGGGAGCGGCTGGGGAGCGGGCGCGGCGGCGGGGAGGGGCGTCGGCGCCGGCGCGGCTCCGCCCGCGGGGGCGGACGCTGCGCACGCGGCGGCGAGGGGGACCAGGGCGAGACCGGCCAGACGGTGCAGGGCGCTCACGGACACCTCCGGGTGAGGACGGAACGGGTTCGGGATCGGACGAAGAAACGCATCCGGTCAGGGGGCGGCCGGGGCATCCCCCGACTCCGCCAGGCGCGCGAGGAGCGCCGCGAGCTCCACCTCCAGCGACTCCAGCCGCAGGTCGTGCTCGCCGAACGGGAGCGCGGCGGTCACGGGGTTGGGGACCACCACCACGCGCATCCCCGCGCGCCGGGCCGCCAGCGCGCCGTTGGGCGAGTCCTCGAAGGCCACCGCCTCCGCGGGAGGGACGCCGAGCGCGTCCAGCACGCTCACGTACAGCTCCGGGTCCGGCTTGACGCGGGCCACGTCGTCGGCGGTGCGGACGGCCTCGAAGCAGGGGAGGAGCCCCAGCCGCGACAGCTGCCCCACCACCCACTCCCGGCGCGAGCTGGACGCCAGCCCCACGCGCAGCCCCAGCGCCCGCGCCGCGTCCAGGCACGCCTCCACCCCGGCGAGCGCCCCCTCCCGCTCGATGCGCGCCAGGAAGCGCTCCCGCCGCAGCCGGGCGATCCGCTCCCGGTCCAGCGCGCGGCCCACGCACGCCTCCAGGTAGGCGTGGGCGTCGAAGGCCCCGGAGTGCGTGCCGACGCACGTCCCCCACACCTCCAGCGGCAGCTCGGCGCCGTGCTCCCGGAAGATCTCCCGGATCACGGCGTACTCGTGCGTCTCGCTGTCGAAGACCAGCCCGTCGAAGTCGAAGACCAGCGCCCGGATCAACGTTCCTCCCCCCGCCGCGCGGAGCCGCCGCATGTAGTCGTGGATCCCCCATCTTGGGGCGGCGGGCCGCGGCGCGCCAGCCCCGCGGGGTCGGCGCGCGGCTTGCACGGGACGCCGGCTCCGAGCCGACGTTCACCGGAAACACCTGGAGCCCGGATGGAGCCGCAGCAGGAAGCGTACGACGTGGTGGTCATCGGCGGCGGACCCGCCGGGCTCTCGGCCGGGCTGTGGCTGGCGCGCTACCGCCGCCGCGCCATCGTGGTGGACGCCGGCGACCCCCGCAACGCCGAGACCTGGGCGGTGCACGGCTACCCGGGTTTGGACGACGTGGCGCCGTACGAGCTGCGCCGCCGGCTGCGGGAGCAGGCGCTCGCCGCGGGCTCGGAGATCCGCGCGGCCATGGTGGAGGCGGTGGAGGGGCGGGAGGACGACTTCCGCGTCACCCTTTCGGACGGCGTCGAGCTGCGCGCCCGGCGGGTCCTGCTCTGCACCGGCCTCAAGGACATCCTCCCGGAGATCCCCGGCTTCGAGGAGCTGTACGGCAAGAGCATCTGGCACTGCCCGGACTGCGACGGCCCCGGCGTGGCGGACATGCGGGTGGGCGTGCTCGGGTGGGGGCGGCAGATCGCCGCCTTCTGCACCTACATGCTCACCTGGACGGACCGCCTGGTGCTGCTCACCCACGGGCACCCGCCCGAGCTGCCGGAGAAGTCGCGGGAGGCGCTGGAGCGCTTCGACATCCCCGTCGTCACCGAGGTGATCGACCGGCTGGAGGGCGACGCCGGGTGCATCCAGCGGGTGGTGTTCCACGACGGCGGGACGCTGGAGCTGGACGCCATGTTCGTGCACATCGCCAGCGGGCCGGGCTCCACGCTGGCCGCCGACCTGGGGTGCGAGGCCGACGACGAGGGGATCCTGGAGGTGGACAGGAACCACGAGACCACCGTTCCCGGCGTGTACGCGGCCGGCGACATCATCCCGGGCTCCCGGCTCGCCATCCGCGCCGCGTCCGAGGGGGTGCGCGCGGCCGTCGGCATCCACAAGTCGCTGATTCCGGAGGAGCGGAAGGTCTGACGCGGGAGGAACGGCTTTGAACTGCGGGTTCGGGCGTGCCCCCGGCTGGCGCCGGGGTCGGGCTGCGGCTCCGTAACGCACGATACAACTGTGCGTAACGGAGTCGAGCCCCGGCGGAAACTGCCCCGCCGGGTCTCGCCCCTTCGGGCCGAAATCCCTCACGCGACGGCAGGCCCCCTCCCCCGCAAGCGGGAGAGGGGGAGCACTGCGTCGCAAGGCGTGACCCGGCGGCGTGTCCACGGGCCCCGTCCATTTCGCGGAAACAAGATCCTTGACGCTGGGCGGGATGTGCTGAATATTCAGCATGTGCGGAAAAATCCGCACATGGGCCCGCCACCTCCGGTCCTCCCCGCCGCATGCCGACGCTCCCCTCCGACCTGAGCCGCCGCGAGCGCCAGATCATGGACATCATCTACCGGCGCGGCCGCGCGGCCGCCGCCGAGGTGATGGACGACCTCCCGGATCCGCCCACCTACTCGGCGGTGCGCGCTGCGCTCCGGCTGCTGGAGGAGAAGGGGCTGCTCTCGCACGAGCAGGACGGCAAGCGCTACGTCTACCTGCCCACCACGCCGCGGGGCCGGGCCCGGAGCAGCGCGCTCCGGCACCTGGTGCGCACCTTCTTCAACGGGAGCAGCGAGCAGGTGGTCAACGCGCTGCTGGAGGACGCCAGGCCCTCCGCCGCCGAGCTGGACCGCATGGCCCGGCTGATCGAGGAAGCCCGCCGCAGGGAAGGAGGCGAGGAATGACGATCTCCGCGCTCGCGCTGCTCCTGCTGGACGCCGCCCTCAAGGGGAGCGTGCTCCTCCTCCTCGCCTGGGCCGCCACCCGCCTGGTCCGCCGCGCCTCCGCCGCCGCCCGCC